>NZ_JBEXRO010000003.1:0-14862 GCF_040613095.1 Streptomyces sp. NPDC006309 | reverse complement strand
GTCCGAGCGGTGGGGGTCCGGGGTCTGCCGTCCGGGGTCCGGGGTCTGCGGGTCTGCCGTCCGAGCGGTGGGGGTCCGGGGTCTGCCGTCCGGGGTCCGCGGTCTGCGGGTCCGCCGTCCGAGCGGTCGGCGTCGTCCCGGTGGTCGCCGTCCTCGCGGCCACGGTGCCGGCCTTCGCGGCCGGCCTCCCGGGCCTACCGCCGGACCGCCGTCACCCTCTCGCTCCGCACCCGCTCCGCGAGACGGTCCTCGTCCACACGTTCCAGATGCCGGCACAGCACCACCGACCCCCCGACGGCCAGCGGCGCGTACAGCCCGGCGCTTAGCCCCTCCCAGGTGTCGTACGGCAGCCCCGACAGCAGTCGCGCCCCCGGCCCCGTCAGATCCAGCGACGGCGCCTGCGCCGAGGCCCGCTCGACCACCTCGGCCGCGCTGAACTCCCGCCCGGCGACGATGAGCGCCGGCTCCTCCGGATCCACCGGCGCGAACGGAGCGAACCGGTCCCCCTGCCCCGGCACCTCCACCGCGTAGTCGGCGAAGCCCTCCGGCGTCCGCGGGAACCGCCCGCCCAGGGGCCGCAGCGCCAGCGCCACCCGCTCACCCCGGCAGGCCCGCGCGGCCTCCAGGGAGTCGGGTCCGCTGACGACGACGTCGGCCGCCGCCGGATCCCCCGCGACGTCCGCGACCGCGCCCACCGAGGAACACGCCAGCAGCCACACCGCCGTCTGCCAGTGCGCGGGCAGGAGCAGCGCGACCCGGTCACCGGGCCCGGCGGCGAGGTCGCCCTGAAGGAGGTTGGCGGTCTTGGCCACCCAATTGGCGAAGGTGGCCACGGACAGTTCGACGCGTTCGCCCGTGGCGTCGTCGTAGAAGGTCACCAGCGGGCGGCCGGGGTCCGCGGCGAGCGCGGAAGTCAGCAGGTCGGCAGGGGTGCGATCGGTGGCGTTCACCCGGCACAGGGTACGCGCGGGCCGGTGCGCGCACCTCGTGCCGAGGCCACCGGTCCGGTGGAACGGCCCACGGCGGCCCGGCAGTTCCCCGATGGACAGACGTGTACGGACATGTCCACGATCAGCCCATGCGTGGACTCCTCACCTCCCCCTCCGGCGTCTCCCCGCTCGCCGTCCGCTCGATCGGCCTCACCTGCGCCGCGGTCGTCGCCCTCGCGCCGGCGCCGCCCGCGACCGCCGTGTCCGGGCGGATACCGGGGGCCGCCGGCGCCGGCGGACTCACCGGGGCCGCGATCCCGGGCAGCACCCGGTCGCTGCCCCTGGTGCCGCTCACCCGCGAGCGCGTCCACGGCACGGCCCCCCAACAGGGGCTGTACCGCGCGCACCTCGGCCGTTTCGCGCTGGCCGGGGTCGTCTGGGACGACCCGGACACCGCGCTGCGCGGACGGGTCCAGGTGCGGACGCGCTCCGTCGCGACGGGGAAGTGGTCCGGCTGGCAGGACGTCGAGGCGCACAACGCCGACCACGGCGCCGACCCGGGTACGGCCGAACGCTCCGCCCGCGGGGCCACCGCTCCGCTGTGGGTGGGCGACTCGGACGGCGTCGACGTACGGGTGAGCGCCGGAAGTTCCGGCACCGGGGGCGCCCGGGGCGGGCGTGCCGGAGCGTCGCGGTCCGTCCTGCCGCCGGGACTGCGCCTGGAACTGGTCGACCCCGGAAAGGAGAAGGGCGGGCCGGGGAACCCGGGGGAGCCGCTGCCCGGCTCGCCGCGCACCGCCCCCGGCACGGAGGTCGCGCCGCCCGCCTCCGCCGCCGGCATCACCCGGTCCGGCGCCACCGCGATCCCGGAGCTGGACCGGCGGGACACCGAACGGGAACTGACCCGCCTGAAGGGACCCACGCGGGCGAAACCGTACGTCGGGCCGCGCCCGCGGATCGTCACGCGCCGGGGCTGGGGCGCGGACGAGTCGCTGCGCCGCCGCGGGTCCGTCTACACGAAGAAGGTCAAGGCGGCCTTCGTCCACCACACCGCCTCGGGCAACCGGTACACCTGCGCCCAGGCCCCCGCCGTCGTCCGCGGCATCTACCGCTACCACGTCCGGAGCATGGGCTGGCGGGACATCGGCTACAACTTCCTCGTCGACAAGTGCGGAACCCTCTACGAGGGCCGGGCCGGCGGCGTCGCCAAGGCGGTCCTCGGCGCGCACACCCTCGGGTTCAACAGCGACAGCCTGGGCATCGCCGTGATCGGCTCGTACGGCGCGAGCAGGCCGTCGAGCGCCGCGGTGAGGGCCGTCGCCCGGCTGACCGCCTGGAAATTCGGGCTCTACGGCGGCAATCCGCGCGGAAAGACCTCGCTCACCTCGGGCGGCGGCAACCGCTACCCCCGGGGCAGGACCGTACGGCTCCACGTGATCTCCGGGCACCGGGACGGATTCGCCACCGAGTGCCCCGGCAAACGCCTCTACGGCAAGCTCGGCACGGCCCGCTCCAGCGCGGCCCGCTACCAGGGACGCTGAGGCCGGAGCCGGCGGGGGAGGGGCGGCCGAGGTCCCCGACCGGGGGTCGGCCGGGGGAAACCGCGCGCCGATCCGGCGGGACTCCGCGCGGCCACCGCGAGTGTCACCGCCCGGTCTGCATACACTGACCGGCCGAAACGACAGTCGACGAGTGGTGCGGCCGGACCCGGCAGGAAGCAGAGACGACAGGTGACAGAAGCGATCCTCCTGGTCGGCGGCAAGGGCACGCGGCTGCGGCCGCTCACCGTGCACACGCCCAAACCGATGGTCCCGGCCGCCGGGGTTCCGTTCCTCACCCACCAGCTGGCCCGGGCGAGGGCGGCGGGCGTCGAGCACATCGTCCTCGCCACCAGCTATCTCGCCGAGGTGTTCGAACCGTACTTCGGCGACGGCTCCGCGCTGGGCCTGCACCTGGAGTACGTCACCGAGGAGGAACCCCTCGGCACCGGCGGCGCCCTCCGCAACGTCGCCTCCCGCCTGCGCTCCGGCCCCGACGACCCGGTCCTGGTCTTCAACGGCGACATCCTGACCGGCCTGGACATCAGGGCCCTCGTCCGCACGCACGAATCGACGGGCGCGGACGTCTCCCTGCACCTGACGAAGGTGACCGACCCGCGGGCCTACGGTCTCGTCCCCACGGACGCGACCGGCCGCGTCCAGGCCTTCCTGGAGAAGCCGCAGACCCCCGAGGAGATCGTCACCGACCAGATCAACGCGGGGGCGTACGTCTTCCGCCGCTCGGTCATCGACGCGATCCCGGCGGGCCGCCCCGTCTCCGTCGAACGCGAGACCTTCCCCGGGCTGCTGGCCGCCGGCGCCCACCTCCAGGGCATGGTCGACTCCACCTACTGGCTGGACCTCGGCACCCCCGTCGCGTTCGTACGCGGCTCGGCCGATCTGGTCCTCGGCCGCGCGCCGTCCCCGGCCGTCCCCGGCCGCCGCGGCGACCGCCTGATCCTCCCCACGGCCACCGTCGCGCCGGACGCGAAACTGACCGGCGGCACGGTGGTCGGCGAGGGCGCGTACGTCGCACCGGGCGCGCGGGTCTCCGGCTCGGCCATCCTCCCCGGCGCCGTCATCGAACCCGGCGCCGTCATCACCGACTCCCTCATCGGCGCCCGGGCCCGCGTCGGCGAACGCTCCGTCCTCACCGGCACGGTCATCGGCGACGGCGCGGTCGTGGGCGCCGACAACGAACTGCGCGAGGGAGCACGCGTCTGGTGCGACGCCCGCATCCCCCCGGCCGCCCTCCGCTTCTCCCCCGACCAGTAACCACCGCCCCCATCGGCCTCCGCCGCCACCCCGGCTCCAACCAACCGCCCCCCACCGGCACACCTGCCCCAGCTGCGGGCAGTCGTGCCGCTGGGGCGGCACGGGTGGGCGCAGCGGCACCCGGCCAGCGCCGGCGAGCGTCCCCACCTGTTGTCCGGCGGCGCCTGGCCGGTACAGGCGAGCGTCCCTACGGGGTGTCCGGCGGCGCCTGGCCGGTTCAGGCGAGCGTCCCTACGGGGTGTCCGGCGGCGCCTGGCCGGTTCAGGCGAGCGTCTCCACGCGGCGCCCGGCGGCAGTCCCCGGCGCCCGACGGCCCCCCGACGCCCGGCGGCAGCGTCCCGGCCCCCTCACCACAACCCGATATCCACCCGAGGCATCTTCGGCACCCGCCGCCCCGGCACGCACCCGCTCAGCAGAATCAGCCGAGCCGCCCGGTGCCGCTGCCCGGCATACGGCTCCAGCAGCCGCAGCATCACGGAGTCGTCCGCGTCCCGGTCCCCGGCCAGCGCCCACCCCACGATCCCCGGCAGATGCAGATCGCCCACCGTCACCGCGTCCGCCGCCCCGTGACTGCGCTGCACCACCTCGGCCGACGTCCACGGCCCCACCCCCGGCACGACCTCCAACCGCGCGCGAGCGGCCTCCGCGGGCATCGCGACCGCCTGCTCCAGCCGCGCGGCGACCCGCACGGCCCGCAGGATCGTGGAGGCCCGCTTGTCGTCGACCCCGGCCCGGTGCCACTCCCAGGAGGGAATCAGCGCCCACGTCCGAGGCGCGGGCATGACGGACATCGGCCGTTCCCCCACCCCCGCGGGTCCCGGCGCGGGCTCCCCGAACCGCCGTACGAGCAGCCGCCACGCCCGGTACGCCTCGTCCGCGGTGACCTTCTGTTCCAGCACGGACGGGATCAGCGACTCCAGTACCAGCCCGGTCCGGGTCAGCCGCAGCCCCGGCCGCCGGTGCCGCGCCAGCGCCACCACCCGGTGCCGCGGCACGAACGCGCCGGGGTCGTCGGCGGCACCGAGCAGTTCCGGCAGCTGCTCCAGCAGCCACTCGGCTCCGGGCCCCCACGCCTCACCGAGCACCTCACCGCCGTACGCGCGCACCCGCAGCGTGCCCGGCCCGGCGGGCGTACGGGCGGCCCGCCACACGGACCCGTCCGCCGTGGCCCGGAACGTCGGGTCGGCGGGCCCGCGCCGGAGCGGTCCGAGGACCAGCCCGAGGTCGACGGGCCCGTCCGGCACCCACCGCCGTACCCGCGCCGGCGCGCTCACCTGCCGCGGCACCCCGGCCCCGGCGCCCGCGGGTACGGCGGCATGCCCGCCGCGTACGGTCGTACGCGTGGGGCGCTGGGGAAAACGTCCTGCCACTGGGGGGTCCTAGAGCTGCCGGGGCTGTCCTAAGAGACTAGGCGGTGTCCGGCCCGCTCACCGCACCTCGAGGAACGCCCCCGCGTCCCGCTGCGGACGCGGGGCGGGCTCCCCGGCCGGATGGCCGACCGCCACCGCGCCCATCGGGTCCCAGCCCGCCGGCAGTTCCAGCACCTCGCGCACCACGTCGCGGCAGAACATCGTGGACGACACCCACGCTGAGCCCAGCCGTTCCCCGGCCAGCGCAACCAGCAGGTTCTGCACGCCCGCGCCCATGGCGACGACGAACATCTCCCGTTCGGCGCCGTCCCGCCGCGCGTCCCCGTACGTGTGCGAGCCGTCCATGACGAGGCACGGCACGACGAGACAGGGCGCGTTGCGGAGCACGTCCCCGCGCCGGACCCGCCGGGCGACGGACTCCTCGCTCTTGCCGTCCCGGCGCAGGTCGGCCACCCAGGCGTCGCGCATCGCGTCCAGCAGCCGGGTCCGGGACTCCGCAGACTCCAGCAGCACGAACCGCCACGGCGTGGTGTGGTGCGGGGCGGGCGCGGTGACCGCCGCGGCCACCGCGCGGCGTACCGCGCCGGG
This sequence comes from Streptomyces sp. NPDC006309, assembly GCF_040613095.1. Lineage (NCBI taxonomy): Bacteria > Bacillati > Actinomycetota > Actinomycetes > Kitasatosporales > Streptomycetaceae > Streptomyces > Streptomyces sp. NPDC006309. The sequence continues at coordinate 9,162 of NZ_JBEXRO010000003.1, read as the reverse complement.
GTCGACGGGCTCGTCGGTGAACGCCCGGACCGTGCGCCGCTGGGTCACCGCCTCCCGGACCGCCTCGGAGGTGCCGAGCCGGAACATGTCGTCCCGCGCGGTGCGCACCAGCGCCCGCGCGCCTTCGGCACCCTCCCCGCTCCCGGCACCGTCCTGGCCGCCCGTGCCGTCCCGGGCGGCGGTCACCAGGTGCGGCAGGCCGCGCACCACGGCCACGGGCCGGCCGGCCGTCTTGCCCTTGACCAGGTCACCGGCGGCGGCCAGCTCGTCCGCCGTGGCGACGACGGTCGCGTTGAGCGGGTTGCCGTGCGCGTCGGTGCCGCCGCGCAGGTCGTCCAGCACGCGCACACCGGCCGCGCCGATGGCCACGTCCGTCAGCCCGGCGCGCCAGGGTCGCCCGAAGGTGTCGGTGACGACGACACCGACGTTGACGCCGAGGGTGTCGCGCAGGCCGGCGCGGATCGCGCGCGCGGACGCGTCCGGGTCCTCGGGCAGCAACAGCACCGTCCCGGCGGGGGTGTTGGAGGCGTCGACCCCGGCGGCGGCCATGACCAGGCCCTGCCGGTTCTCCACGATGCGGAGCGGGCCGCGCCGGGCCACGACCCGGACCGTCTCGGCGTCGATCGCGGCCTCCCGGTCGGCCGCCCGGACGACCCGGCCCTCGGCCTTGGACACGATCTTGGAGGTGACGAGCAGCACGTCCCCGTCGGCCAGGCGCGGCTCGGCCGCGGCGATCAGCTTGGCCAGGTCGTCGCCCGGCTGCACCTCGGGGATGCCCGGCAGGGCCCGGACCGAGTACTCCGGGCGCTCCTGCGCGGGCCGCTCCTCGCTCACGCTCCCCGCACCTCCTCGGCCAGCGCCAGCGCCTCCCGTGCCATCTGCGCGGTCGCGTCCGGGCCGGTCATCATCAGGGGCACGGCCCGGCAGCGGATGCCGTCGGCCTCGACCCGCTCCACCACGCCGGCGTCCACGGTGTCGACCAGCCAGCCGTCCAGCAGGCCGGAACCGTAGTGCTCGGCGACCGCGGCGGCCGTGGACTCCACGCCGACCGCGGCGAGCACCTTGTCGGCCATCCCGCGCACGGGCGCGTCCCCGACGATGGGGGACAGGCCGACCACGGGCACGCCCGCGTCGGCGATGGCCTCGCGGATGCCGGGCACGGCCAGGATCGTGCCGATGGACACGACCGGGTTGGACGGCGGGAAGAGGATGACGTCCGCAGCGGCGATGGCCTCCAGGACGCCCGGGGCCGGCTCGGCCTGCTCCGCGCCGACCGGGACGACGGCCTCGGCCGGGACGGAGGCGCGCAGCCGCACCCAGTACTCCTGGAAGTGGATCACCTTGCGTTCACCCTCGCCCGCGGCGGAGCCGCTGCCGGGCAGGGTGACGGCCACGTGCGTCTCGACGCGGTCGTCGGTCATCGGGATCAGTTTCACGCCCGGCTGCCAGCGCTCGCACAGCGCCTCGGTGACCGCGCTCAGCGGGTAGCCGGCGCCGAGCATCTGCGTCCGCACGATGTGCGTGGCGAAGTCCCGGTCGCCCAGCCCGAACCACTCGGGCCCGACGCCGTAGGCCGCCAGTTCCTCCTTCAGGTGGAAGGTCTCGTCGGCCCGCCCCCACCCCTGCTCCTCGTTGATGCCGCCGCCCAGCGTGTACATCACCGTGTCGAGGTCCGGGCAGACCTTCAGCCCGAAGAGATGGATGTCGTCGCCGGTGTTGCCGATGACCGTGACGTCCGCGTCCGGCGCGGCCCGCTTCAGACCACGCAGGAAACGGGCACCACCGATGCCGCCTGCCAGAACCACAATGCGCATGGGGCAAGTCTCGCAGGCGGGTACGACAACGCGTCAGGCAGTCACCGGACGCGGCGCCGGCGGATTCCGGGCAGCCGGGTTCCCGGCGGCCGGGTTCCGGCCGGGTGTCAGGCAGTCACCGGACGCGGCCCGGTGCGCGCCTCGCAGTGGGGGGAGCCGTGCATCGGCATCTCGGTCAGCCCCGGGAAGTACACGTGCAGGCTGACGGCCGGCTCCAGCGTGTCGTTGACGACCTCGTGGACGTAACCGGGGGCGAACACCCGTCCCCACTCCCCGCCGCCCCCGTGCGGCGTGCCCGCCGTCAGCGCGCGCGTGCCGTGCTCGGTGCGCTCGGTGAGGGTGCCCTCCAGGACGGTCAGCACACCGGAGGAGCGGCCGTGGTCGTGCCGCCCGCTGCCCTGTCCGGGCACCCAGGACAGCAGCCACACCTCGTAGCCGGGGCCGGTGCGCAGCCGGTGGTACCAGCGGGTGGTGGCGTCGTAGCGGACGAGGTGCGCCCACTGGGCGCGGTCGGCGGCGATCGAGCGCGCGAGTCCCGCGAATTCGGCGATGGTGGCCGGGTGCTCGCGCGGCGGCTGGAGCAGGTGCGGGACTTCGAGGATGTCGCCGGCGATCTGGAGGTCGTTGTCGCTGTTCATCGGGGTGCGGTGGTCCTCGGCGAAAGAGTGGGGGGCTGGAGCTGGGGCGTGGAGCCGGGTGACGCGTGCGGTCCGCCCGGGTCACGGGCGGGCGGGTGCCCCGGTGCGGGATCACGGAGCGGGGAACGCGGCCGAGCCGGGATGGACTCGGGGACAGCCGGAGCGGGCTGGGCTCAACAGCTGGGACAGCAACAACAGCTACAGCGCGCGCGGGCGGCACCGAGGGACCCGGCGGAGCGGGTCGAGGCGGGTGCCGAGTTCGCGAGCATGCCCACTAGGACACCGGTTCACACCGGCACTGTCAACTCGTCGCCCGGTATGTGGGACATGTTTCACCTCATCCGGTTCTTCTGACAGGTGAAAGGTTTGTTCACCGGGATGCCGGGACACATGGGGCACATCCGAGCGCGCGAGCTTCACGGAACGCGATCGAACACGGGGACGTCCTTCTCCGTACAGACAGGTGTACGGGGTTTCGGCCACCCCGTGGGTCCCGTCTGCGTGTCAAGGTTTAGGCCGATTTGAACACTTTCCGCACGGCCTTGGTTCCGCAGAGTGAATAACGGGCCCAATAGCAGATCTCGGCTTGACTCGCCCGGAGCAGCACACTTGTAATTTCACTCGTGTCGTTCAGCCGGAATCGGTAACGGCCACGCACGGGGACGTGAAAGACGGACGAGGGGCGCACATGACCGAGCTGGTGCAGCAACTGCTGGTCGACGACGCGGACGAGGAACTCGGCTGGCAGGAGCGCGCGCTGTGCGCCCAGACCGACCCCGAGTCCTTCTTCCCCGAGAAGGGCGGCTCCACGAGAGAGGCCAAAAAGGTCTGTCTCGCCTGCGAGGTCCGCTCCGAGTGCCTCGAGTACGCCCTCGCCAACGACGAGCGCTTCGGCATCTGGGGCGGCCTGTCCGAGCGGGAACGCCGCCGGCTGAAGAAGGCCGCCGTCTGAGCACAGCCGCACGCGTACGGCCGAACGCGCACAGCCGTACGCGGATGCGCACACGCACGCGTACACACGGGAGCGTCACGAACGGCCCGGCGCCGGTGGGTTGTCCACAGGCGGCGGGCCGTCGTCATGGCCAGCCGATAGTGTGGTCGCTCGTCCGAGACGCCCCGCCGTCCCCTCGACGCACGAGGAGGCGCGGGCGTCCACCGCAGTCCATCGAACCGGGGCCCGTACCTCGATGTCCGTGCACAGCCATACGGCGGCCCAAGACGGCACCGCCACCCCTGAGTTCCCGCGCCATGTGGTGACCGCGGTCCTCGTCTCCCACGACGGCGCCCGCTGGCTGCCCGACGCGCTCGCCGGGCTGCTCGGCCAGGAGCGCCCCGTGCAGTACGCGGTGGCCGCCGACACCGGCAGCGCCGACGGCTCCGCCCAGCTGCTCACCGACGCCCTCGGCGACGCAAACGTGCTGCACCTCGCCCGCCGTACCGGCTTCGGCCAGGCCGTGGAGGAGGCGAGCCGCACCGCGCCCGTCCTCACCCCGGAGGATCTGCCGTACCTCAAGCGCCCCAGCGGCTGGGACCCGGTCACGCGCAGCTGGCGCGACGATGCCTACGACCTGCCCGAACTGCCGCACGGCGAACCCGTGCAGTGGCTGTGGCTGCTGCACGACGACTGCGCGCCCGAACCCGACGCCCTCGCCCAGCTCCTGCGGGTCGTCGACACCGAACTCGAACTCGGCCGCGACGACGTCGCGGTCGTCGGCCCCAAGCTGCGCGGCTGGTACGACCGCCGCCAGCTGCTGGAGGTCGGCGTCACCCTCGCCAACTCCGGCCGCCGCTGGACCGGCCTGGACCGCCGCGAACAGGACCAGGGCCAGCACGACCACGTCCGCACCGTGCTGTCCGTCTCCACCGCCGGCATGCTCGTCCGCCGCGACGTCTACGAACAGCTCGGCGGCTTCGACCGCCGGCTGCCCCTGATGCGCGACGACGTCGACCTGTGCTGGCGCGCCCACACCGCCGGCCACCGCGTCCTGGTCGCCCCCGACGCGGTCGTCCGGCACGCCGAGGCCGCCTCCCGGGAGCGCCGCGCCGTCGACTGCGCGGGCCGCACCACCGCCTCCCCGCACAAGGTCGACAAGGCCGGCGCCGTCTACACCCTCCTCGTCAACACCCGTACGGCAGCGCTGCCCTGGGTGCTGACGCGGATCGTCCTCGGCACCGTCCTGCGGACCCTCGCCTACCTCGTCGGCAAGGTCCCCGGACAGGCCCTCGACGAGATCCGCGGCCTGCTGAGCACCCTGCTGCGCCCCGAGCGGATCATCGCCGCCCGGCGCCGCCGCGGCCCCGCGAAGACCGACAAGGGCGAACTGCGCGCCCTGTTCCCGCCGCCGGGCGCCACCGTCCGGGCCACCGTGGAACAGCTCGCGGGCCACTTCACCAGCGACTCCGACATCGACACCACCTCGGCCGGCCGGCACGGCGGTGCCGTGGAGTCCGGGCCCGGCGGCGACGACGCCGACTTCCTCGAGGTCGAGCAGTTCGCCCGGCTCCGGCGGATCGCCCGCCGGCCCGGCCCGGTGCTCTTCCTCGCCCTGCTGTTCGTCTCCCTCGCCGCCTGCCGCGCCCTGCTCGGCGGCGGCGCGCTCGCCGGCGGCGCCCTGCTGCCGGCCCCGGCCGACGCCGGCGACCTGTGGTCCCGCTACCTGGACGCCTGGCACCCGGTCGGCTCCGGCGGCACCCCGGCCGCACCGCCCTACCTGGCCTTCGTCGCGGCCCTCGGCTCCCTCCTGTTCGGCTCCACCGGGCTCGCCGTCACCGTCCTGCTGGTCTGCTCGTTGCCGCTCGCCGGATGCACCGCCTACTTCGCGTCCCGCCCCCTGGTCACCTCCCGGCTGCTGCGCGCCTGGGCCGCCATCGGCTACGCCTTCCTGCCCGCCACCACCGGCGCCCTGGCCGGCGGCCACATCGGCACCGCCGTCCTCGCCGTCCTGCTCCCGCTCATCGCGCGCGCGGGCGTCGCCGCGAGCGGCCTCGCGCACCGCGCCGGCGCCCCCGGCAGCTGGCGAGCCACCTGGGCGTACGCGCTGCTGCTGAGCATCGCCACCGCCTTCACGCCGATCGTCTGGCCCGTCGCGCTGGTCCTCGGCCTCGGCGTACTCGCCCTGCGCCGCCGCGACCTCGTCGCCCACGGCCTGCGCTTCCTCGTCCAGCTCGGCACCCCGCTGCTCGTCCTCGCGCCCTGGTCGCTGACCCTCCTGCCGGCCGGTTTCTTCCGCGAGGCCGGCCTGGAGTACGGCCCCTCGGCGGCCTCCGCGCTGGATCTGCTCGGCGCCAGCCCCGGCGGCCCCGGCACCGTGCACGGCCTGATGCTCATCGGCATCGTGCTCGCCGCCCTCGCCGCCCTCCTGCGCTCCGAACGGCAGCTCGGCATCCGTAGCGCCTGGGCCGTCGCCCTCGTCGGCCTCGTGTCCGCCGTCCTGTCCAACCGCTCCGCCTGGGCCGGACCGGCCACCCTCGTCTACGGCATCGCCCTGCTGGCCGCCGCCGCCCTCGGCGCCGACGGCGCACGCGCGCGTGTGGCCGAGCAGAGCTTCGGCTGGCGTCAGCCCGTCGCCGCCCTGATCGCCTTCGCCTCGGCCGCCGGCCCGCTGCTCGTCGCCGCCGGCTGGATGATCCGCGGCGCCGACGGCCCCCTGGAGCGCCGCGACCCGTCACAGGTGCCCGCGTTCGTCGCCGAGGACTCCGCCACCGGCGACCGGGCCCGCACCCTGATCCTGGACAGCGACTCCACCGCGCGCGTGCGCTACACCCTGGTCCGCGGCTCCGGTGCCCGCATGGGGGACGCCGAACTCGCCGCCGCCGACGGTGAGAACGCCCGCCTGGACAAGGTGGTCGCCAACCTGGTCGCCGGCTCCGGCGCCGACCAGGCCGACGAACTCGGCGGCTTCGCCGTGCGCTACGTCCTCGTGCACCAGGGCGCCCCCCGCGACATCACCCGCGTGCTGGACGCCACCCCCGGCCTGTCCCGGCTCAGCCGGCAGAGCGGCAACGCCCTGTGGCGCGTCGACCAGGAGGTCTCCCGCGCGGCAATCGTGCCCGCCGCCGGCCCGGGCCGGCCGGTCGACGCGGGACCGGTGGAGATCCACACCACGATCCCCGCCGGCTCGGGCAGCCGCGTCCTGCGCCTGGCCGACAGCGCCGCCGACGGCTGGACGGCGACCCTGGACGGCAAGCCGCTCACCCCGACCACGGTCGACGGCTGGGCCCAGGGCTTCCGGCTGCCGTCCGCCGGCGGCAGGCTCGACGTCACCTACGACGCGCCGCTCGCCCACACCGCCTGGCTGTGGGCCCAGGGGGCGCTCGCCGTCGTCCTGGTCGTCCTCGCCCTGCCCGGCCGCCGCCGCGACGTCGACGACGACCTGCCCGAGGAGCGGCCCGTGCCCGCGCAGGCCGTCACCGGCGAGGGCCGCCGCGCCCGCCGCCTGCGCGCCCAGGCCGAGGAACCGCCCGCCGAGGACCTGCCCGCCGCGCCCGCACCCCCCGAGCAGCCCCCGGTGGCCGTACCCCACCAGCAGTCCTACGACGAGTGGAACCCGGCCACCTACGGCGACACCGGAGACGGCGGCTACGGCACCGACCCGTACCGCACCGCGACGGGCTACGACCAGCAGACGTACCAGCAGCCCGACCCCTACCAGGCGGCCCCCTACGACCCGTACGCCTACAACGACGGCGCCGACCAGCCCCCGTACGACCCGGCGGCGTACCAGCAGCAGGGCTACGACCAGGGGTACGCGCCAGCCTACGACCCCGCCCGGCAGGGCTACGACCCGGCCCAGGACCCCGCCCGGCAGGGTTACGACCCCGCCCAGGACCCCGCCCGGCAGGGTTACGACCCGGCCCATCCCCACGGCACCGGCAACGAGCGCCCCGACGGGAGCCAGCAGTGAACCGCACCACCCTGTCCCTGTTCGCAGGCACGGCCGCGCTGGCCGCCGTCACCGCGTTCGCCGCGGTCGCCACACCGGCCGCGTCCGGCGCCGCCGCCCCCCGGACAGCCGCCCGGCTGCCCGTCGAACGCACCGGCCTGCTGTGCCCGGCACCCAGCGACTCGGACATCGCCGACACGACGTACACGTCGTTCACCCCCGTCACCAAGGGCGCCGCGCACAACGGCACGGCGCGGCTCCGGACCGCCGACGGGGACGCGGCCGGGAGCGGGAAGGGCAAGGGCGGCAAGCAGAGCACCGGCCGGCCGGTGCTCACCCCGAAGGCGCCGGGCACGCCGGTCACCGGCGACACCTCCGGTGCCGCGCCCGCACTGGTCGGCACGGCGGACGGCGGCTTCGCCCCCGGCTGGACCCTCCAGGAGACCACCGAGGTCCCCGTCGGCACCGGCCGCGGCCTTCTGGGTGTCAACTGCACCGGCGCGGACACCGAGTTCTGGTTCCCGGGCGCCGCCACGGCCGCCGGCCGCACCGACTACGTCCACCTGACCAACCCCGACGACTCCGCCGCCGTCGTCGACATCGAGCTGTTCGGCAAAGACGGGGCGATCAAGTCCCCGCTGGGCGAGAACCTCACCGTCAAGCCGCACACCGGCAAGGCGTTCCTGCTCTCCACGCTCACCGACGAGCGGCAGGCCGACCTGACGCTGCACGTCGGCGTCCGCAGCGGGCGGGTCGGCGCGGCCGTGCAGGCCCTGGACGACAAGGCGGGCGGCGACTGGCTGGCCGCCGCCGCCGACCCGGCCGGCAGCCTGGTCCTGCCCGGCATCCCGAAGGACGCCACCGACGTCCGCCTCATCGCCTTCACACCCGGCGACGACGACGCCGACCTGAAGATCCGCCTGGCCTCGCCCGACGGCCTGATCACCCCGGCCGGGAACGAGACCCTGCACGTCAAGTCCGGCATGACCGGCGCGGTGGACCTCGGCGACGTCACCCGCGGCGAGGCCGGCTCCCTGGTCCTGACGCCCACCGGCCGGCCGGTCCCGGTCGTCGCGGCGCTCCAGGTCGTCCGGGGCAAGGGCGGCAACAAGGAAACGGCGTTCATCCCGGCCACCGCCCCCGTCGGCACGCGCGCGACGTCGGCCGACAACAGGGCGAAGGGCACGACCCTCGCCCTGACGGCCCCCACCGCCACGGCCACGGTCAAGGTCACCGCGTCGGCCGGCAGCGAGGGCGGAACGCCGGTCACCAGGACGTACACGGTGAAGTCCGGCACCACGCAGGACATCGCCGCCCCGGTCCCGGCCGGCCTGAAGGGCACGTACGCCCTCACGGTGGAGCCCACGTCCGGCGGCCCCGTCTACGCCGCGCGCACCCTCGCCGTCACCGGCACCGGCCTGCCCGCCTTCACCGTCCAGACCCTGCCGAACGACCACGGCACGGTGGCGGTCCCCCAGGCGGAGGAGGATCTGGCGATTCTCCAGAAGTAGGAGGCCGGGTCGGAGTACGCGAGCAGGCGGGCCCAGCCGAGCGGGTCGCCGCGGGCGGAAGCGGGGCAGGCGGCCGCAGGAAGGTGCCGCGGGAGTCCCGCGCCACCGCCTGAGGCGCCGACCAGGCCGAGCACCGGCGGGGGCACCCCGTCGGACGGCTAGGGTTCTTCGTCCGGATCATGCCAGGGCCCGCGAGCCCGGCGTGATCCGGACGACAGACCCTAGGTTCTGTCCGGCGGATCATGTGACTGTCGGATCCTTTGCTCGTTGTGCCCTGCATGGGGCGGGGTGATCTGACCAATGCCGAATGGGTTCG
>NZ_JBEXRO010000002.1:162888-533801 GCF_040613095.1 Streptomyces sp. NPDC006309 | reverse complement strand
GCATCGGCAACCCCACCCGGGTCGACGTCGCCGGGGAGCTGCCGGCCCTGGTGGAGGGCGCGGACATCGCCGTCGTACGGCTGCTGGGCGGGTTTCGAGGTCGGGTCAGCCGGTCGGACCACCCCACGATGGCAGCCGTGCGTACGGCTACCCGGGACGGGCAGGACCCCGGAACCGGCGCAGAGGTTCCGGGGCCCGGTCAGGGAGCGAGCCGTCGGGGCCCGCCTGCCGCGTTCGTCACACGCGGCGCAGCACCGCGACGACCTTGCCCAGGATCGTCGCGTCGTCGCCGGGGATCGGCTCGTAGGCGGCGTTGTGCGGGAGGAGCCAGACGTGGCCGTCCTCGCGCTTGAAGCGCTTGACGGTGGCTTCGCCGTCGAGCATGGCGGCCACGATGTCGCCGTTCTCGGCGACCGGCTGGCGGCGCACGGTCACCCAGTCGCCGTCGCAGATCGCGGCCTCGATCATCGAGTCACCGACGACCTTCAGGACGAACAGTTCGCCGTCGCCGACGAGCTGGCGGGGGAGAGGGAAGACGTCCTCGACGGACTCCTCCGCGAGGATCGGGCCACCGGCCGCGATACGGCCGACCAGCGGGACGTACGACGCGGCGGGCTTGCCGGCGGTGTCCGTGGGCTGCACGGTCACGGCCTGGTCGGAGCCTCGCACCTCGTACGCGCGCGGGCGGTGCGGGTCGCGACGCAGGAACCCCTTGCGCTCCAGTGCCATCAGCTGGTGGGCGACCGAGGACGTGCTGGACAGGCCGACGGCCTGGCCGATCTCCCGCATCGACGGTGGGTAGCCCCGCCGCTGCACCGAGTCCCTGATGACCTCGATCACCCGGCGCTGCCGGTCGGTGAGCCCCGAGCTGTCCGCCCGGATGCCGGGAGGTCGGCCCGGCAGGGAGCGCTTGTGCCCCTCGGGATTCGTCACTTCGTTCATCACGTGCACCGGCTCGACTCGGCCCTGGGAGCGGTCCTGGGCGGTGATGGTGGCACTGTCTGCGGTGGTGGTCACGGCGGCCCCTCTCGATGGTCTCCCTGCTGCACAACGGTAGTTGCTTTCGAAAGGTTGCGCCAAACACACGTTCGAGTGAAAAAGTGCGTTTCACGTGACGTGATCGTGTGTCTGGGTGTATGGCTCAGCCTGCACCTGGCGGACAAAAGTGCCCATTGCTGTACTCTTCACCGCCGGGGTCGCCGACCTTGTGGGCCGCGACCCCAGTCTGCCATCCGGAACCCCGCGGTCCGGTATCCGGGGCCCTTCTGTGCCGGAGTGCCATGCCCCCTCGCGTGCGGCGCCCACGCTATCCCGGTATGCGGCACGGCGGCACGGGTACGCGTGCGCGTGTCCGTGCCGGCCGCCGCCGATGCCCGGATCCACCGTTCCGCCGCGACACGCGTGTCTGCCTGGGCGTATGAAGCAATCCCCACATGTAGTGGTTGGATGGCTACAGCAGCCCACAAGTTGTGGTCCCCCGGGTCTTGGACGGCGTCGCGATCGCCTATGCTGGGGTCTGCTTCGCGGGTCCTGTGGGTCCGGTGAGGTCAATGAGACTGCTGTGAGGAGGGTTGGAGATCATGCACTGCCCCTTCTGCAGGCATCCCGACAGCCGCGTGGTCGACAGCCGTACGACCGATGACGGCACGTCGATCCGCAGGCGCCGTCAGTGCCCCGACTGCTCCCGTCGTTTCACGACCGTGGAGACGTGCTCGCTCATGGTGGTCAAGCGGTCCGGGGTCACCGAGCCGTTCAGCCGCGCGAAGGTCATCAACGGCGTGCGCAAGGCGTGCCAGGGGCGGCCTGTCACCGAGGACGCACTCGCCCAGCTCGGCCAGCGGGTCGAGGAGGCGGTGCGTGCCACCGGGAGCGCCGAGCTGACCACTCACGACGTGGGCCTGGCCATACTCGGCCCCTTGCAGGAACTCGACCTCGTCGCCTATCTGCGGTTCGCCTCCGTCTATCGGGCGTTCGACTCGCTCGACGACTTCGAGGCCGCGATCGCGGAGCTGCGGGAGACCACGCGAGGCCCCGCCGCGGACGACCAGGACGCGGGAGCGGGGATCCAGGAAGCAGGCTGCGGGCCCGGCGGGACCACCCAGGTTCCGGTGCCCGCCCACGCCGCCGACTGACCGGCGGGCCGGGAACCGGGAGGAGATCCGGATTCCGGCCGGGAGGCGGCCGACAAAGACCTGTTGCGGGCGGCAGCTGAGGGTGCCCGCAACACACGACAGAACACCGTGCCACGGGAACAATCGGGGCACTTTTGGGCGTTTTGCCCGTACCAGGGAGGCGGCATGACAGAGACGGCGAGCGGTCCGGCACGAGGTTCCCGAGCCAAGAGCGGCAAGGCGGGGAACAAGGGGCTGCACATCGAGCGCATCCACACCACCCCCGGCGTGCACCCGTACGACGAGGTGAGCTGGGAGCGCCGTGACGTCGTCATGACCAACTGGCGCGACGGCTCGGTCAACTTCGAGCAGCGTGGCGTCGAGTTCCCCGACTTCTGGTCGGTGAACGCGGTCAACATCGTCACCAGCAAGTACTTCCGGGGTGCCGTGGGCACTCCGCAGCGCGAGGTCAGCCTCAGGCAGCTGATCGACCGCATCGTGAAGACGTACCGGAAGGCCGGTGAGGACTACAAGTACTTCGCCTCGCCCGCCGACGCCGAGATCTTCGAGCACGAGCTGGCCTACGCCCTCCTGCACCAGATCTTCAGCTTCAACAGCCCCGTCTGGTTCAACGTCGGCACCCCGCAGCCCCAGCAGGTCTCCGCCTGCTTCATCCTGTCCGTCGACGACTCCATGGAGTCGATCCTCGACTGGTACAAGGAAGAGGGCATGATCTTCAAGGGCGGCTCCGGCGCCGGCCTGAACCTCTCCCGCATCCGCTCCTCCAAGGAGCTGCTCTCCTCCGGCGGCAACGCCTCCGGCCCGGTCTCCTTCATGCGTGGCGCCGACGCCTCCGCCGGCACCATCAAGTCCGGTGGTGCCACCCGGCGCGCCGCCAAGATGGTCGTGCTCGACGTCGACCACCCCGACATCGAGGACTTCATCGAGACCAAGGTCAAGGAGGAGGAGAAGATCCGCGCCCTGCGCGACGCGGGCTTCGACATGGACCTGGGCGGCGACGACATCACGTCCGTCCAGTACCAGAACGCCAACAACTCGGTCCGTGTCAACGACGAGTTCATGACGGCGGTCGAGAAGGGCGGCAAGTTCGGCCTGCGTGCCCGCATGACCGGTGAGGTCATCGAGGAGGTCGACGCCAAGTCCCTCTTCCGCCGCATGGCCGAGGCCGCCTGGGCCTGCGCCGACCCGGGCATCCAGTACGACGACACCATCAACAACTGGCACACCTGCCCCGAGTCCGGCCGGATCACCGCGTCGAACCCGTGCAGCGAGTACATGCACCTGGACAACACGTCCTGCAACCTGGCCTCGCTGAACCTGATGAAGTTCCTCAAGGACGACGGCAAGGGCCACCAGTCCTTCGAGACCGAGCGCTTCCAGAAGGTCGTCGAGCTGGTCATCACCGCGATGGACATCTCGATCTGCTTCGCCGACTTCCCGACCCAGAAGATCGGTGAGAACACGCGCGCGTTCCGCCAGCTCGGCATCGGCTACGCCAACCTCGGCGCCCTGCTGATGGCCACCGGCCACGCCTATGACTCGGACGGCGGCCGTTCCCTGGCCGGCGCCATCACCTCCCTGATGACGGGTACGGCCTACCGCCGCTCCGCCGAGCTGGCCGCGGTCGTCGGCACCTACGACGGCTACGCCCGCAACGCCGACGCCCACAACCGCGTCATGAAGCAGCACGCCGACGCCAACGGCACGGCCGTCCGCATGGACGACCTGGACACCCCGGTGTGGGCCGCTGCCACGGAGGCATGGCAGGACGTGGTGCGCCTCGGCGAGAGGAACGGTTTCCGCAACTCCCAGGCGTCCGTCCTCGCCCCGACCGGCACCATCGGTCTCGCGATGTCCTGCGACACCACGGGCGTCGAGCCCGACCTCGCCCTGGTCAAGTTCAAGAAGCTCGTCGGCGGCGGCTCGATGCAGATCGTCAACGGCACCGTCCCGCAGGCCCTGCGCCGCCTGGGTTACCAGGAGGAGCAGATCGAGGCGATCGTCGCCCACATCGCCGAGAACGGCAACGTGATCGACGCCCCCGGCCTCGCGCACGAGCACTACGAGGTGTTCGACTGCGCCATGGGCGAGCGCGCCATCTCCCCGATGGGTCACGTCCGCATGATGGCCGCGATCCAGCCGTGGATCTCCGGCGCCATCTCCAAGACGGTCAACATGCCGGAGACGGCGACCGTGGAGGAGGTCGAGGAGATCTACTTCGAGGCCTGGAAGCTGGGCGTCAAGGCGCTCGCGATCTACCGCGACAACTGCAAGGTCGGCCAGCCCCTCTCCGCGAAGACCAAGGAGAAGGAGAAGGCCGAGGTCACGGAGAAGACCGAGGCGGCCATCCGCGAGACGGTCGAGAAGGTCATCGAGTACCGCCCGGTCCGCAAGCGCCTCCCCAAGGGCCGTCCGGGGATCACCACGTCCTTCACGGTCGGTGGCGCCGAGGGTTACATGACGGCCAACTCCTACCCGGACGACGGGCTCGGCGAGGTCTTCCTGAAGATGTCCAAGCAGGGCTCCACCCTCGCGGGCATGATGGACGCCTTCTCCATCGCCGTCTCCGTCGGCCTCCAGTACGGCGTGCCGCTGGAGACGTACGTCTCGAAGTTCACCAACATGCGCTTCGAGCCGGCCGGCATGACGGACGACCCCGACGTGCGGATGGCGCAGTCGATCGTCGACTACATCTTCCGCCGTCTGGCGCTGGACTTCCTGCCCTTCGAGACGCGCTCCGCCCTCGGCATCCACTCCGCCGAGGAGCGTCAGCGTCACCTGGAGACCGGTTCGTACGAGCAGTCGCTCGATGACGACGAGGTCGACGTCGAGGGTCTGGCCCAGTCGGCGCCGCTCGCCCAGGAGCTGAAGGCGGTCGCCACGCCGAAGGCCGAGACCGAGGCGGTCAAGCCTGCCCCGAAGCAGGCCCACACCAGCGCCGAGCTGGTCGAGATGCAGATGGGTATCCAGGCCGACGCCCCGCTGTGCTTCTCCTGCGGTACGAAGATGCAGCGGGCCGGCTCCTGCTACATCTGCGAGGGCTGCGGCTCGACCAGCGGTTGCAGCTGACCGGCAGCCGCTAGGGACCTGACACGTGGTCCCCGGTGAAGAAGGGGCGCCGGCCACACGCCGGCGCCCCTTCGGCTGTCACCACGTCAGGGGCGGCGTGCTCTGCCCATGACCTGGGTGAACGTCGACGGATCCTCGTCGAAGCCGTGCACGCCGGGACGCAGGGTCCACTCGCCGGAGTCGTCGCGCACGAACTCGGCGATCGTCGCCGCCGTCGCCCCGAGGACCGACCCGAAGTCGTCCTCAGCGAGGACCGTATAGCCCTCCCGGACGCGCGCGGCCGGATTCAGCACATCGGCGAACGTCTTATGCCCGGGCCGCTGCTGGATGACGACACCCACCACCACGCGCGCGTACCGGCTGTCGAGCCGTTCCAGTTCGAGCACCATGACCTCGTCCCAGCCGAAGCCCCTGCCGTCGGTGCTGTCGCGGTTGAGGAAGATCGTGCCGTCCGGCGAACGGCTGTCGAAGTGCACCAGATAGGCCGGCGTCCCGTAAGCGTCGGCCGACACGAACGTCGCGGCGATGATGTCGAGATCGGTCGGCGGCCGTCCCGCCGGACTGGGATCCCACTTGAGCGCGACCTCGGCCTTGCGGATTCCCTTGCTGAAGCCGGTCACCAGGCTGCCCCTTCCCCCTGTGGCTCACTCGCCCCCAACTCGTGTGAGTCGGACGCTTTTTGCCCATCGTGCCACGTGCACGGGGGCGCACGCCCGGGCCTGGTCCACCGGAGCGGGACCGGCGCCACGCCCGCTGGCCTTACGATGGCGCGGTGCTGGTCAAGTGGATTCGCTGCACCGTGGTCGACCGCCGCGGTTTCGAGCGCGGGCAGCGGAAATGGGCGGGGCTGCCGGGGGAGCCGGGTTTCCGGGGACAGGGCGGGGGCTGGAGCCGGCAGCGGCCGGGAGTGGCGCACGTCTTCGCCTTCTGGGAGAGCCGCGCCTTCTACGACTCCTTCATGGCCCGTTCCCATGACCGGCTGGCCGCCGCCCAGTCCGGCACCTTCAAGGACGCCCAGGTCAGGCTGTTCGAGTACCGCTTCGATGTGAAGACGGGCTTCGAGCCGCGCTTCACCGACGCCGATCTCGTCCGGGTGGCCCTGTGCCGGATCCACGAGGAGCGCGTGGAGCACTTCATGCTCATGCAGGAGAAGGTCTGGAACCCGGCCATGGCCGGTTCGCCCGGCATGATCCGTGGCATGTTCGCCGAGGCGCCCGAACAAGAGTTCATGATCCTCTCGATGTGGCGGTCGGCGGCCGAGCACGGCAAGTACCGCACCGAACGCATCGAACGCCTGGCCCTGCGCGCCCAGACCGAGGCGGACGTCGCGGCGCTCTCCGGCGACATCGTGGAACTGGAACCGTCCTGGACGGTCTGAGATCCCACCGGTCGGTTGGAGAACCGGACGTACTTCCCGAGGGTGCCGCATCGTCATCACGGAAGGATCCGCGGCGCGGAAATCATGTGACCTACGCCGTATGGAGCCCGTACGAGTGCTCCACCTTCCGCCGTTCGATCTAGGGTTTCGACATGGCACGACCACGGCGCATCGTCCTTGTCCGGCACGGCGAGTCGACCGGCAACATCGACGACTCCGTGTACGAACGCGAGCCCGACCACGCCCTCGCGCTGACCGAGCGCGGCCGGCGGCAGGCCGAGGAGACCGGAGAGCAGCTCCGGGAGCTCTTCGGCAGGGAACGCGTGAGCGTGTACGTCTCCCCGTACCGGCGCACGCACGAGACGCTCCACGCCTTCCACCTCGATGCCGACCTCATACGCGTCCGGGAGGAGCCCAGGCTCCGTGAGCAGGACTGGGGGAACTGGCAGGACCGCGACGACGTGCGCCTGCAGAAGGCGTACCGCGACGCCTACGGCCACTTCTTCTTCCGCTTCCCGCAGGGAGAGTCGGGCGCCGACGTGTACGACCGGGTCGGCGGCTTCCTGGAGAGCCTGTTCCGCAGCTTCGAGGCCCCCGACCATCCTCCGAACGTCCTCCTGGTGACCCACGGGCTGGCGATGCGGCTGTTCTGCATGCGCTGGTTCCACTGGACGGTCGCCGAATTCGAGTCGCTGGCCAATCCGGGGAACGCCGAGATGCGGATGCTCGTTCTCGGGGAGGACGGCAGGTACGCACTCGACCGGCCCTTCGCGCGCTGGCGGGAGCCGGTGCCGTACTGGGTCAGCGGATAGAGTGGCAGAGCGATGACCGCTGACTCCTCTTCCCTCGAGCGCTTCGAGCGCGCCTCGGCGAGCCTGCGCGGACTGGCCGTGGGAGACGCGCTGGGCTCCCAGTTCTTCGTTCCGGTGAACTACCCCCTGCTGAAGCGCCGGGAACTGCCTCCGGGCCCCTGGCAGTGGACGGACGACACCGAGATGGCCTGCTCCGTGCTGGCCGTCCTCGCCGCCCACCAGCGGATCGACCAAGATGCGCTCGCCCGCTCCTTCGCCGAGCACCACGACTTCGACCGGGGCTACGGTCCCGCGGTCAACCGCCTGCTGCGTCTGGTCCGGGAGGGCGGGGACTGGCGCGAGCTGGCCGCCGGCCTCTTCAACGGCCAGGGGTCCTGGGGCAACGGCGCGGCCATGCGGATCGCCCCCCTGGGCGCCTGGTACGCGGACGATCCCGAGCAGGCGACCCACCAGGCGGAAATCTCGGCCTACACCACGCACCAGCACCGGGAGGCCGTGGTCGGGGCCATGGCGGTGGCCGCGGCGGCGGCTCTGGCCGGCTCGCCCGACGGCCCGCCCAGCGGCGAGGCCCTGCTCGACCGAGTCATCGCGCTCGTACCGAAGAGCGCGGTCGGCCAGGGACTCCGCCGCGCCCGGGACATGCTCGACTACCGCGACCCGGGCACGGTCGCGGCCGTGCTGGGCAGCGGACGCCGCACGACCGCGCATGACACCGTCCCCTTCGCCCTGTGGTCCGCCGCGCGGGCCCTCGGTGACTACGAGACGGCGTTCTGGACGACCGCCCAGGTGGGCGGGGACGTGGACACGACCTGCGCGATCGTGGGCGGCGTGCTGGCCGCGGGCAAGGCCGGGGCACCGCCCGCCGAGTGGGTGCGGCGCACGGAGTCGCTGCCCGACTGGGTGCCCGCAGGGCTCTGACGGGTCCCTTCCCCGGCGGGTACGGAAACGCTCCGTGTCACCCGGGAACTCTCCGTGATCGACGCTCGTTCTTCCCGTATCCGCCGTGCACCGCGTCTTCCGGGCGTAAGCGCGCACGGAGCGGTGAGGGCGGGAAGCGACACGAGGGAGGAGGGGGGTGCGGGTTGGCGTATGTCCTGCTGGGGCTGGGGCTGGGGCTGGCTGCGCCGCTGGTGATCCTCACGTGTGCGGTGCCGGCCCTGATGCCGGTGCCTCCGGTGCCCTTGCTGTCCCTCGTGCGGCCGGCCGGTCCGCTGCTCGCGTCGGCTGTGCGCGGGCGACGGTCCGGCCGGCCGCGGCTTGGCGCCGCGTGGTCCGGGTCAGCCGATGCCCGGGCTCGCCACGCCCGCGAGGGAGTCGAGATCGCTCTTGCGGACCCTGATCACCAGCCACGCGGTGAGGAAGGCGAGCACGGCCATGGCGGCGGCCGGGACGAAGGCGGCGGAGATGCCGTGGGCGAGCACCTCGTGCCCCCAGGGCGCGGGCAGCTGGTGCGTCCTGGCGAAGTGCGCCTTCTGCTCCGGCGAGCCGTCGGCGAGGAACTTGGGCAGCTGCTTCTTCGCCTCGTCCTTGGCGGCCGAGCCGAAGACGGTCGTCAGGATGGACAGGCCGAGCGAGCCGCCGACCTGCTGCATGGCGTTGAGCAGCCCGGACGCCGCACCCGCCTCGTGCTGGGCGACGCCGGACACGGCGGTGACGGTGGCCGTCACGAAGTTCAGGCCCATGCCGAAGCCGAAGACCAGCAGGGGGCCCAGCACTCCGCCGACGTAGGTGCTGTCGGGCCGGACGAACGTCTGCCAGGTCAGTCCGATCACCACGAACGCCGTGCCGCTCATCATGAACGGCCTGGGGCCGAAGGTCGGCAGGAAGCGCTGGGACAGCCCCGCGCCGACCGCGATCGCCACGGTGACGGGAAGGAAGGCGACACCGGCCTTGACGGCGCTGTAGCCGAGCACGTTCTGCACGAACAGCACGATGTAGAAGAACATGCCGAACATCGCCGCGGCCAGGCTGAGCATGATCACGTACGTGCCCCAGCGGTTCCGGTCGCTGAACATCCTGAGCGGAGTGATCGGCTCCTTCGCCCGCATCTCGGTGAAGACGAAGGCGATCAGCAGGACAACGGACACGGCGAACGAGCCGAGGGTGAGACTGTCCCGCCAGCCCTCCTCCGCGGCACGGATGAACCCGTACACGAGCGTGGCCATGCCCGTGGTGGAGGTCAGCGCACCGGTGAGGTCGAAGCGTCCCGGGTGGCGCCGGGATTCGTTGATGTACAGCGGCGCGAGCGATGCGATCAGCACGCCGATGGGCACGTTGACGAACAGCACCCACCGCCAGTCGAGCCAGTCGGTGAGCATGCCGCCCGCGAGCAGGCCGATGGCACCACCGCCGGCGGACACGGCTGCGAACACGCCGAAGGCCCGGTTGCGTTCGGGGCCTTCGGGGAAGGTCGTCGTGATCAGCGCCAGCGACGTGGGCGACGCGATCGCGCCCCCCACGCCCTGCAACGCCCGTGCGGCCAGCAGCTGCCAGGGTTCCTGGGCCAGGCCGCCCAGCAGAGAGGCGAAGGTGAACAGCAGGATGCCGGCCATGAACACCCGGCGACGGCCGAGGACGTCACCGGCCCGGGCACCGAGCAGGAGCAGGCCGCCGAAGGTGAGCGTGTAGGCGCTGACCACCCAGGTGAGGTCGGTCGTGCTGAACTTGAGAGCGTCTTGAATGTGCGGGAGGGCGATGTTCACAATCGTCGCGTCGAGCACCACCATGAGTTGGCAGGCCGCGATGACGGTGAGCGCGATGCCGGGATGCCCCTCCCGGCGGGCTGTGCCCGGTTTCCGATCGTCCTGGAGCAGCTGAGAGGTCGTCACTATGGGTCCCCCATCAAGGCGTTAGTGAACGCTCGCGTTCACTGTCGCGCCCACGGTAGTGAGTCCCCATCAGTGAACGCAAGCGTTCACTTAAGTGCGTGCCGCGCTTCGCGTCCCCCATCGCTGCGACGCGGCACCCACCGCCCCGGAATCCCCGCTTCCCTTTGCACGCTGGAGAAATACAGATGGCTACCTCGCGCTGGACGGCCGTGCCCGCTCGGACGGCTTCCCCTCGTCGGCGCGGCGCGGTACTGGAACGCGCGATCCTCGACGCCGCTCTGGAGCAGCTGAGCACGGTCGGCTGGAAGGGGCTGACCATGGAGGGCGTCGCGGCCGGAGCCCAGACGGGCAAGGCCGCGGTCTACCGCCGCTGGCCGTCCAAGGAGGACCTGGTCGCCGACGCGCTGGTGTCCGGGCTGCCCCGGCTGGAGAAGGCACCCGACCTCGGAAGTGTTCGCGAGGACCTGCTCACGCTGTGCCGGCAGGTGCGCCGGATCATGTTCTCGCGGCCCGGCGCCGCGCTCCGTTCTGTCATTCACGAATGCGACCAGCTGCAAGCGGAACGCTTCGAGGAGGTGATCGTGGGGAGCGTGGTGGAGCCGACCGTCAAGCTCCTCCGTGCGGTCATCTCCCGGGGCATAGAGCGAGGAGAGGTCCGAAAGGACGCGGCCAACGGATACGTCTTCGACGCCATTCCCGCCATGATGATGTACCGATCGAAGATGTGCGGCAGTGAATGGAGTGATCAGGACCTCGGGGAGATGGTCGACCAGTTGATGCTCCCGCTGCTGCGCCCCTACGGAACCTGATCGCCCCCCTGCCGCGGTCCCCGCGCGGGACGGGGCGGACCGGGGTGTCGCGCGGCGATCCCTGCGGCGTACGCTAAGGGCGCCATGCCGTACGAACCACCTACACACACTGTCGAGCGCTCCCTGCGCGCCACGACCGGAGCGAAGGTCATAGCCGGTGTCGACGAGGTGGGACGCGGCGCCTGGGCCGGCCCCGTCACCGTCTGCGCGGCGATCACCGGTCTCCGCAGGCCGCCCGAGGGGCTGACCGACTCCAAGCTGCTGACGATCAGGCGGCGCACGGAACTCGCCGAGATCCTCCGGACATGGGTGACCGCCTATGCGCTGGGGCACGCTTCCCCCGAGGAGATCGACGGCCTGGGGATGACGGCCGCGCTGCGGCTCGCCGCGGTCCGCGCCCTGGACGCTCTGCCGGTCCGTCCCGACGCCGTCATCCTCGACGGGAAGCACGACTACCTCGGCGCTCCCTGGAAGGTGCGCACGGTGATCAAGGGGGACCAGTCGTGCGTGGCCGTCTCGGCCGCGTCGGTCATCGCCAAGGTTCAGCGCGACAAAATGATGGCCGAACTGGCTGTCGACCATGCAGACTTCGGATTCGCGGACAACGCGGGGTATCCGTCACCCGTGCACAAGGCCGCACTGGCGGAGCGGGGGCCCACCCCGCACCACCGTTTGTCATGGGCGTATCTTGATGCGTTGCCCCAGTGGCGGCACCTCAAGAAGGCCCGCAGCTGGGCGGACGGAGGCGTTCCGGAAATCGAGGGTCAGCTCGGCTTCGATTTCTGACGGTTCCGCTGGCACTGATGTGCCACCCGGTCATCCGCGCCGCACGAATGTTTGATAAAAATCAGCTCATGCCTCTCATTCCCGAGGAGCCTCAGATTCACGAGAGTGCCCAGGGTCCCCGCGCCACTCCGGCCAGCGGCCGTACCGCGCCGACCCCCCGCCCCGTACCCGGCCCCCGTCCAGCGGCTCCGTCCCGCCCCGGTCGTCCCGGCCCTCTGCGGCCCACGCCGCCGGTGCAGCGCGCGCCGCGTGACGGGGCTCCGGCCAAGCCGGGCCCGTCCGCTCCGGCCGTTCCCGCCGCCGCGGCGGCCCCGCAGATCCAGCTGATCCCGGCCTCGCCCGAGGGTGCGCTCGACGCCGCCGACGAGGCGGTGGACCTCCTTCTGGACTCGGGCCGCGCCCCCGGTGACGTGCTGGTGATCACCACGGGTGCCCAGCATCCGTGGGCCGAGCACGAGCTGTCCTTCGGTGAAGCGTCCTACTGGGCGCAGCACGATGCCGGCGACGACGTCTTCTACGCGGACGCCGCCGTCGCCTCCCGTGCCGCGACCCGCCCGGTGGTCGTCGTGGCTGTCAACGGAGGCTCCGGCTCCGCCGCCGGCTCAGCTCTGCCGCTCGCCCACTCCCGGGCCGGTGCCCTGCTGATCGTCTGCGGCGACCCGCAGACGATCAACTCGGTGCTGGGCGCCGGCGTCTGAGTCGCCTCCGGCACCACGGGGAACCGCGGTGCCGGAGCAGCCGCTCCGGCGGAACACACGCCGTGCGGCTTTCGGCATGCCCGGGTGACGGGCGACGGCCACACCACTCGCCGGGCGGCTTCCAGGGGACCGAGCGGTGGGGCCGGAGCCACCGGACCGCGCTGCGAGTCGCCGGGGCGGCGCGCGCGCCGGCCGGAGGGTGAGCCGACCAGATGGTGAGCCGGCCGGAGGGTGAGCCGGGCCCCACAGCGGGGCCAGTGTGATCCGGGCCTGCGTGGCAGCAGCGGTGCCCGGGTCGGCGCGCGCCCGTCGGGGCCTCACCGCGCTGCTCGCCGGCCTCCTCCGCACGGGGCAGCGGCAGGTCCGGCCGCTGATACCGCCCTGTCGATCAGACCGGCCGTAGCGCCGAGATCCCGCCCGCGCCAGCGCCGTTCAACGGGCCGCGGCGCGGCGCAGGACCTCGGAGACCGGTCCGCCGGTGCGTGGCACGAGCGGCGCAGCCTCCGACGTCGCGAAGGGTTCCGGTGCCGAGTGCGCGTGAGGATGGCGTCCGCCACGCCCCTCGCCGAGCACATGCCAGCCGTCATGCGTCAGCGTGATGTACGCCCCGCAGCGCAGCCCGTGCAGGGTGCAGGCATCGCGCAGTCCCCACATCCACGCACCGTCCTCCTCCGTCCAACGCCCTTCCCCTTCACGGCAGTACAGGAGTACGGCCGTGCGTACGGGGGTGCGGCGGCGCAGGTCGTGCGGAATCACCCGGCGCAGCTGGGCCAGCAGGGCGTTGCGGAACATCCAGCCGTCGGCCGGGGCCGGACGACGCGTGAACGAGGCGCTGGCCCGCAGCCGCTCGTCCGGATCGAGAACCGCCACGATCGCCGTGGACGGCTTCGGGTGATGGCGGACGTGGAGCCCGCTGACGACCTCACGTGGGTTGCGCAGCAGAGGAATTCCTGCGGCGGCCCACTCCGCCGGCTCGAGCAGGCGGCTGGCGGAAGCGGCGGACGCGGACGTCGACAAAGAGGCCGCCGAGGACGAGGCGAATCCGAAGGTCACGTTCCTCCCTTCGGCTACGCGCCCATACTGCGGGCGAGGTCGGATTCAAGGGGAGCGCGCACCGCAGGGGAGCCCAGCCTGATCACGGACGAGCCGCGCGGGGAGCGGACCTCAATTCTTCCTGTCGAACTACGATGCGGCAACGAGCAATTGGGGCCACCGACTGTTATCTGCTGGTGCGTGGCTTATATCCCTACCCCAAGGTGAGACTGCCGACGCCTGAGGCCCGCCTCCGACCGGCCGGGCCGCGGCGAGCGCCCGCTGGTCAGCCCTGCATGGCGAGGACGAGCGGCAGCACCCCCTGCGCGCCGGACTTCCTGAGCAGGCGTGCCGCGACCGCCAGGGTCCAGCCCGTCTCCGTGAAGTCGTCGATCAGCAGCACCGGGCCGTGCCCCTCGGTGAGTGCCGTCGCGAGGGCGGGCGGCACCGTCAACGCCCCGTCCAGCGCCTTCAGTCGCTGGGCACTGTTGCTGCGCGGCACCCGGGGCACGTCCCCGTCGTACTCCACGGCGCCGAGCAGGGGGAGCCTGCCGATCTCCGCGATCCGGACGCCCAGCGAGTGGATCAGCCGCGGCCTGGTCCGCGACGCGACGGTGACCACGCCCACCGGCCGGGGCGGGGCGTCGGGCGCACCGGAGGCCCAGCCGCCGGGCCCTCTGGCCCAGTCGGCCAGCACGTCGACCACGGCTCGCGCCACATCGTCCGGAACGGCGGCGTCCGGTGTCTGGGGCGCGAGCAGGGGACGCAGCCGGTTGCCCCAGCCGATGTCCGACAGACGTCCCAGAGCCCGCCCCGGCGAAGCCTGCTCACCGGGCGGGATGCGCCCCTTGAGGTTGATGCCGATGGCCGGGAGTCCGGTCGGCCACATGCGGCGGGGCTCCACCTCCACTCCGGCGCGGCCCAGGTCGCTCCGTGCGGCGTCCAGGGCCGTCGTGGACAGACCGGCGGTGAAGCGCGGGCCCGCGCAGTTGTCGCAACGGCCACAGGGTTTGGCGCCCTCGTCGTCCAACTGGCGCTGGAGGAACTCCATCCGGCACTCGGTGGTGGCCGCGTACTCACGCATCGCCTGCTGCTCGGCCGCGCGCTGCCGGGCCACCCACGCGTAGCGCTCCGTGTCGTACGACCACGGCTGACCGGTCGCGATCCAGCCACCCTTGACGCGGTGCACCGCTCCGTCCACGTCGAGCACCTTGAGCATGGTCTCCAGGCGTGAGCGCCGCAGCTCGACGAGTGGTTCCAGGGCGGGCAGCGACAGGGGGCCGCCGGCCCGGGCCAGCACGTCGAGGGTGCGCCGGACCAGTTCCTCGGAGGGGAAGGCCAGCGAGGCGAAGTACTCCCAGATCGCCTCGTCCTCCTTGCCCGGCAGCAGCAGGACCTCCGCGTTCTCCACGCCGCGGCCGGCACGGCCGACCTGCTGGTAGTAGGCGATGGGGGAGGAGGGCGAGCCGAGATGGACGACGAAACCGAGATCGGGCTTGTCGAATCCCATGCCGAGCGCCGACGTGGCGACCAGGGCCTTGACACGGTTGGCCAGCAGATCGTCCTCGGCCTGCTGCCGGTCGGCGTTCTCCGTCTTGCCCGTGTAGGAGGCCACAGTGTGCCCGCGCTGCCGCAGGAAGGCGGTGACCTCCTCGGCCGCGGCGACGGTGAGCGTGTAGACGATGCCGGAGCCCGGCAGCTCGTCGAGATGGTCGGCCAGCCAGGCCATCCGGTGCGCGGCGTCCGGGAGCGGCAGCACAGCCAGACGCAGACTCTCCCGGTCCAGCGGCCCGCGCAGCACCAGCGCGTCCGACGCGCCGCCCGTACCGAGCTGCTCGGCGACGTCCGCGGTCACCCGCGCGTTGGCCGTGGCGGTGGTGGCCAGCACGGGGACGCCGGGCGGGAGATCGCCGAGCATGGTGCGCAGCCGGCGGTAGTCGGGGCGGAAGTCGTGACCCCAGTCGGAGATGCAATGGGCCTCGTCCACGACCAGCAGGCCGGTGGCCGCGGACAGCTTGGGCAGGACCTGGTCACGGAAGTCGGGGTTGTTCAACCGCTCCGGCGAGACGAGCAGCACGTCGACGCCACCGGCCGCGATCTCGGCCTGCACGTCCTCCCACTCCTCGGTGTTGGCGGAGTTGATGGTCCGGGCGTGGATCCCGGCCCGGGCCGCGGCCTCCACCTGGTTGCGCATGAGCGCGAGCAGGGGCGAGACGATCACCGTGGGCCCGCTTCCTCTGGCCCGCAGCAGCGAGGTGGCCACGAAGTACACCGCGGACTTGCCCCACCCCGTGCGCTGCACGACCAGGGCCCGGCGCTTGTCGGCGACCAGCGCCTCGATCGCCCGCCACTGGTCCTCGCGCAGCCGGGCGGTGCCCGAGGCCTTCCCGACGAGCCGGGCGAGGACGGCGTCCGCCTCTGCCCGGAGATCCGCGTTGCTCGTGTGCTCCATGCGTCCCATACAACAGGACGGGACCGACAACCGGACGGTCCCGGCCGAGACTGTGGACAACGATCGCGATCTTGTCGTGTCCCTGATTCGACTTATCCACAGGCTCAAGCGGAATCACAAGATCCGCGAGATCGTCGGCGCATGACGAATCACAGCGAAACCACCGGACCCTTCGAAAACAGCGGAATCCCGCGTCAGGAACCGCAGACCGGACCGGCCGAGCAGGCCGCGCAGGTCACTCTGCGCACCCCGGCGGAACTGGCCGATGCCTTGCCCTACCTGCTGGGGTACCGCCCGGAGGACAGCATGGTCCTGGTCGCTCTGCACGATCACGCGGGCCGGGGCAGGTTCGGCGGCCGGGCTCGGCTCGGCATCCCCGCACACGAGGAGGACTGGGAAGCCGCCGCACGGCAGCTGGCCCGCGGATTGGTCACCGGCAGCGAGCGGCGCGGCACCCGGCCCGAGCGCATGGTGGCCTACGTCTGCCAGGAACCCGGCCCGGGAGAGTCCGGCCGGGACGTCAAACGACGACTCGGCCGGCTGGCCCATCTGCTGCGCACCGAGTGCGGCAGCCTCGACGTGCCGGTCATCGAGGCACTGTGCATCTCGGACGGCCGCTTCTGGTCGTACTGCTGCGCGATCGAGGGCTGCTGCCCCGAGGACGGCTCCCCGATGGGCCTTCCCGGCACCTCCGTGCTGGCCGCCGCCGCCACCTACGCGGGCCTTCAAGTGCGCGGCTCATTGAGGGAGTTGCATGTCCGGCTACAGCCCTGGGAGACCACCGCGGCGCTGGAGCAGGAGATCGCGCTGGACACGGCGGGCATGACCCTGGTGCCCCGCATCCTGGACGAGACGACCCGCCAGGGCGTCGCGCAGGACACCCTGGACCTCGCCGGGCGGATCATCCGCCGCTACGCCGCCGCAGCGCCGGTCTCCGGGACACATCCGGCGGACGTGCGCGACGACGGCCTCCTCGCGGACGACGAGGCGGCGATGCTGATCCTGGGGCTCCAGGACCGCACGACCCGGGACCAGGCCGCCGCCTGGATGGAGGGGGAGGAGGCCGGTCCGGCTCTCCGGCTCTGGCGCGCTCTGGCCCGCCGTTGCGTCGGGCCCTACGGCGAGCACGCCGCAGCTCCATTGACCCTCGCCGGCTGGGTCGCCTGGTCGACGGGCGACGAACTGGAGGCGCGGGAGGCGCTGGCCATGGCGCTGGGCGCCGATCCCGACTATCTCTTCGCCCGCCTGCTGCACCAGGCCTGCAACGAAGGACTCGACCCCGAGTCCATCCGCCGCTGCCTGCGCGCGCAGAGCGCGGGACGCACACCGGCGGAGGGGGAAGCGGCCCCGGCGGTAACCATGGAGCACGCGGCCCCCGCGTCCCACGCCGCCCCCACCGCCCCTGCGGAAGCCCCGGCGCCCGCATCCGCGGTGAGCGCACCGGCGGGCACCGACGAGGCCGCGTCCAGCTCGCGGACAGGCACCCATCGCCGGCGTCGCGTTCGATCCGCGTCCGGTGAGGACAGCCGTCCCGCAGCCCGGGCGACCGGTGGCCGACGTCGGCCGGCCGACTCCCGTCCCCGTTCGTTCACTTCCGAACCCACCCGGCCCGGCACCCGCGTCCCGAGCGCCACACGCACGCGTGCGACGGACACGGGCGACGCCGCGACCAGTGGCGCCCCGTCGGAAAGCGGGCGCCCCGAGCCCGAGGTCGACGGATGAGGACCGGCCGGTACGCGGGCGGGCCGGCGCTCGACTCCGTCGGGAGAGGCGGTCCCGCACCGGCACAGAGCGGGGAAGGCGCCGCACATGAGCCGATCGTGCTGACGAGCCTGACGAGCCCGCGCTCCGCAGGAACAGCGATGCCCGGCGAATGTCACAGGCGGCCGGCGTGGCGGGGGCAGCGCCGTCCGGGCGGGGTGGCACCACGGCATCGCTACGGCCGTAAGGACGCGTCCGCACGGCGCTGTCGACGTCCGGCCGTGTCCACGCGGTCCGACCGGCACCCGGTGATGTTCACGGTGGTGTTCACGCCACGCCACCGCTCCCCAGGCGTGTCGGAGCAGGCCCACCGCGGGCGTCCGGTGCCTTCCGTGTGGTGCCGTTGCCGCGCCGGCACGCTCCTGGCCGTCTTCACCGTGCTCGACTACCTCACCGTCCTGTTCCGCCGGGCACCTCGGAGCGCGCCGACTCGCCCTTCGACCTGGTCCCGCTTCCCTGGGCGATGCCGGTCGAGGACCGCAGAGACGGGCGCCCCCGCCACCCGCTCGGGCCGCCATCCGGTCGGCTTCTCCCATCAGGGCCGTGACCCGCACGAGCCCCCGTCCGTTCACCTGAGTGGCGGAACGCCTGGACGGGCCCTGCCGCCGCGCCCTCCCTGTCCCCCGGGGCGGCCCTTCCGCCGCCCAGCGCGTCCGAGGCGCACCGAGCGCAGAAGAAGCCACCGCATGCACCATCAGCCGTCGCAGCCGTCTCCGCCCTCCGCCGCCCATGAAGATCCGTCCCGGGGCAGCCGCGGGCCGTTCCTCACGCACGGCACCGGCCCCGCCGCACCCGAGCCCGCCGGCCACCCGCTGCCACCTGCCCCGATGCCCCTGGCCGACTCCTCGTCCGTCCTCGGCAACCGGCCGTCCCCCGTCACTGGCCGGCCCCGCCGGCCCGCCGCGGTCCCGCCCGCAAATGCAACCCCGGGCCGCCGCTCGGTGCCCGGACTGCCGTCCACGCACGACGTGCTCGTCTGTGTCGCCCTGCCCGGCCTCGCCATCTCCGGTGAGCCGGGGCAACTGGCCGGCCGGGGACTGGACGGCTTCTACCGAGGCGGCAGGCGCCTGCTCTCACGGTGCCGGCTCCGCGTGGCCGGACGTGAACCGCTGCCCGTGCAGGCCAGGATGACGGGAGCCGCCAGCGCCCGCTTCGTGGGAACCCTGCGTGTTTCCCCGGTGGCGGGCCCCGACCCCGACATCGTGGTCGAACGGACACGCCACGCCGACGGAACCGAACGGATCACACTCCGCAACGCCGGTCTGCGTCCACTGCGTGTGCCCGTCGAGGTCGCCCTCGGCACCGACCTGGCGGAACTCGGCGCCATCGCCTCCGGCGCGGCAGGACCAGAACTGACGGCCAGCGTGCACGACTCGGGCCTGCGCTGGGCCACGGCCGACGCCGCCGCCTGCGTCACAGCCGACCCACCACCGTCGGACGCCCTGGCGTCAGCCGGGCTGCTGCGCTGGGAAGTGGAACTGCCACCGGGTGGGACGAGGACCGTAGAGCTCACGGTACGGCCCGAGGGGGGAGGCCCGCTGCGCGCCGCGGGCCATGCGGCGACCAGCCCCCTCGCCGCCGCACAGGCGGCAGGCGACGACCCCCGGGTGGCACCGCTGCTGCACACGGCGGTATCCGACCTCCACGCCCTGCTGCTGCGCGACCCCGCACACCCCTCCGACACCTACCTCGCGGCGGGCGCCCCCTGGCGCTGCGGAATGGCCCCCGCCGAGGCACTCGCCGCCGCCCGCATGGCCCTCCCGCTGGGCACCCGGCTCGCCGCGGGCACCCTGCGCACCCTGGCCCGTACGCAGCTCACGGGTCCAGGTCCCGGAGCCGGCATGATCCCCGGCCCACGACGCGACGCGGGCCCGCACCTCCCGCCGAGCTGCACAGGGACGGAGGCCACTCTGCTTTTCCCCGTCCTGCTCGCGGAGGCCCGCCGCTGGGGGCTGCCCGAACAGGAGACAAGGGAACTGCTGCCAGCGGCGGAACACTGCCTGACCTGGCTGCGGGCCACCACCGGCGACGGCACCTACCTCCCCGATCCGTACCCGGCAGGCCCGGCCCGTTGCGAGACCCAGGCGCACGCGCACCGCGCGGCCCTGCTCGGCGCCGACCTTCTCGAGGCCTTCGGCAGACCGGGCGCCACGGAGTTACGCCAATGGGCCCAGAACCTGCGTGCGGCCTTCCGGGACGACTTCTGGATCGAGGACCGCGGAGGCGGACGCCCGGCCGCGGCCCTGGCAGCCGACGGCCGGCCCGTTCCCCACCTGGCCGCCACCACGGTCCACCTCCTCGACACCGGCCTGCTCGGTGCCGGCCGGTTGGCTCCGGGCCTGCTGGACAAGGCGTGCACCGAACACCTCGCCCGGTTGCTCGGCGCCCCCGCGATGGACGCGGGCTGGGGACTGCGGGGACTCGGTGCCAAGGAGGCGGGACACAACCCGTTCGGCCACCGGGCCGGGGCCGTGCGCGTCCAGGAGACCGCACTCGCCGTCGCGGGACTGGCTGCGGCCGGCTACGAGAAGGAAGCCGGCGGCCTGCTGAGAGGACTGCTGGGAGCGGCGGAACACTTCGGCCACCGGCTGCCCGAGATGTTCGCCGGCGAACAGCGCTCCGCCGGCAGCGCACCCCTCCCGCATCCCGCGGCCTGCCGGCCGGCGGCCACCGCCGCGGCCGCCGTGGTCCTCATACTCACCGCCCTCGCGGGTCTCCGCCCCGATGTCCCCGCCCGGACGGTCACCCTGCGCCCCGTTCGAAGCGCACCGCTCGGCGAACTCAGCCTCGCCGGCCTACGCGTCGCGGGCGCACCCTTCGCCGTGCGGATCAGCAGGCTGGGACTGGCCATGGTGGAGGAGGCCGCGGAGGGACTCCAGCTGGGATCGTGATCTCACGGCCCCCCGCGAGCCGTACCGGAACCGTGCGGGAACCACCCTCGATGCGGTTGACGAAGGGAGTGTTTATCGTCAGGAAGACGACTATGATCGCGGCATGCCCTACGACCCGTCAGCCTTTCCGCCTTTCGCTGTCACCGTGGACCTGGTCGTGCTGACCGTGCGCCGCCATGCCCTGTGCGCGCTGGCGGTACGCAGGGGGGAGCCCCCCTTCCAGGGGCGCTGGGCACTGCCGGGGGGCTTCGTACGGGCCGACGAGGATCTGTCCCAGGCGGCGGCGCGCGAGCTGGCCGAGGAGACCGGGCTGCGCGCTCACGAGCCCTCGGTCCCGGTGCAGGACCATGGCGCGCATCTCGAGCAGCTCGCCACGTACGGCGACCCCAAGCGGGACCCGCGTATGCGCGTGGTCAGCGTGGCGCATCTCGCGCTGGCGCCCGACCTGCCCGCACCGCGTGCCGGCGGCGACGCGAGCAACGCGCGCTGGGCGCCGGTCGAGGAACTGCTCCAGCAGGGCGGTTACGGCCGCGATGGCGAGTCCGCTGCACCACTCGCCTTCGACCACGCGCAGATCCTCGCCGACGGGGTGGAGCGGGCCCGCTCCAAGATCGAGTACTCCTCACTGGCCACCGCGTTCTGCCCGTCCGAGTTCACCGTGGGGGAGCTGCGCCGGGTGTACGAGGCGGTGTGGGGCGTGGCTCTCGACCCGCGCAACTTCCACCGCAAGGTCACCGGCACCCCCGGCTTTCTCGTCCCCACGGGAGGTACGACCACCCGCCAGGGCGGCAGGCCCGCCCAGCTCTTCCGAGCCGGTGGCGCCACCCTGCTCAACCCGCCGATGCTGCGCCCAGAGGTGTGAGACGCGGGGCGGCGAACCGGCCGGTCGACCGGCGCATCAGCCGTTCCTACCCGGTCATGGCTGCGTCAAACGGCGGACATCGGTGGCGTCACGGCACCTGGCAGCTTGCCACAATGTGCCTTATACCCAAAAAACGGACAACTCGCGCTATCTTGCTGTAGGTGATCCAGGCCTTCGGACTGACCAGCAACTCCCGCAAGGCGCAGCCGCCCGCCCTTGACGACCTTTCCTTCGAGGCGCGCGCCGGGCATGTCACCGCGCTCCTCGGCGGCGCCGGTGCGGGCAAGACCACGGCGCTCAAACTGATGCTCGAACTCCAACACGGGCGCGGCATCACCTACTTCAGGGGGCGCCCCCTGCACCGGATCGCTCATCCGTCGCGGGAGGTCGGCGTACTCCTCGGAGACGTACCGGGCCATCCGGCCCGCTCGGTACGCGGCCATCTGCGCATGCTGTGCGCGGCCGCGGGAGTTCCCGCACGGCGTGCGGACGAGGTTCTCGAAGTGGTCGGCCTCGTCAGCCTCCGGGAGGAGCGCCTCGGCACGCTGTCCCGCGGCATGGACCGCAGACTCGGTCTGGCCTGCGCACTGCTGCCCGACCCGCACACGCTCGTCCTGGACGAACCCACCGACGGTCTCGCCACCCGCGAGGCCGAGTGGCTGCACGGCATGCTGCGGGCCCACGCCGCCCAGGGCGGCACGGTGCTGTTCACCACGGCCGACCCCAAAGAGGCCGCACGGACCGCCGACCGGGTCGTCACGCTCGACGACGGCAGGCTCGTCGCCGACCAGGAGGCAAGGGAGTTCGCCCGCACCCGGCTGCGCCCGCGCGTGGCCGTCCGCAGCCCCCACGCCGCACGCCTCGCGGCCCTCCTCTCCAAGGAGGCCCGCACCGCGCGCCGCTCCGTCGAGGTCGTGCGTGAGAACGGCAACCGCCTCTCGGTGTACGGCAGTACGACCGCCGACGTCGGCGAGATCGCGTTCCGCCACGGCATTCTCGTTCACCAACTCGCCGACGAGGTAGGCGACATGGGTCCCGGCGCCGGAGCCGGGAGCGACGACGCAACGCCGTCCGCCGAGCCCGGGCAGGCCGCACCGGACGTGCCGTCGAAGGCACGGGTCGACGCGGAGCAGGCCGTCCCGCGGCCTGAGCGGGACCAGGCCGAAGCCGACCGCTGCCTGGCGGGTCGCGGAGGCGCGGAGCCCGGCTCCCCGGCGGGACGGGCCCCCTCGGCCGCGTCCGGTGCCTCACCGGCAGACCCGGGCCCGGCCGCGGACGAGTCGCCCACCGCGCCGGCGCCCGCTGCGCAGCCGGACACCGCCGCGCCCGACGCCCGGGCAGCCGAACCGCGCTTCGCGGAGCCGGCGACGGAGCCGGGCACCGCGGCGATCGACCCGCAAGCGGCCGAATACTGTCCCGACCGGTTGGCGGCGCGACGCTCCCCGGTGCCGGCTATGCCGGCTCTGCCGGCGGGAGGTCGGGGCGCGACATCATCCGGCCACCTGTCGGGGCAGCGGGAGCACGCCGCGGACGACCCGTCGACGCCGGAATCCGAGCAGGCCGGGGCCGGCCTCGGCGCCTCCGACGGCCCGCGCAGGCCGTCCGGTTCCCCGGCGCCGGAGCGGGCACGGGCTGCCCTAGGCGAACCGTCCGCGACCGGTGAGACACTCGGCCGACGGCCCGCGCCGGACCCCACGGAGCGCCGCCCGGGCGTAACGGCCCTGAGTGTGTCACCGACCGCCGCTTCCTCCTCGGCCGAAGGCGCGACGCACGGTGCCGCCGCACCGGATGAGACGAAGGCGTCCGGCGGGGCGGCCTGCGAGGTGCACGCGCGAACCGCCGGCGACCGGTCCGCCGACCCTACGGCCGCGTCCGACGCCGGCCCCGGCGGGGTCGCGACGGCATCCGGACCGCAGCCCAGCCCCTCCAGCGCGCTGGTCGGCACCACCGGCACCCGCACCCGGCTCCCCGGGGCCCGGCAGCCGCAACCCGGTAGCACCACCCGCCCCGACGCTGTCCGCACGCTCGCGGCCCTGTCCCCCCTCCCGCCCCCCATCTCCGTCCGCCCCGCCCCCAGCCCCCTGCGCCCCCTGCGGTACGAGGTCCGGCGTGCCACCGGAATCGGCACCGGCTTCCTCACCTGCGGCGTCGCGCTGGTGGTGTCCGCCCTCACCGCCGTACTCCTGGCGCGGCTCGGTCACACCCCGCAGGCGCGGCTGTTCGCGGCATGGCCGCGGGAGCTGCCGCTGCCGCCCGCGGCGCTCGCGGCCGGACTGCTCGGCGCCCTGGCATTCGGGGACGAGTTCCGCCACCCCGCCCTGGCGGCGGACCGCGGCACCGTGCCCCGTCGGCTGGGCCTGCTGACCGCGAAACTGCTCGTCTCCGGAGCCACCGCGGCGCTGCTCGCCTTCCTCACCGTGGGCTGCGACGCCGAAGTGCTCTACATCGTCTACGGACGGGAGCTGACGAGAGTCCCCGCGGACTGGCTTTCGCTCACCGCGAGTTGGTTCGGGCTCGTCACCGGGTGTGCCTGGGCCGGGGTGCTGGCGGCGGGTGTGTTCCGGTCGGCGTCGGCCGGCCTGGCCGCCGTACTCGCCGTACCGGTCCTTGTCGTCCCCGTCGTGCACGAGGTGCTGCGCGACCCCGCGGTCAGGATGGCGGCGGATTTCCCGGTGCGGATGCGGCAGGTGCTCCTGTTGCAGTGGCCCTTCGGAGGGGAGCGGTATGCGCTCGCGGCCGCGCGGGTCGTCGCCCAACCCGTCGGTGGCGCGCTTACGTTGTCCCTCACGGCTCTGCTGTGCGCGTACGTGCTCACGACCTTGCGGACCAGGTTCCGGTGACGGCCACTCGCACACTTCTGGACCCACTGTGCCCACAACTCCGCGCAGAACGCCCATTTCTTTCCGATAAGGCGTCAATTGCGACGGGGTGAGCGATCACCCTTTCGTGTGCTTTTCACCAAAGACCTCAAGGGAGTTGAAGGGAGCGCCGACAAAGGATCCGTGAGTACCCTTGCGCACACCATGATGACCGCCGCCCGCTCCACAGACTCCGGTCTGGCCGGCCCGGGCGGATTCGACCGCTACTCCTACGCCGAGGCACCGATGGCCGACCGCGTCGGCGTACCCAGCTGGGACGGCGGGGATCCCGAGCTGGGCCGCGTCGGCCGGCGGGCCGGGGGCAGCCGCGGACGCGGACTGCACGGCCAACTGGTCCAGCAACTGGGCCAGATGATCGTCTCCGGCGACCTGGGAGCGGACCGACCGCTGGTACCCGAGGAGATCGGCCAGCGGTTCGAGGTCTCCCGTACCGTCGTCCGCGAGTCCCTCCGCGTCCTCGAGGCCAAGGGCCTGGTCAGCGCCCGCCCGAACGTCGGCACGCGCGTGCGTCCCGTCAGTGACTGGAACCTGCTCGACCCGGACATCATCGAGTGGCGGGCGTTCGGGCCCCAGCGCGACAACCAGCGCCGGGAGCTGAACGAGCTGCGCTGGACGATCGAGCCGCTCGCCGCCCGCCTCGCCGCCGGGCACGGCCGCGAGGAGGTGCAGCAGCGCCTGTGCGACATGGTCGAGATCATGAGCCACGCCATGGCCCAGGGCGACGCGCTCACGTACTCGCGCGCCGACACCGAGTTCCACGCGATGCTGATCCAGATCGCGGGCAACCGCATGCTCGAGCACCTCTCCGGCATCGTCTCGGCGGCCCTCCAGGTGTCCGGCGGCCCGGTCACCGCCTGTGACCGGCCGAACGAGGCGTCCCTCGCGCAGCACGCACGGATCGTCGACGCGCTCGGTGCCGGGGACGGCACGGCGGCGGAGGCGGCTATGCGCCAGCTGCTCACGATCCACCCGGAGGTGGAGCGCGTGGTTCCTGCCCCGCGCGAGCACTGACTCCCGCGACGAACGCGGTGCGGTCGCCGGTGTGCGGCGTCCCTGTGGTGCTCGCGGCGGCGCCTGGCCGGGGTGTCGGCCGCCGCCGGACCCTGCCGGACCCTCTGGAGTCCGGCGGGGTCCGGGGGCGTGGCGGGCCCGGAGGTGCGACGGGCCGCCGCGGTCACGGGTGCGGCCCGGCCTTACATCACCGACTATCACTTGTTAATGTCTGACCTCTTTTGACTGCTTACGGGATGTGACTCGGGCCACGCAGATTGGGCGTAACGCTCGCGGAGACAGCGCGATGACCTAAGAGGTGACAGCCGCGGAGGGAATACGGACGCCAGAGCAGGCGCTGTGCATCTCCCCGGCCCCCGCCCGCGCCGTCGGCCGATCCCCAGGCCGGTGGTCGGCTCCCGTCTGTAGTGGACGGCGCCGGAAGCCGTTTTCCAACGTTCCGAGAGGTTGTTCGTGTCGGCCAGCACATCCCGTACGCTCCCGCCGGAGATCGCCGAGTCCGTCTCTGTCATGGCGCTCATTGAGCGGGGAAAGGCTGAGGGGCAGATCGCCGGCGACGATGTGCGTCGGGCCTTCGAAGCTGACCAGATTCCGGCCACTCAGTGGAAGAACGTACTGCGCAGCCTCAACCAGATCCTTGAGGAAGAGGGTGTGACGCTGATGGTCAGTGCCGCAGAGCCCAAGCGCACCCGCAAGAGCGTCGCAGCGAAGAGTCCGGCCAAGCGCACCGCCACCAAGACGGTCGCGGCGAAGACGGTGACCACGAGGAAGGCCACCGCCACCGCGGCGGCCCCCGCGGTGCCCGCCGCTCCGGCAGAGGCCGATGCCGATGCCCCCGAGGAAGCCGCACCCGCCAAGAAGGCCGCCGCCGCCAAGAAGGTGACCGCGAAGAAGACGGTCGCCAAGAAGGCCGTCGCGAAGAAGACGGCCGCCAAGAAGACCACGGCCAAGAAGGACGACGTCGAGCTCCTCGAAGAGGAGGTCCTCGAGGACACCAAGGTCGCCGACGAGCCCGAGGGCACCGAGAGTGCCGGCTTCGTCCTGTCCGATGAGGACGAGGACGACGCGCCCGCGCAGCAGGTCGCCGCGGCCGGCGCCACCGCCGACCCCGTCAAGGACTACCTGAAGCAGATCGGCAAGGTCCCCCTGCTCAACGCGGAGCAGGAGGTCGAGCTGGCCAAGCGCATCGAGGCGGGCCTGTTCGCCGAGGACAAGCTCGCCAACGCCGACAAGCTCGCCCCGAAGCTCAAGCGCGAGCTGGAGATCATCGCCGAGGACGGCCGCCGCGCCAAGAACCACCTCCTGGAGGCCAACCTCCGTCTGGTGGTCTCCCTGGCCAAGCGCTACACCGGCCGCGGCATGCTCTTCCTGGATCTCATCCAGGAGGGCAACCTCGGTCTGATCCGCGCGGTCGAGAAGTTCGACTACACCAAGGGCTACAAGTTCTCCACGTACGCCACCTGGTGGATCCGTCAGGCGATCACCCGCGCCATGGCCGACCAGGCCCGCACCATCCGTATCCCGGTGCACATGGTCGAGGTCATCAACAAGCTCGCGCGCGTGCAGCGCCAGATGCTCCAGGACCTGGGCCGCGAGCCCACCCCGGAGGAGCTGGCCAAGGAACTCGACATGACCCCGGAGAAGGTCATCGAGGTCCAGAAGTACGGCCGTGAGCCCATCTCGCTGCACACCCCGCTCGGCGAGGACGGCGACAGCGAGTTCGGTGACCTCATCGAGGACTCCGAGGCCGTGGTCCCGGCCGACGCGGTCAGCTTCACGCTCCTCCAGGAGCAGCTGCACTCCGTCCTGGACACCCTGTCCGAGCGCGAGGCCGGCGTCGTCTCCATGCGCTTCGGTCTCACCGACGGTCAGCCCAAGACCCTCGACGAGATCGGCAAGGTGTACGGCGTGACGCGTGAGCGCATCCGCCAGATCGAGTCCAAGACCATGTCGAAGCTGCGCCACCCGTCCCGTTCCCAGGTGCTGCGCGACTACCTCGACTAGGTCGCGGTCGTACGGCGAAGGCCCGGTCCTCCTCGCGGAGGCCGGGCCTTCGTGCTGCGCGCGGCGGGCGGTTGGCTGACTCTGGGTGTCCCAGCAGGATCCCAGAGTGAGGAGTCCGTATGCGCCGTTCCCTTGCCCGGGCACTGATCCGGCCGCTCGCCCTGGCGGCCGCCATGACCGGCATACCCCTGGTGACCGCCGTCCCGGCCGTAGCCGGCAGCGTGGTGGTCGGGGGCTTTCCGATAGACGTCTCCCAGGCTCCGTGGACGGTGGCGCTGGCCAGCCGTGACCGGTTCGGAGGTACGCGGGCCGGCCAGTTCTGCGGCGGTGTGGCCGTGGCTCGCACCGTCGTACTGACCGCGGCCCACTGTCTGTCCGAGGAGGCCCTCGGGACGCCACCGAACCGGGTGCGTGATCTCAGAGTCATCGCGGGTCGCACGAACCTGCTGTCGGGCGAGGGCGAGGAGATCGCAGTACAGAAGGTCCAGGTCAATCCCGCGTACGAGGCCACGAGCAACTCCGGTGACTTCGCACTCGTCACCCTCGCCGGAGAACTGCCGCAGAGCGCGGTCATCGGCATGGCCCGTGCGGACGACCCGGCCTACGCGGCGGGCACCGAGGCCTTCGTGTCCGGCTGGGGCGACACGACCGGCGGGGGTGACTACGCGCGCCGGCTGCGCGCCGCACGCGTGCATGTCCTGCCCGATGCCTCGTGCGCCCGGGCTTATCCGGGCGGCCCGGAGGGCACATACCGGGCCGCCACCATGCTCTGCGCCGGCGAGGTCGCCGGTGGCCCTGACGGCTGCCAGGGGGACAGTGGCGGGCCCCTGGTGGCGGGAGGGCGACTGATCGGCCTCGTGTCGTGGGGAAGTGGCTGTGGGCGGCCGGGAAGGCCCGGTGTCTACACGCGGGTCTCCGAGGTCGCCCGGGTGCTGTAACCGGCCCCAGAGGCCGTACAGGACCACTACAGACGCTCATGAGCGTCTGCGGCAGAGCATGAGCACGGGCGGCCGCTCCCGGGGGAGGAGCGGCCGCCCGTTCACCGGCCTGTGCCGGGGCTGGCTCGTCGTGTCTGCGAGATTCAGCGCTCTTCTTCAGGAGTGGTGTCCGGAACGGACGTCAGCCGCTCCGTCTCGTCCTGTATCTCGGTGGCGATCTTCTTGAGTTCCGGCTCGAACTTGCGACCGTGGTGGGCGCAGAAGAGCAGTTCTCCGCCGCTCAGCAGGACGACGCGCAGGTATGCCTGGGCGCCGCAGCGGTCGCAGCGATCGGCGGCCGTCAGCGGGCTCGCGGGGGTCAGAACAGTAGTCACGTCGCCTCTTCTCTAGCTCGACGAGCTGTCGTACCAGGGTCAACATCCAACCAGCCCCAAAACGTTCCCGCTCGTGGCTTTTCCTCGAAAAAAGTTTTCCGGGGAGGCTGTCTGCTGCCGGTTGGCGGCGAATGTGCCGTAGTGCGTCTCTGGGTGCGTACGGGTTCGCGCTGTCTTGCGGTCTCGATCCTCCCGGCCGGGTTGCCGGTTGTTCATGAGGACGTGCCCGGAGCCTAAATGGTTCATGCCTCCAAGGGAACGTGATGTGTACTTCACCCCATCGAGGGATCGAACACGCTTACGAGTCTGGTCTAGTGTGAGTTCCCCATGAGGGTGGCGTTACACCGGCTCTACCAGGCCTCGGTACCCTCTGTGCGGCGACCGAAGCCGCCCCCTTACCCAAAAGGGGGCCACCTGAAATTCAGCGAGGAGCGAACCGCGTGACCGCCGATACGTCCGTGCCGTCCACAGCGCTGCTGACAGGAGCAGACCGGGACGGTTCCAACTACACCGCGCGGCACCTGCTCGTCCTCGAGGGCCTTGAGGCCGTGCGCAAGCGCCCGGGCATGTACATCGGCTCGACCGACAGCCGCGGTCTGATGCACTGCCTCTGGGAGATCATCGACAACTCCGTGGACGAGGCCCTCGGTGGCTACTGCGACCACATCGAGGTGATCCTCCACGACGACGGCTCCGTGGAGGTGCGTGACAACGGCCGCGGCATTCCCGTGGACGTGGAGCCGAAGACCGGCCTGTCCGGTGTCGAGGTCGTGATGACCAAGCTCCACGCGGGCGGCAAGTTCGGCGGCGGCTCCTACGCCGCCTCCGGTGGCCTGCACGGCGTCGGCGCCTCCGTGGTCAACGCGCTCTCCGCCCGTCTCGACGTCGAGGTCGACCGGAGCGGCCACACCCATGCCATCAGCTTCCGGCGTGGCGTACCCGGTGCCTTCGCCTCCGCCGGCGCCGACGCGAAGTTCGAGGCCAAGAGCGGCCTGCGCAGGACCAAGAAGATCCCCAGGACCCGCAACGGCACACGCGTGCGTTACTGGGCCGACCGGCAGATCTTCCTCAGGGACGCCAAGCTCTCCCTGGAGAATCTCCACCAGCGCGCCCGGCAGACCGCGTTCCTGGTCCCCGGCCTGACCATCGTCGTCCGGGACGAGTTCGGCCTGGGCGAGGGCGGGAGCAAGGGCGAGGAGTCCTTCCGCTTCGACGGCGGCATCAGCGAGTTCTGCGAATATCTGGCGAAAGACAAGCCGGTCTGCGACATCCTCCGTTTCTCGGGCCAGGGAAGCTTCAAGGAGACGGTCCCGGTCCTGGACGAGCACG
This sequence comes from Streptomyces sp. NPDC006309, assembly GCF_040613095.1. Lineage (NCBI taxonomy): Bacteria > Bacillati > Actinomycetota > Actinomycetes > Kitasatosporales > Streptomycetaceae > Streptomyces > Streptomyces sp. NPDC006309. Next base: position 503,756 of record NZ_JBEXRO010000002.1, on the reverse strand, counting down.
GCCAGATGACCCCCACCGAGGTCACCCGCGAGCTGGGCGTGGACGTGGCACTGCGCTGGGGCACGGGCTACGACACCACCCTGCGCTCCTTCGTCAACATCATCGCCACCCCCAAGGGCGGCACCCATGTGGCCGGTTTCGAACAGGCCATCGCCAAGACGATGAACGAGACGCTGCGCGCCAAGAAGCTGCTGCGCGTGGCCGAGGACGACATCGTCAAGGACGACGCGCTGGAAGGCCTGACCGCGGTCGTCACCGTGCGTCTGGCCGAGCCCCAGTTCGAGGGCCAGACCAAGGAGGTGCTCGGCACCTCGGCGGCCCGCCGCATCGTGTTCAACGTGATCTCCAAGGAACTGAAGGCGTTCCTGACCTCCACCAAGCGGGACGCCGCAGCGCAGGCCCGGGTGGTCATGGAGAAGGTGGTCGCCGCCGCCCGCACCCGTGTCGCGGCACGCCAGCACAAGGACGCCCAGCGCCGGAAGACCGCGCTGGAGTCCTCGTCCCTGCCGGCCAAGCTCGCCGACTGCCGCAGCGACGACGTCGACCGCAGCGAGCTCTTCATCGTGGAGGGTGACTCCGCGCTCGGCACGGCCAAGCTGGCACGGAACTCCGAGTTCCAGGCGCTGCTGCCGATCCGCGGCAAGATCCTCAACGTGCAGCGCTCGTCCGTGACCGACATGCTCAAGAACGCCGAGTGCGGCGCGATCATCCAGGTCATAGGAGCGGGCTCGGGCCGGACGTTCGACATCGACCAGGCCCGCTACGGCAAGATCATCATGATGACCGACGCCGACGTGGACGGTTCCCACATCCGCTGCCTGCTGCTCACGCTGTTCCAGCGCTACATGCGGCCCATGGTCCAGGCGGGACGGGTCTTCGCCGCGGTGCCGCCGCTGCACCGCATCGAGCTGATCCAGCCGAAGAAGGGGCAGGACAAGTACGTCTACACGTACTCCGACCGCGAGCTGCGGGACACGCTCATGGAGTTCCAGAGGAAGGGCGTCCGGTACAAGGACACCATCCAGCGCTACAAGGGTCTGGGCGAGATGGACGCCGACCAGCTGGCCGAGACCACGATGGACCCGCGCCATCGCACTCTGCGCCGCATCAACCTGGCCGATCTGGACGCCGCCGAACAGGTCTTCGACCTGCTGATGGGCAATGACGTGGCGCCCCGCAAGGAGTTCATCTCCAGCTCGGCGGCGACGCTCGACCGGTCGCGCATCGACGCGTGACGGCCGCCCCAGGCCTCGGGTCCACCGGCTTCCCGAGGCCGGGGCGGCTGCGTGTGTAGGCGGCGGACGGGCTGTCGAATGAGTCCTCTCGCCGCGCCGGGAAGGGCGGTACGGGGCCGGTGACGGAGGAACGCTTGTTCCACCGCCGCCATCACCAGCCCCGTCGGCCTCGCTACCCACACCGGCGGCCGGACGCCGCTTCTTGCCCGGTCGGCCGGCCCGTCCGGTCGCGACGCGACGCACCCCTCCCGCCGCCCCGCCACCCCCACCACCTCCGGTCACTCGGGTCGCCCCGAGCGGTCACCCCAGCCGACCCGGACGGCTTCTCCACCCGAGGGTGGAGGCAGGACGCTCGGAGGTTCCACCCGTGATCCACCCCAGCTCCGATCCCGTGACCTGCTCCTTTCCGTAACTTCGAAGGCGTCGGCAGCGCTCGCTGCGGGCACCACCTTCACGGTCAGGGAGGCACCGATGTCCGGGCTCGTCAATGCGCTGGTGATCGTGGCCGTCGTCGGCACAGTGATCGCACGGCAGTTCCGTGCCCACACACTCGACACGGACCGACGCTGGTGGCTGCTGCCCTTGGTTCTGGCCGTCGTCGCCCTGCGCGAGCCCGGAATCCTGGACGCCCATCACCGCGTGGAGTCCGCCGCCCTGCTCGTGGTGGAACTGCTCATCGGCCTGGCCACCGGCGCCGGCTGGGGCTGGACCACGCGCATCCGGACGGCTCCGGACGGGGTCGTCTGGTCCAGAAGCACGAAAGCGAGCGTCGCCGTGTGGGGCGTCGGCATAGCGCTGCGCGCCGGGCTCTTCGCCCTGGGCTCCGCGCTCGGCCTGCACCAGGACAGCTCCGCGCTGCTGCTCGGCCTCGCCGGCACCCTGCTGGTCCGTGGCGGGGTCCTGACCTGGCGGGCCCGGTCGTCCGGCGCCGCCGGCCGTCCGGCCCCGGCGTACGGCGACGACAAGCGTTCGGCCTGGAAGGAGCGGGTGTGACGGACAACGCCTGGACACGCTGGCCGTCGCGTGAAGCGCTCGGCCGGGCGGGCACCACCGTGCCCCGCCGCCTGCTCGCCTGGGCGGTCAGACTGCTCGTGCTCGCCATGCTCCTGTGGGGGGCTTTCAGCCAGAAACACGTCGGCGTCTGGGAAGCACTCGCGGCAGCGGGGGCGATCGTCCTCGCCGCTCTCGTCTCCTGGGCCTTCTTCACGACCACCTACGAACACCGGCTGGTGCGGTCCCTCGCGCTCATGGCCGTACTCCTGTGCGTCGCGGTCGCTGCCGAGGCCACCGGGTTCACAGGGCTCGCCCTCGTGATCTGGTGCGGCTGCGGGGTCACCGCGCTGGAGCGACTGCCGCTCGGGGCTGCCGTCCCGGTGGCCTCGGTGGCGCTGGCCTCGTACTCCGCGTTCACCAACGACGTCTGGCTGACCACGGCCGCCACCGTGGCGGGCATGGCCCTCGCCGGATACGTCCTGCGGCTGGACGCCGAAGCGAGAGGCAATGCGCAGCGGCTGCTCGCCCAGGAGCGGGCGGTACGCGCGGCCGAGGCAGAGTCCGCCGCGCTGGCCGAGCGGGCCCGCATCGCACGAGAGATCCACGACGTGCTGGCCCACAGCCTCTCGGCGCAGCTGGTGCACCTGGAGGCGGCCCGGCTGCTGCTCGAGAACGATGCGGACCGCGAGCGCATTTTGGAGCGGGTGGTGGCCGCCCGGGGAATGGCCCGCGACGGCCTTACCGAGACCCGGCAGGCGCTGTCCGCCCTGCGGGGCGAGCTGACCCCGCTTGAGGACTTTCTCAGCGAACTCGTCAGCGCGGCCGACGGCGCAGAGGTCACTGTCACGGGTGAGCGCAGACCGCTGCCGGCCGAGGCGTCCCAGGCGGTGCGGCGGGTCGCGCAGGAGGCGCTGACGAACGTCCGCAAGCACGCCCACGGCGCCCGGGTCCGGGTGCGGCTCGACTACAGGGAACACGAAGTGGCGCTCCACGTGCGGAACTCGGGCGGGCGGCCGGGCGAACTCGGTGCGGCCGGAGGTGGGTACGGTCTGCTGGGCATGCGTGAGCGTGCCGAGCTGCTGGGCGGTTCGCTGGACGCAGGACCGGACGAAGAGGGGTTCATGGTGACGCTGAAGGTGCCCGTATGACGGATACGGAGGGGGAAAAGAAGCCGGCACGCGTGGTGGTCGTCGACGACCAGACCGTCGTCCGGGAGGGCATCGTGATGCTGCTCGGGCTGCTGCCCGGTGTGGAGGTCGTCGGCGCCGCGGGGGACGGTGAGGAGGCGGTACGGCTGGTCGGGGAGGTCTCCCCGGACGTCGTCCTGATGGATCTCAGGATGCCCCGCTGCGACGGCGTGGAGGCTACCCGGCGGATTCGGGCCCAGTACCCCGGCACCCAGGTGGTGGTGCTCACCACGTACGCGGACGACGAGTCGTTGTTCCCCGCCCTCCAGGCCGGTGCCCGCGGGTACTTGACCAAGGACGCCGGTGGAGACGAGATCGTGCGTGCCGTGCAGAGCGTGCTGTCGGGGGACGCGGGACTGTCGCCGAGTGTCCAGCGTCGGCTGCTGGAGCGGCTCTCGCAGCCGGAGCCCGCACCGGCGCCGCCGCCCGCCGGGGCACCCGACGGGCTGACCACGCGTGAGTGCGAGGTCCTGGTGCTGATCGCCGAAGGACTGAGCAATCAGGAGATCGCGCGCCGCCTGCATGTGTCGACCGCGACCGTGAAGACCCATATCAACAACCTCTTCGCCAAGACGGGCCTCAAGGACCGGGCGCAGGCGGTGCGGTACGCCTACGGTAAGGGGCTGGTGCGGCCACCCATCGGATGAGTCACCTGATGGGGTGAAGAGCCCGGGGAAGAAGAGTCGCGGATGCTCCCGGTCTGTCCATGCTTGGGCATGCAGTCAAGCAAAGGTCGCTCCCGCGGAGTCGGGGGCGGTCCCGACAGTCCGGCCGGGAACCAGCAGGACCACGGCGCGCCCACCCGCGACGTGACGTATGTAGACCCCTGGTACGACGTGCCGGACTCGGGCTGGGGTGAACTGGCCGGCGCCGGCAGGTCGGCGCCGGCCGTACCGCCCGCTCGCCGGGAGCCGGACGCGGCGGCGGTCCGTGCCCGGGACGTGTACGTCGAGGTCCAGCGCAGCGAGGCGTTCCAGGAGGTGCGCGGCAGGTACCGCCGGTTCGTGGTGCCCGGAGCCACCGCCTTCCTCGCCTGGTACGTGGCGTACGTGATCGCCGCGACGACCGCGCCCCGGCTCATGGCCCGGCCCGTGGTGGGGGCGGTGAACGTGGGCATGCTCGCGGGACTCGGACAGTTCCTCACCACGTTCCTGCTGACCTGGGCCTACGCCCGGCACGCGCGGCTGCGCCGGGACCGGGCCGCGCTGGAGCTGCGCTGGGACACCCAGGAGCTGACCCGCGGAGTGCAAAGGAATGCCTTGTGACCGGTGACCATCAGACTCTGGCACTGCTGCTGTTCAGCGCCTTCGTGGCGGTCACCCTCGGGATCACGACCTGGGTGAGCCGCAAGCGGCACGGTTCGGCGGAGGAGTTCTACGTCGGCGGGCGGTTGTTCTCCCCGATGGAGAACGGATTCGCCATCGCGGGCGACTACATGTCGGCAGCCTCCTTCCTCGGGATCAGCGGGCTCATCGCGCTGTACGGGTACGACGGGCTGCTGTACGGGGTGGGATTCCTCGTGGCGTGGTTGGTCGTGCTGCTCCTGGTGGCCGAACTGGTGCGCAACTGCGGTCGGTTCACCCTGGCCGACGTGGTGGCCGCGCGGATGAGCGAGCGGCCGGTGCGGATCGCCATGGGAACGTCCTCGGTCACGGTGTCCGTTCTCTACCTGGTGGCACAAATGGTGGGCGCCGGCAGCCTGGTGGCACTGCTGCTCGGGCGGACCAGCGGTGCCGCCCAGGCCTGGACGGTCATCGGCGTCGGCGCGCTCATGGTGATCTATGTGTCGTTGGGAGGGATGCGGGCCACCACCTGGATCCAGATCGTGAAGGCGGTCCTGCTGCTCGGCGGAACGGTCACGCTGACCGTGCTCGTTCTCGTACGGTTCCACGGAGACGTCGACCAGTTGCTGCTCACGGCCGCTCAGCGCAGCGGGCACGGGAAGGCGTTCCTGGCGCCGGGCCTGAAGTACGGCGGGGACTGGACCGCACGTCTCGACTTCATCAGCCTGGGAATCGCGCTGGTGCTGGGCACGGCGGGCCTGCCGCACATCCTGTCCCGCTTCTACACCGTGCCGACGGCGCGTGCGGCCCGCCGCTCCGTCGTGTGGTCCATCGGCCTGATCGGCAGCTTCTACCTGATGACGATCGTCCTCGGGTTCGGAGCGGCGGCGGTGGTGGGACCGCAGGCCGTGCGCGGTTCGAACGCGGCGGGGAACACGGCGGTGCCCCTGCTCGCCCTCGACCTGGGCGGTGGAGCGGGCTCCACCGGGGGGACGGTCCTGCTCGCGATCGTCGCCGCCGTCGCCTTCGCCACCATCCTCGCGGTGGTCGCCGGCATCACGCTCGCCTCCTCGGCCTCGGTCGCCCATGACCTCTACGCCTCATTGCGCCGGCCGCACCGCGGGGCGCCGCGCAGCGAGGTGACGGTGGCCCGGTGGGCGGCGGTCGGTGTCGGTGTCGTGGCGATCGGACTCGGTCTGCTGGCCCGCGATCTCAACGTCGCCTTCCTGGTGGGCCTCGCCTTCGCGGTGGCCGCGTCGGCGAACCTGCCGGCCCTGCTCTACTCGCTGTTCTGGCGGGCCTTCACCACACGCGGCGCTGTGTGGGCGGTGTACGGCGGGCTGTTCCCGGCGATCGGGCTCGTGCTGCTCTCCCCGGTGGTGTCCGGCAGTCCGGGTTCCCTGTTCCCGGACATCGACTTCCAGTACTTCCCGCTGGAGAACCCGGGCATCGTCTCCATTCCGCTCGGCTTCCTCGCCGGCTGGCTGGGCACGGTCACCTCGGACGAGGTCGCGGACGAGGCCAAGTACGCGGAGACGGAGGTGCGCTCGCTGACCGGCGCCGGGGCCGTCTGACCGGGCCGCGCCCGGCGCTACGGCGCAACCCAGGCGTACCGGTGTTCCGGCCGGCCCGCATCGCCGTACTTGAGGGTCAGGCGGGTCCGTCCGGTGCGTTCCAGAAGCTTCAGGTACCGCTGGGCGGTCTGCCGGCTCACCCCCGTCCGCTCGGCGATCTCCTGGGCGGACAGCGGCCCCTCGGCGTTGATCAGCGCCTGGCGCACCAGCTCGGCCGTGGTGGGGGAGTGGCCCTTGGGCAACCGTGGCTCCGACGGGGTGGACAGAGCACCGAAGATGCGGTCCACCTGCGCCTGCTCGGCTTCGCCGCCGCCGTCCAGGGTCCGCCGCAGTTCGGCGTATGCCTCCAGCTTCGCCCGCAGCCCCGCGAAGGCGAACGGTTTCACCAGGTACTGGAGCGCCCCGTGCCGCATCGCCGCCTGCACGGTCGACACGTCCCGTGCCGCGGTCACCATGATCACGTCCGTCTGGTGGCCGCGCCGGCGCATCTCCTGGACGACCGCGAGCCCCGTGCCGTCGGGCAGATAGTGATCCAGCAGGACGAGGTCCAGCCGCGGCAGGGCCTCCACCTGGTGCAGCGCCTCCACCGCGCTGTGGGCCTCGCCGGCCACATGGAAGCCGGGCACCTTCTGCACGTAGGCGGCGTTGACGCGGGCGACACGGATGTCGTCATCCACGACCAGGACCTCGATCATCGCGCCTCCTCCTCGGCCTCGGCGGTGACGGCGACGCCGGCGGTCCCGGGTCGCTCCTCGCGTATCGCCGGATCACGTTCCGGCTCGGTCAGCGCCTCGGGCAGCACCACGGTGAACTCCGCGCCGCCACCGGCCGCCGTGCCCACGGTCGCGCTGCCGCCCTGCCGTTCGGCGAGGCGACGCACCAGAGAGAGCCCGATGCCCCGCTTCCCGTGCGCGGGCGGCTTCTTGGTGGACCACCCTTCCGTGAAGACCAGCTCCCGCTGTTCCGCCGGGATGCCGGGGCCCGTGTCACACACCCGGAGGACGACCGTACGGCCCTGCGTGCGCAACTCCGCCTCCACGCGGGCGTGCGGGGTGCCCGCCACCGCGTCCACGGCGTTGTCCACAAGGTTGCCCACGATCGTCACCAGCCCCCGCGGATCGATCAGCCGATCCGGGAGCCGGGTGCGCTCCGACACCCACAGGGCGACCCCGCGCTCGGCCGCCACGGTCGCCTTGCCGACCAGCAGCGCGGCCAGCAGCGGGTCCCGGATCTTCTCGGTGATCTGCTCGGCGGTGGCCCGGTGGTCGCCGACCACTTCACCGACGAACTCCACGGCGTCGTCGTACATCTCCAGTTCCAGCAGCCCGAGCAGCGTGTGCATGCGGTTGGCGTGCTCGTGGTCCTGGGCGCGCAGGGCGTCGATCAGTCCGCGGGTGGAGTCCAGTTCGCGCCCCAGTTGCTCCAGTTCGGTGCGGTCGCGCAGGGTGGCGACGGCGCCCCCGTCGTCGATGGGCATCCGGTTGGCGACCAGGACCCGCTGGCCGCGCACGGTGAGTAGGTCGGTTCCGGTCACCCGGCCGGTGAGCACGTCCGTCGTGCGGCCCGCGCCGAGTGCCTCGTCGGGGGCCCGCCCGACCGCTTCGTCGCCGATGCCCAGCAGCCGCCGCGCCTCGTCGTTGAGCAGGCGGATCCGGCCGGCTCGGTCGAGTGCGACGACGCCCTCCCGGATGCCGTGCAGCATCGCCTCGCGTTCGGCGAGCAGCGCGGAGATGTCGGAGAACGCCAGGTCCCGGGTCTGCCGCTGGACCCGGCGCGAGATCAGCCAGGCGGCCAGTGCGCCCACCGCGAGCGCGCCGCCGGCGTACGCGAACAGCCCCGGGATCGCACCGATCAGCCGTGCCCGGACGCTGTCGTAAGCGATACCGACCGAGACCGCGCCGACGACGCGGTGACCGGCGTCGTACAGCGGAACCTTCCCACGGGCCGAGCGCCCGAGGGTGCCCTTGTCGATCTCCATGACCTCCCTGCCGGCCAAGGCGTCGGTGGGGTCGGTGGAGACGCGCCGGCCGATCTCCGAGGCCGTCGGGTGCGACCAGCGCACCCAGTCCCGGTCCAGCACCACGATGTACTCGGCGTGCGTGGCCCGCCGTATCCGCTCGGCCTCCCTCTGCACGGGCCCGGTCCTGTCCGGCGGGGCGGTGAGGACGCCCTCGGCGATCTGCGGATCCTGGGCGGTGGTCTCGGCGATGGCCAGGGCGCGGCGCATCGCCTCCTGGTCCAGTTGCTTGCTCAGCGGCGCCAGGAACAGCCCGGTCGCGAGCACCGCGACTCCCGCGGCGATCGCCACCTGCATCAGCAGCACCTGCGAGAACATCCGCCGGGGCAGACCGAGGCGCAGACGACGGGCGGGGGGAGTGGGGCTCATACCCCGACGGTACGGGGGACGGCCATGAGCGCCCCAGCGGGTGCGGTGTGGATCTGTTGATCAATTCTTGACGCGCTGATCAATGCTTGACAGAGCCAGCCGGCCGTTGCTGCCCATCGCGCACACCCGCTTAGCTGGCCAGTGCCGTCCGGCTCAGCGCGCGCACGTCCGTCACGTCCATCCGCGCGGGCGCACCGAGCACCGCTGCGCCGCAGCTCTCCGGCCGGGGCGGCAGCGACGCGCCCTGAGCCACGCTGACGCGCCACCGGCGGCCGTCGGCGTGGACGACGGTGACCCCCCAGCGCGGGGCCGCGCCGTCGGTCCGTACGACGCTGAGCACTCCTGCCCGGTACTCGGCCGCGGCCGACCGGACGGCCAGTTCGGCCGCCTGCCCGGGCCGGCTCCAGGCGGAGCACCCGCGGCATCCCTCGACGACCACCCGCCCCTCGCGCACAGCGTGGAGGGCCTCCTTGACGGTGTGGGCCGCGGCGCGGCCGTAGGCGTAGCCGTACGGCAGGACGAGCACCGTCGGCGCGAAACGATGTCCACCCAGATGAGTGACCTCCCACACCTCGCGCACTCCCGAGTCGGCCAGCTCGGCGGCGAGGGGGCGGCCGAGGAGGGCGCAGCAGCGGTCGCGCTTGGCGTTGGTGCACACGAGCGCGAGCGGGTCGCCGCGGTGCGGCCGTCCGCCGAGGACGGTGCCGAGGGAGCGGGGGTCACCCGCTCCCAGGGCGGCGAAGTCCAGTCCGAGGAGCCGCTGAGGATCGCGGGTGGTGGCGCCGTGCAACCACACGCGTCCGGGAACGGTGTGGGCCGCGTACACCTGGCGGACCCGGGAGGTGCCGTGGTCCGCATGGGGCCCGGGCCGCCGGATCAGGGCGACGCGTACGCCTGTTCCGTCGGCGGCGGCCTCCAGGGCCCGGCCCAGCGCGGGGTCCAGGTGACTCGAAGTGAGCGCCTTGGCACCCCACGGGCCGGGCTGTTCCAGCAGCAGCCACGTCGTCGCCGTGGCCGCCGTGCCGGAAAGCGGCTCGTCGAGGTTCCGGGAGACGGTCGCACACCTACTCACAGAGGTGAGCCTAACCTGAGTCCCTCCGAGGTGACTTCCGGCCGGGCCGTGTCCTGGTCCGGGAGCGGCTGCGGCGGTCGCGCGCCGACGTAGTGGCCGCTGGGGCGCATGCGCAACGGGCGCTCGCCGTACTCCTCCAGGGCGTGCGCGATCCAGCCCGCCGTCCGCGCGACGGCGAAGATGGTCTCGCCGGCCGTGGCAGGCATGCCGCTGGAGGCGGTGAACACGGCGAGGGCCAGGTCGACGTTGGCGTGCAGCGGGGTGTGCCGGGCCGTCGTGGCGACGATGTCGCGGGCGGCGAGCAGCGCGGACTCCGCGCGCGGCACCTTCTCCAGGAGGTCGAACAGCACGCGCGCGCGGGGGTCTTCGCCGGGATAGAGCCGGTGGCCGAGCCCGGGCACGCGGCGGCCTGCGCGGAGTTCGTCGGCGATCACCGGGACCGCCGTGCCCTGGTCGAGCACGTCGAGCAGCATCCGGTGTGCCAGACCGCTGGCGGCGCCGTGCAGGGGCCCTTCCAGAACACCGAGACCGGCGGAGACGGCCGCGTAGGCGTGCGCCCGGGCGGAGGCCGCGACCCGGACCGCGAGCGTGGACGCTGCCAGGTCGTGGTCGGCGAGCAGGCCCAGCGCGGTGTCCAGGACGTGCAGGGAGGCGTCGTCGGCGGGACGGCCGGTGAGCCGTCCCCAGAGACGGTGGGCGAGCGGGCCGTCGTCCTTGTGGTCGTGCCGGGCCGTCGGCAGCGCGGCGACGAGGGTGGGGATGAGGGTCCGCGCCGTGTTCAGCACGGTCTCCTCCGACAGGTCGAAGCGCAGCGGGTCCTCGGCCGCCGCGGCGATCGCCGCCACCCGCAGCCGGTCGGTGGGGGAGGCGTGCTCGGACAGGGCGTCGACCGCGCGGCGGGCGATCTCGACGGTGGTCGGCGGTGCGCAGAACGTCACCCCCGGGATCAGCCGGCCCGTCCACAACCACTCCGCGACCTCCTCGTAGGAGTGGCGGACGGCCAGTTCGACGGCGTCCACGCCCCGGAAGAAGTACCGGTCCTGCTCGATCAACGTGATGCGGGTGCGCACGGAGAGGTCTCCGCCGGAGCCCGGGCTCCCGGCCGCGTCGCGTCGGTTGCGGCGGGCGAGGGCCTCCACCTCCTTGGCCTCGAAGGTGCTGGCCCGGCCGCCGGGTTCGCGTCTGCTGCTGAGCAGGCCCCGGCTCACGTACGCGTAGACCGTCTCGGGCTTCACGCCTAGCAGCTCGGCAGCCTCCTTGGTGGTCAGCCGGCGCCCGGGCCGGTGCGGCGGAGCGGGTTCGTGATCGCGCATGGAAGCCACCGTAGCGGTCTCTGCACATATTGACGCCTCTATGTTGATTGACTCAATGTTGACAGATTTTGAATCAACTGTGGATAGTCGCATCAAGTCAGCGAGCCCGGAGGATCCAGCAAGTCCAGGGAGGAAAACCATGACCGTCGACAGGCCCGCCACCCCCCTCATCGACGCCCCGCGCGGCCTCGCGGGCGTCGTCGTCACCGAGACCGAGATCGGTGACGTCCGAGGCCGCGAGGGCTTCTACCACTACCGGCAGTACTCTGCCGTCGACCTCGCTCGCACCCGCGGCTTCGAGGACGTGTGGCACCTCCTCGTGCACGGCACGCTCCCCGACGCGGAGAGCGGTGCCGCCTTCGCCGCGCAGACCGCGGCGCTGCGGCGCCTGCCCGAGGAGGTCGGCGCGGTCCTGCCCGCGATCGCCGGGGCCGGCCGCGTGTCCGGTCCGCTGGCCGGTCTGCGCACCGCCCTGTCGCTGCTGGGCGCCACGCGGGGCTTCCGGCCGGTGTACGACATCGACGCGGACCGGCGGCGCGCCGACACCCTGGCGGCCTGTGCGGCCGTACCCACCCTGCTGGCCGCTCTGTACCGGCTCGGCCAGGGACTGGACCCCGTAGAGCCGCGCACGGATCTCTCCCACGCGGCCAACTACCTGTACATGCTCACCGGTTCCGAACCCGATGCGCGCCGGGCCCGTGCCATCGAGCAGTACCTGATCTCAACCATTGATCATGGATTCAACGCGTCAACGTTCACGGCCCGTGTCATCGCGTCCACAGGTGCCGATGTCGCGGCCTGCCTCACCGGTGCCGTCGGCGCGCTGTCCGGGCCGCTGCACGGAGGCGCGCCCAGCCGGGCTCTGGACACGCTGGACGCGATCGGGGCGCCCGGCCGGATCGACTCCTGGATACGGCAGCGGGTGCTCGCGGGCGACCGGATCATGGGCTTCGGGCACGCCGTCTACCGTACGGAGGACCCCCGTTCGCGGATGCTGCGCGAGATCGCCCTCGGCTTCGGCGGTCCCCGGGTGGACTTCGCGGTGGAGGTCGAGCGCCGGGTGGAGGCGATCCTCGCCGAGCTGAAGCCCGGCCGTGAACTGCACACGAACGTCGAGTTCTACGCCGGCGTGGTCATGGAACTGTGCGGTCTGCCCCGGGAGATGTTCACGCCCACCTTCGCCGCGGGACGAGTGGTGGGCTGGAGCGCCAACGTCCTGGAACAGGCAGCCGACTCGAAGATCATCCGCCCGGTGGCGCGGTACGTGGGACCCGAGCCGGTGGCCGCGGTGCCGGCAGCCGGGTAGTCGCCGGGCGGGCGGGCCGGCACCCCCCGGTGGGCGGATCGACCACCGGCCGGTGAGCGGATCGACCACCGGCCGGGTGAGCGGCCTGGCCTGCCGGGTCAGCGGACCACCATCCGCCGGGTGAGCTATCTGACCGGCCGCGCGCCCCGGGCGGGCCGACGTGCCTTTTCCCCGCGCTGCCGCCCGCTCGTATCCTGGACGCTCGGTCCATGCTCGTCCGCGCGCCGGGCCCCGAGCCGGTGCGCGCCGGTGCGTCAGAGAGGTCGCCCGTTGGGGAACAGTTCAGGGAACAGCCGCGGTGCGCGGCAGATCCCGGTCGTCGTGCTCGCCGGTTTCCTGGGCTCCGGGAAGACCACGCTCCTCAACCACTTGCTGCACCGCAGCGGAGGCAGCCGGATCGGGGCGATCGTCAACGACTTCGGGGCCATCCAGATCGATGCGATGGCCGTCGCGGGCGCACTCGGCGACTCGACCGTCTCGCTCGGCAACGGCTGCCTGTGCTGTGCCGTCAACGCCGGTGAACTCGACCTCTACCTGGACCGGCTCGCCGCGCCCGCCGCGGGCATCGACGTGATCGTCATCGAGGCCAGCGGGCTCGCCGAGCCGCAGGAACTCGTGCGGATGGTCCTGGCCAGCGAGCACCCGGGCATCGTCTACGGCGGCCTCGTCGAGGTCGTCGACGCCGCCGAGTTCGACGACACGCGCGCGAAGCACCCCGAGATCGACCGGCATCTCGCCCTGGCCGACCTGGTCGTCGTCAACAAGCTCGACCGCGCGGACGACGGCGTCCGGGTCCTGGACCTCGTCCACTCGCTCACCGACCGCGCCGCCGTCGTCCCCGCCACCTACGGCCGCATCGACCCGGAGTTCCTCTTCGACTGCAAGCCCGTCGGGGAACGCGTCGGGCAGCTGTCCTTCGACGATCTGCACGAGCCCGGCGCGGACGACGAGCACGCCGGCGCCGGCCATCTGCACACCGGATACGACAGCCTGTCCTTCACCTCCGGCGTGCCCCTGGAACCCCGCCGGCTCATGGAGTTCCTGGACAGCCGCCCCGAAGGGCTGTACCGGATCAAGGGGTACGTGGACTTCGGGCCGTACGACCCGCTCAACCGCTACGCCGTGCACGCCGTCGGCCGGTTCCTGCGCTTCTACCCCGAGCCCTGGACGGCCGGTGACGACCGTCTCACCCAGCTCGTGCTGATCGGCTCCGGGATCGACACCGACGCCCTCGACAAGGCACTCCAGGCATGCGGGAACGACGCCCCGCACGCCGACGAGCACGGCATCTGGGGCGTCCTGCGGTATGTGCCGGGCTCCGAGGAGGAACCGGCCGCGGAAGCGAACGAGGCCGCCTGGGACACCGGCGCAGCCACCGAGGCGTAAGCCCCGACCCCGTCACCGAGGCCGGTGGGGCGCTGCCCCGTCAACCGAGGCCCCGGGGATCCCGCCCCGCCACCGAGCCCTGAGCGCCGGCCCCGTGACCGAGGCCGGTGGGGCCCCCGCCCCGTCAACCGAGGCCCCCGGCACCCGCCCCGTCACCGAAGCCGGGACCACCGCCCCGCCCCCGGCCTAGACCACCGGCCCCGCCACCACCGCCACCGTCTTCGGCAGCGACGTGCCCGAGCCGTCCCGGCGCGGGTCGGGTTCCGGCAGCTCCGCCGGGGTGCCGTTCTTCTGCGCCGCGCGCGCGGGAGCCGGGCCCGCCCAGCCCAGCGACAGGCAGTCCTCGCCCTTCAGGAACCGCTGGCAGCGCACGCCGCCCGTGGCCCGGCCCTTGCGCGGGTACTGGTCGAACGGGGTCAGCTTGGCCGTCGTCTGCACCGAGTCGTCCAGTGTGCCGCGCGAGCCGGCCACCGTGATCACCACCGCGTCGACGGCCGGGTCGACCGCCGTGAAAGAGATCACCTTCGCGCCCTCGGTGAGCTTGATGCCGGTCATGCCGCCCGCCGGACGGCCCTGCGGGCGCACGATGGAGGCCTGGAAGCGCAGCAGCTGCGCGTCGTCCGTGATGAACACCAGGTCCTCGTCGCCGGTGCGCAGCTCCACCGCGCCGACGATCCGGTCGCCGTCCTTGAGGGTGATGACCTCCAACTCCTCCTTGTTGGACGGGTAGTCGGGCACCACGCGTTTGACGACACCCTGCTCCGTGCCGATCGCCAGCCCCGGGGACGACTCGTCCAGCGTGGTCAGGCAGACCACCGTCTCGTCGCCCTCCAGGGAGACGAACTCCGCCAGCGGGGCGCCTCCGGAGAGGTTGGGCGCGGAGGCAGTCTCCGGCAGCTGCGGCAGGTCGACGACGTTGATCCGCAGCAGCCGGCCCGCCGACGTCACCGCGCCGATCACCCCGCGCGCGGTCGTAGAGATCGCCGAGACGATCACGTCGTGCTTGACGCGCCTGGCGTCCGCCCCCTCGGGGGACGTGTCGACGCTCGCCGTACGGGCCAGCAGTCCCGTCGAGGACAGCAGCACCCGGCACGGGTCGTCGGCCACCTGCAACGGCACGGTGGCCGTCGGGGAACCCGCGGACTCCAGCAGGACCGTGCGCCGGTCGGTGCCGAACTTCTTCGACACGGCGGCCAGTTCGGCCGAGACCAGTTTGCGCAGCTCCGCGTCCGACTCCAGGATGCGGGTCAGCTCCGCGATCTCCGTGGTGAGCCTGTCCTGTTCCGACTCCAGCTCGATCCGGTCGTACCTGGTGAGCCGGCGCAGCGGCGTGTCGAGGATGTACTGCGTCTGCACCTCGCTCAGCGAGAACCGCTCCATCAGGCGGCCCTTGGCCTGCGCAGAGTTGTCGCTGGAGCGGATGATCCGGATGACCTCGTCGATGTCGACCAGCGCGGTCAGCAGACCCTCGACCAGGTGCAACCGGTCCCGCCTCTTGGCGCGGCGGAACTCGCTGCGGCGCCGGACCACCTCGAAGCGGTGGTCCAGGTAGACCTCCAGCAGCTCCTTCAGGCCCAGGGTGAGCGGCTGGCCGTCGACCAGGGCGACGTTGTTGATGCCGAAGGACTCCTCCATGGGCGTCAGCTTGTACAGCTGCTCCAGGATCGCCTCGGGCACGAAGCCGTTCTTGATCTCGATGACCAGGCGCAGGCCGTGTTCGCGGTCGGTGAGGTCCTTGACGTCGGCGATGCCCTGGACCTTCTTCGCGTTGACCAGGTCCTTGATCTTCGCGATGACCTTCTCGGGGCCGACGGTGAACGGGAGTTCGGTGACGACCAGGCCCTTGCGGCGGGCGGTGACGGTCTCGACGGTGACCGTCGCGCGCATCTTGAACGTGCCGCGGCCGGTCGCGTAGGCGTCACGGACGCCGCCGAGTCCGACGATCCGGCCGCCGGTGGGCAGGTCCGGACCCGGCACGTGCCTCATCAGCGCGTCGAGGTCGGCGTTGGGGTAGCGGATCAGATGGCGGGCGGCGGCGATGACCTCGCGCAGGTTGTGCGGGGGCATGTTCGTCGCCATGCCGACCGCGATGCCCGAGGAGCCGTTGACCAGCAGGTTCGGGAAGGCGGCCGGCAGCGCCACCGGCTCCTGCTCCTGGCCGTCGTAGTTCGGCGCGAAGTCGACCGTGTCCTCGTCGATCGACTCGGTCATCAGGCTCGACGCCTCGGCCATCCGGCACTCGGTGTACCGCATGGCCGCCGGCGGGTCGTCGTTGCCCAGCGAGCCGAAGTTGCCGTGGCCGTCGACGAGCGGCACGCGCATGGAGAACGGCTGTGCCATGCGCACCAGGGCGTCGTAGATCGAGGCGTCGCCGTGCGGGTGCAGCTTGCCCATGACCTCGCCGACCACGCGCGCGCACTTCACGTAGCCGCGCTCGGGGCGCAGGCCCATCTCGTTCATCTGGTAGACGATGCGGCGGTGCACCGGCTTGAGGCCGTCACGGGCGTCCGGCAGGGCACGCGAGTAGATGACCGAGTAGGCGTACTCGAGGTAGGAGCCACGCATCTCGTCCACGACGTCGATGTCGAGGATCCGCTCCTCGTACGAATCGTCGGGCGGCGGGGTCTTCGTGCTGCGGCGGGCCATCGCTGCCGGCTCCTTGCTGAAGCGACTGACTGATCTGACGCGGACCATTGTGGACCGCCGCACTGACAGCCCGGGCCACGACCCGGTCTCCGTCGGCCCGGCCGGTGCCGGGGAGCCCTCCGGAGACGGGTCGCACGCAGGCTACGCGATCCGCTGTGGGCGTACGTCCCGCGGGAACTTCGCCGGGGCCCCGCACGCTTTGCATACAGTGGCAGGAACGGCAGGAAAACCGCGGTTTCTACGACCGCCTCCGCTCGCGAAGGGACGTACATGCCCATGGGTCACACGACCACAGCCGAGGCAGGCTCCGGGGGCCTGACAGCGACCGAGCACCGCCTGGCCAACGGTCTGCGCGTGGTGCTCTCCGAGGACCACCTGACCCCCGTGGCGGCGGTCTGCCTCTGGTACGACGTCGGTTCCCGCCACGAAGTCAAGGGGCGAACCGGCCTGGCTCACCTCTTCGAGCACCTGATGTTCCAGGGGTCCGGGCAGGTCAAGGGCAACGGCCACTTCGAGCTGGTGCAGGGCGCGGGCGGCTCGCTCAACGGCACCACGAGCTTCGAGCGCACCAACTACTTCGAGACCATGCCCGCCCACCAGCTGGAGCTCGCCCTCTGGCTGGAGGCCGACCGCATGGGCTCCCTGCTGGCCGCCCTGGACGACGAGTCCATGGAGAACCAGCGGGACGTCGTCAAGAACGAGCGCCGCCAGCGGTACGACAACGTGCCCTACGGCACCGCCTTCGAGAAGCTGACCGCCCTGTCCTACCCGGAGGGCCACCCCTACCACCACACGCCGATCGGCTCGATGGCGGACCTGGACGCGGCCACCCTGGAGGACGCGCGCCGGTTCTTCCGCACCTACTACGCGCCGAACAACGCGGTGCTGTCCGTGGTCGGCGACATCGACCCCGAGCAGACCCTCGCCTGGGTCGAGAAGTACTTCGGTTCCATCGCCGCCCACGACGGCAAGCCCGAGCCCCGCGACGGTTCCCTGCCGGACGTCATCGGTGAGCAGCTGCGCGAGGTCCTCGTGGAGGAGGTCCCGGCGCGTGCCCTGATGGCCGCCTACCGGCTGCCGCACGACGGCACGCGCGCGTGCGACGCCGCCGACCTCGCGCTGACCGTCCTCGGCGGCGGCGAGTCCTCCCGGCTGTACAACCGGCTGGTGCGCCGCGACCGTACGGCCGTCGCGGCCGGCTTCGGCCTGCTGCGCCTGGCCGGCGCGCCCTCGATGGGCTGGCTGGACGTGAAGACGTCCGGTGACGTCGAGGTGCCGGTCATCGAGGCCGCCATCGACGAGGAGCTGGCCCGGTTCGCCGCGGAGGGCCCCACGCCCGAGGAGATGGAGCGCGCCCAGGCCCAGCTGGAGCGCGAGTGGCTGGACCGGCTCGGCACGGTCGCGGGCCGCGCCGACGAACTGTGCCGCTTCGCCGTCCTGTTCGGCGACCCGCAGCTCGCCCTCACCGCGGTGCGGCGCGTCCTGGAGGTGACCCCCGAGGAGGTGCGGGAGGTCGCCGCGGCTCGTCTGCGCCCCGACAACCGCGCGGTCCTCGTCTACGAGCCGAAGTCCCCGGAGGCCGTCGAGGACACCGAGGTCCCCGGGGACCCGGAGCAGGAAGCGACCGTAGAGGCGGGCCGCGACGAGACCGAGAACGAGGAGACGGCCAAGTGACCGAGCTCGCCACCATGGAGTTCCACCCCCAGCCCCAGCCCGGTGAGGCCAGGCCCTGGGCGTTCCCGGCCCCCGAGCGCGGCACCCTCGGCAACGGCCTGACCGTGCTGCGCTGTCACCGCCCCGGCCAGCAGGTCGTCGCCGTGGAGGTGCTGCTGGACGCGCCGCTGGACGCCGAGCCCGCCGGTCTGGACGGCGTCGCCACGATCATGGCGCGGGCCTTCTCGGAGGGCACCGACCGGCACTCGGCCGAGGAGTTCGCCGCCGAGCTGGAGCGCGCGGGCGCCACGCTCGACGCGCACGCCGACCACCCCGGCGTCCGGCTCGGCCTGGAGGTCCCGGCCTCCCGGCTGGCCAGGGGCCTCGGCCTGCTCGCCGACGCCCTGCGCGCGCCCGCCTTCGCCGAGAGCGAGGTCGAGCGGCTGGTCCGCAACCGCCTGGACGAGATCCCGCACGAGCTGGCCAGCCCGGCTCGCCGGGCCGCCAAGGAACTCTCCAGGGAGCTGTTCCCGGCGGACTCGCGCATGTCCCGCCCGCGCCAGGGCACCGAGGAGACGGTCGCGAAGATCGACGCGGCGGCCGTACGCGCCTTCTACGACCGCCATGTGCGGCCCGCCACGGCCACCGTGGTCGTCGTCGGCGACCTGACCGGCGCCGACCTGGACGCGCTGCTCGCCGACACCCTGGGCGCCTGGACCGGCACCCCTGGCGAGCCCCGGCCCGTGCCGCCGGTGACCGCCGACGACACCGGGCGCGTGATCGTCGTGGACCGGCCCGGTGCCGTCCAGACGCAACTGCTCATCGGCCGCGTGGGGGCCGACCGGCACGACCGGGTCTGGCCCGCCCAGGTGCTCGGCACGTACTGCCTCGGCGGCACCCTCACCTCCCGCCTGGACCGCGTCCTGCGCGAGGAGAAGGGCTACACCTACGGCGTGCGCGCCTTCGGTCAGGTCCTGCGCTCGGCGCCGGACGGCACGGGCGCGGCGATGCTCGCCATCAGCGGCTCGGTGGACACGCCGAACACCGGCCCCGCGCTGGACGACCTGTGGAAGGTGCTGCGCACGCTCGCGGCGGAGGGCCTGACCGACGCGGAGCGGGACGTCGCCGTGCAGAACCTCGTCGGCGTGGCGCCGCTGAAGTACGAGACCGCGGCGGCCGTCGCGAGCACGCTGGCCGACCAGGTCGAGCAGCACCTGCCCGACGACTTCCAGGCGACGCTGTATCAGCGGCTGGCCGCCACGGGCACGGTGGAGGCCACCGCTGCCGTCGTGAACGCCTTCCCGGTGGACCGCCTGGTGACGGTCCTCGTCGGTGACGCGTCCCGGATCAAGGAGCCGGTCGAGGCACTCGGCATCGGCGAAGTCACCGTCGTCGCCGCGGAGTAGACGCACCGGCGGACGCGAAGGCGTACGCGCGCGCGTGGGGCCCTGCCGACCTACGGGTCGTCAGGGCCCCTGCCGTTCCACTCGTTCACTCAGATGCCCGTTTTGGGGCGGAGGTTGCCTGTCTGCCCTGTGGGATGCGCTACAAAAACCCGGATCTGTTTGAGGAGGGGGAGCGGGCCGCCGTACCGTCATCCGGGCTGTTCGTCAGGCAGTGCGCCGCACCCGCGGCAGCGGACAGTCATCGCCGAGTCCCCGTACGGCGCGAGCCAGGGGAGCCGGGGACCCATCGTCCCTGGGGTGAATCGGGCGCCCGCGCGTGAGCGAGGGGGCCCGTAGGAGACCTTCCTGCTCCGAACCCGTCAGCTAACCCGGTAGGCGAGAGGGAAGGAAAGGACCAGCCACTTCATGGCGTTCATGTGCGCCACCGGGAAGCACCGCAAGCCCGGCCGGGTCAAGCGCACCACCGCTCAGGCGGCGGGTGTCGCGGCCCTCACCACCACCGGCGTCATCGGCACCCTCGCCGCGTCCCCGGCGCTCGCCGCGGACAGCTCCGTGGAGGAGACCGGCCTCACCCCGGTCCTCACCGTGAACGACGACGTCGCCGAGCAGATCGACGCGCAGGCCGCCGCCCAGCAGCAGGCCGCCGAGCAGAAGGCGGCCGAGGCGGCCGCGGAGAAGGCGGCCGCCAAGAGGGCCCAGGAGGTCCGCGAGGCGCGGGTCCGCGCCGCCCGCGAGGCCGAGCGCAAGCGGCTGAACGCCTTCGTCATCCCGATCGCGCACTCGTACGTCTCCACGGCCTACCAGGCCAGCAGCTCCCTGTGGTCCTCCGGTTCGCACACCGGCATCGACTTCCACGCGGCCAGCGGCACCTCCGTCCACGCGGTGGGTTCCGGCACGGTCGTCTCCACGGGCTGGGGCGGCGCGTACGGCAACCAGATCGTGCTCCGGATGGCCGACGGCATGTACACCCAGTACGGCCACCTGTCGTCCATCGGTGTCACGGTGGGCCAGAAGGTCGTCCCGGGGCAGCAGATCGGCGTGTCGGGCGCGACCGGCAACGTCACCGGCCCGCACCTGCACTTCGAGGCCCGTACGACGCCCGACTACGGCTCGGACATCGACCCCGTCGCCTACCTCCGCAAGCACGGCGTGAACGTCTGACCGGACGGACACCCGCACGGCCTGCCAAGCCCCGGCTCACCGAGCCGGGGCTTTCTCCTTTTTCCGTCGTTTCCTTCCGGTGCCCGCCGGACCCGCTGACCAAAATATATCCATGGATGACGCCCGGCCGTCGGAAATTCAGGTCCATTGGAATAGAGTCACGGGAACACGCGTCCATCGTCGGCGTTTCACGGGTATTAAGGCGGAGGTCGGTCATGCGTATTCCGGCGCACTCGGTGTGCACCGCTGTCCGGGACGACATCGTCGCCGGTGTCCACGAACGCGGCAGCCGCCTCACCGAGGAAGTCCTGGCCCGCCGCTACGGCGTCTCGCGTGTCCCCGTCCGCGAGGCCCTGCGCACCCTGGAGGCGGAGGGTTTCGTGGTGACACGCCGGCACGCGGGCGCGTGCGTGGCCGAACCGACCGAGCAGGAGGCCGCCGACCTGCTGGAGATGCGGCTGCTGCTGGAGCCGCTGGGGGCCGCCCGGGCCGCGCAGCGGCGCACCGAGGCCCATCTGAAGGTGCTGCGCGGACTGGTCCGGCTGGGCCAGGAGCGGGCCAGGAGGGGTGGCGGCGAGGATCTGCGCGCGCTGGGCGGCTGGTTCCACGAGACGCTCGCCCAGGCCTCCGGCAGCCCCTCGCTGACCTCGGTGCTCACCCAGCTGCGGCACAAGATCGCCTGGATGTACGCGGTGGCTACGCCGCTCGCCCCGGTGGAGTCGTGGGCGGAGCACGGGGCGATCGTGGACGCGGTGGCGCGGGGGGACGGGGAGCGCGCGCGGGCGCTCACCGCGCTGCACACCGAGCGCGCCACCAGCGGCCACCGGCTGCGTTTCCCCGGTGCCCCGGGGCGTGTGAGGACTTCGCAACGGGCCGTAAACACGACGGGCCCGCGGAATTAACACGGACGCCGTATACAAAGGAGGGGAATTGTCGGGCGAATGTCTCCCGCTTGTCGGCCGGATGTTTTCCCCTGCCTGAATTCCGTTCCCTGTGAATTCGCGAGGAAGTTCCGGCGCGAGCCGGCCGTGAACCGGCGCAATACCGTGCGGAGCGTGCGCGGAAACGCCGGAGCCGCGCCGCCCCGGGGGGCGAACGCGGCTCCGGCGCTCTGCGCGGTAAGGCTCAGACGGTCTCCGGGAGCTCCTCGAGACCCTCGGAGACCAGCTTGGCCAGACGGTCGAGGGCGGCGTCCGCGCCCTCGGCGTCCGAGGCGAGGACGATCTCCTCGCCACCCTGGGCGCCCAGGCCCAGGACGCCCAGCATGGAGGCCGCGTTGACGGGGTCGCCCCCGGCCTTGGCGATCGTCACCGGGACGCCTGTGGCCGTGGCGGCTCGGACGAAGATGGAAGCGGGGCGGGCGTGGAGGCCCTCGGCCCAGCCGACGTTGACGCGGCGCTCAGCCATGTGATGCTGCCCTTCAGTACTCAGGGTTGTCTAGACCAGTTTCCCATATCGTGAAGCGTGCCCGGAGCGGACCTTCGTCCCCTCCGTGTGCCGTCGGACCGCGGCCTCGGTCCGGCGTGTCGTCCTCCACAGACTGCCTCGCGACGTTGTCGTACGCGAGCCGTACTCTGGGGCCCATGCAGACCCCGGCGGACCGGCAGGACCGGCACGAGTACCCCGCCCACTGGGAGGCGGACGTGGTGCTGCGCGACGGGGGTACCGCGCGCATCCGGCCCATCACCGTCGATGACGCCGACCGCCTGGTCAGCTTCTACGAGCAGGTCTCGGACGAGTCGAAGTACTACCGCTTCTTCGCGCCCTACCCGCGGCTGTCCGCCAAGGACGTCCACCGCTTCACGCACCACGACTTTGTGGACCGGGTGGGACTCGCGGCCACCATCGGCGGCGAGTTCATCGCCACCGTACGCTACGACCGCATCGGCGCCGACGGCATGCCCGCCTCCGGGCCCGCCGACGAGGCCGAGGTCGCCTTCCTCGTCCAGGACGCCCACCAGGGCCGCGGGGTCGCCTCCGCCCTGCTGGAGCACGTGGCGGCCGTGGCGCGCGAGCGGGGCATCCGCCGCTTCGCCGCCGAGGTGCTGCCCGCCAACAGCAGGATGATCAAGGTGTTCACGGACGCCGGATACACCCAGAAGCGCAGCTTCGAGGACGGCGTCGTCCGCCTGGAGTTCGGCCTCGAACCCACCGACCGCTCGCTGGCCGTGCAGCGCGCGCGGGAGCAGCGCGCCGAGGCCCGCTCGGTACGGCGGCTCCTCGCGCCCGGGTCCGTGGCGGTCGTCGGCGTGGGCCGCGCCCCCGGCGGGGTGGGCCGCAGCGTCCTCGGCAACATCCGCGACGCCGGTTTCCCCGGCCGGCTGCACGCCGTGAACACGGCCTTCCCCGAAGATCTCGGGGAGGTCGACGGGGTGGCCGCGTACCGGTCGGTGCGGGACATCGAGGGGCCCGTGGACCTGGCCGTCGTCGCCGTACCGGCCGAGCACGTGCCCGCCGTGGTGGCCGAGTGCGGGGAACACGGCGTCCAGGGCCTGGTGGTGCTCTCCGCCGGATACGCCGAGAGCGGTCCCGGGGGACGGGAGCGGCAGCGGGCCCTGGTGCGGGCCGCGCGCGCGTACGGCATGCGGATCATCGGCCCCAACGCCTTCGGGATCATCAACACCGCCGCGGACGTCCGGCTGAACGCCTCCCTCGCCCCGGAGATGCCCCGCCCCGGCCGCATCGGGATGTTCGCCCAGTCCGGGGCCATCGGCATCGCCCTGCTGTCCCGGCTGCACCGGCGCGGCGGAGGGGTCACCGGGGTCACCGGCGTGTCCACCTTCGTCTCCGCCGGGAACCGCGCGGACGTCTCGGGCAACGACGTCCTCCAGTACTGGTACGACGACCCCGAGACCGATGTCGTCCTCATGTACCTGGAGTCCATCGGCAACCCCCGCAAGTTCACCCGCCTCGCCCGGCGGACGGCGGCGGCCAAGCCGCTGGTGGTGGTGCAGGGCACCGGGACGGCCCCGCAGGGGCACGCGGTACGGGCCACACGGCTGCCCTACGCGACCGTCTCCGCGCTGCTCCGGCAGGCCGGGGTGATCCGGGTCGACACGATCACCGAGCTGGTCGACGCCGGCCTGCTGCTCGCCCGGCAGCCGCTGCCCGCCGGGCCGCGCGTGGCGATCCTCGGCAACTCCGAGTCGCTGGGCGTACTGACGTACGACCGGTGCCTGGCCGAGGGGCTGCGGCCGGCGCGGCCGGTGGACCTGACGACCGGGGCGACGGCGGAGGACTTCCACCGGGCGCTGTCGGCCGCGCTGGCGGACGACACCTGCGACTCCGTCGTGGTCACCGCCATCCCCGCCATCGGGGAGGCGTCGCCGGCGGACGCCGAGCTGGCGGCGGCGCTGCGGTCGGCCTCGGCCGCCGTGCCCGGAAAGCCGGTCCTGGTGGTGCACGTGGAACTCGGAGGGCTGGCCGAAGCGCTGTCGGCGGCGGCGAGCACCGCGCCCGGGGCCGCCGACCGGACGCCCGGCCCCGAGGGCGGCGCGCACCCCGTCCACCGCCTCGCGGAACGCCCGCCCGCCCCGACGGCGGGCACGGCGGCCCGCACGGCGCCGGCGCCCGCGGGGACGGGCGCGGACACCCCGCCCGTCCCGCCGGAGGGCACCCGCCTCATCCCCGCCTACCCCGCCGCCGAGCGTGCCGTCCGCGCTCTCTCCGAAGCCGTGAAGTACGCGCAGTGGCGCCGGGAGGCGACCGACCCCGGGAAGGTGCCGGAGTACGACGACATCGACGAGAAGGGCGCCGCCCGCCTGATCGGCGAGCTGCTCGCGCGCGGGGAGGGGCTGACGATCCCCGCCGCCGAGACCTGCGAGCTGCTCGAGAAGTACGGCGTGCACGTCCGCCGGGCGCTGCCCGCACCCACCGCGGACGACGCCGCCGGAGCCGCCCGCGCGCTCGGCTACCCCGTGGCCCTCAAGGCCACCGCCCCGCACCTCAGACACCGCGCCGACCTGGGCGGCGTACGCCTGGACCTCGCGGACGAGGAGCAACTGCGCCGGGCGTACGCCGAGTTGGCCGAGCTGTTCGGGCAGCCGGAGGAGCTGCGGCCGGTGGTGCAGGGGATGGCGCCGCGCGGGGTCGACACGGTCGTACGGGCCGTGATCGATCCGGCGGCCGGGGCCGTGCTGTCCTTCGGGCTCGCCGGGGCGGCCTCGCAGCTGCTCGGGGACATGGCGCACCGCCTGGTTCCCGTCACGGACCGGGAGGCGGCCTCGCTGGTGCGGTCCATCCGCACCGCACCGCTGCTGTTCGGCTGGCGCGGCTCGACCCCCGTCGACACCCCCGCGCTGGAGCGGCTGCTGCTGCGGGTGTCCCGGCTGGTCGACGACCATCCGGAGGTGGTCGCGGTCACCCTGGAGCCCGTCGTCGTCGCCCCGCAGGGCGTGAGCGTCCTCGGCGCCACCGTACGGCTCGCGCCTCCGCCCGCCCGCGACGACCTGGGCCCGCGCACGCTGCCGGCCTACTGACCGGAGGCGCGTGCAGATCGCCGGACGGGAGCTGGCCGAGGGCAGCCGGTGGGACCGGGAGGCCGTCGCCCGGGACGCGGGGCGGCTGCGCCCGGTGGCCGGGTACGACCTCACCCGTCACCACGGCCCGGAGCTGATCTTCGCCGGTCCCGTCCTCGTCTCCCGTCCGCGGAGCTTCCGGGCCACTGCCTTTCGCCCGCCCACGACCGCCGAGACGGCGGGGCTCGCGCGGACACCGGGCGACAACCGCCGTTCCTCGTCGCGTTCGAGGCGGACGCCGGCGGACCGGAGCCCAGCTCCTGCCTGAGCGCCGCCGAGCGGATGGAGGTCCGGCCGGGGCTCGTGCCGAGGTCCCGCACGCGGGCGTGCCGGCCGCCGGCCGTCCGGGCGACTGGCCCGGACCGCCTCCGCCCACGGATTAGGATGGACGCCATGGCCAAGACCAGTACGACGACCCAGGGGCTGCGCTCGGCGATCGAGCGCAGCGGCTACTACCCGGCCCTCGTGGCCGACGCGGTGGAGGCCGCCGTGGGCGGCGAACCGATCCGGTCGTACCTGGTCCACCAGGAGACGACGTTCGACCAGAACGAGGTGCGCCGGCATGTGACGGTCCTCGTCCTCACCGGCAACCGGTTCATCGTCAGCCACACCGACGAGCAGGCCGCCGACACCACCTCCCCGACGCCGTACGCCACCACCTCCACCGAGTCCGTCAAGCTCGGCCGGATCTCGTCGGTCGTGGTCAGCCGGGTGGTGGCCAACCCCGAGCAGTACACGCCGGGCACGCTGCCCCGCGAGGTCGTGCTCACCATCGGCTGGGGCGCGGTCAGCCGCATCGACCTGGAGCCCGCCGCCTGCGGCGACCCCCAGTGCGACGCCGACCACGGCTACACGGGCAATTCCACGGCGGACGACCTCAGCCTGCGCGTCAGCGAGGCCGGGGACGGCCCGGAGACGGTGCGCCAGGCGCTCGCCTTCGCGCAGGCCATCTCGGAGGCGACCGCGGACTTCACCCGCTGATGTCCCAGTTCTCGACCTGGGACGATTTCGAACCCCTCGCCCTGGACACCGCGCCGCTGCCCGAGTACGGCACCGGTTCACTCGCCGACCTGCTGCCCACCGTGGCCGCCGGTATGGGCGTCCCCGGCCTGACCGCCACGATCACGGAACTGACCGCGGCCGACCGGGTCTGCGTCTTCCTGATCGACGGGCTGGGCTGGGAACAGCTCAGGTCGCACCCGGACGAGGCCCCGTACCTGACCTCCCTGCTCGGCAGCTCGCGCGGCGGCACCGGCCGCCCGCTCACCGCCGGCTACCCCGCCACCACCGCCACCTCCCTCGCCTCCGTCGGCACCGGCCTGCCGCCCGGCGCCCACGGCCTGCCCGGGTACGCCGTACGCAACCCGGCCACCGGCGAGCTGATGAACCAGCTCCGCTGGCACCCGTACACCCCGCCGCGCCCCTGGCAGCCGTACCCCACCGTGTTCCAGCTGGCCCAGCAGGCGGGGGTGCACGCCGCCCAGGTGTCCTCGCCCGCCTTCCAGCACACCCCGCTCACCAAGGTGGCGCTCAGCGGCGGCACCTTCCACGGCCGGCTCACCGGCGAGGAGCGCATGGACCTCGCCGCCGCGCAGCTGGCCGCCGGGGACCGCGCGCTGGTGTACACGTACTACGCCGAACTGGACGGCTCCGGACACCGTTACGGCATCGCCTCCGACACCTGGCGCGGCCAGCTCATGTACGTCGACCGGCTCGCCCAGCGCCTCGCCGAGCAACTGCCGCCCCGCAGCGCGCTGTACGTGACCGCCGACCACGGCATGGTCGACATCCCGTTCGACGAGCGGCACCGCATCGACTTCGACGAGGACTGGGAGCTGAGCGCCGGGGTCGCCCTGCTGGGCGGCGAGGGCCGGGCCCGGCACGTGTACGCCGTGCCGGGCGCCGAGAACGACGTCCTGACCTGCTGGCGCGAGGTGCTCGGCGAGCAGTTCTGGGTGGCCTCGCGCGACGAGGCCGTCGCGGCGGGCTGGTTCGGACCGCAGGTGGACGAGCGCGTGTACCCGCGGATCGGGGACGTGGTCGCCGCCGCGCACGACGACGTCCTGCTGATCGCCTCCGAGCGGGAGCCCAAGGAGTCGGCGCTGGTCGGCAACCACGGTTCGATGACCCCCGCCGAGCAGCTGGTGCCGCTCCTCGAAGTACGCTCCTGACGCCCCCGCCCCGCCCCTCACCGAAAGGTGTTCCACCCCTCATGCCCGAGCTGGTCTTCTTCTCCGGAACGATGGACTGCGGGAAGTCGACGCTGGCTCTCCAGATCGAGCACAACCGCTCGGCGCGCGGCCTGGCCGGGATGATCTTCACCCGGGACGACCGCGCGGGCGAGGGCAAGCTGTCCTCCCGGCTCGGCCTGGTCACCGACGCGGTGGAGGTCGAGGACGGCCAGGACCTGTACGCGTACCTCGTGGACCACCTCTCCCAGGGCGGCCGGGCCGACTATGTGATCGCGGACGAGGCGCAGTTCCTCGCGCCCGGGCAGATCGACCAGCTCGCGCGCGTGGTGGACGACCTCGGCCTGGACGTGTTCGCCTTCGGCATCACCACCGACTTCCGCTCCAAGCTCTTCCCCGGCTCGCAGCGGCTCGTGGAGCTGGCCGACCGCATCGAGGTGCTCCAGGTGGAGGCCTTGTGCTGGTGCGGGGCCCGCGCCACGCACAACGCCCGCACGGTCGGGGGCGCGATGGTGGTCGAGGGCGCCCAGGTCGTCGTCGGCGATGTCAACCAGTCCGCGGACGAGGTCGGTTACGAGGTGCTGTGCCGCCGCCACCACCGGCGCCGGATGACCGCCGCGTCGGCCCGCGCGGCGGCCCTGTCCCCGGACGTCCTGCCGGTCGCGTCCGCCTGAGGGATCAGCCCGGGTCGCGGACCACCGAGAACTCGGCCCCCTCCGGGTCCGCGACCGTCGCCACCCGCCCGTGCGGACCGTCGTGGGCCGCCCTGAGGATCCGCCCGCCCAGCGCGGTCACCTGCCGCAGCGTCTCGTCGACGTCGGCGACCTCGAAGTACGTCCGCCAGTGCGGCCCCCGGTCCCGGGGCATGGCGTGGCCCACCCCGTGCAGCCCGGCCACCGGCCGGTCACCCAGGCGCAGGGTCACGTAGTCGAAGTCGGGGGAGACCACCGGCTCCTCCTCGTAACCGAACACGCTCGTGTAGAACTTGGCGACGCTCTCCGTCTCGAAGGTGCACAGCTCGTTCCAGACGGGGGTGCCGGGCACGCCGGTGATCGCCGTGCCGAGATGCGCGGAGCCCTGCCAGATCCCGAACACCGCCCCGGAGGGGTCGGAGGCGATCACCATGCGGCCCGCCTCGGCGGCGTCCAGCGGGCCGACGGCCACCGTCCCGCCGCACAGCCGCACCGCGTCGGCCGTCCGGTCCACGTCGTCCGAGGCGAAGTACGGCGTCCAGGCGACCGGAAGCCGCTGGTCCGGCGGCAGATGGCCCATGCCCGCCACCTCCCGCCCGTCGAGCAGCGCCCGCACGTACGGGCCGAGCTGCTGCGGGCCCGGCAGGAACTCCCAGCCGAACAGCTCACCGTAGAAGCCCTCGGTGGCGTCCAGCCCGTGCGCCATCAGGCTCACCCAGCAGGGTGTGCCGGGCGCGCGCCGCGCGTGCGGACCGGCCGGTTCCCGTGCCTCGGTCATCGATCACTCTCTCCCCGGCCCCTTCACGGTGGCCGTGTCGCTTCCGCTCCCCGGAAGGGTGTCCGCGCCGCCGGCGCGCACGCCCGTGCCGGTACCGGCATCCTCCGCGGTGCCGTGGGGCCGTACCGCGCCACCCGGCGTTTCCTCCGGAAGGATGCCCGATTGCCGTCTTTCGCTGCTTCCTGACGAGGGCCGGCCGGTGTCCGCCGACTGTACGGCCCGTGCCCGATCGCATACGCCATGTGATCGAACCTGTCCGGCGGAGCAGAGTAGCCGGACCTGGACGCCGCGGCCACCCCTGGCGTATGGATGGACGCCATGAGAGCCATCATCACCGCGACCCGACTCGCGGACGAGCTGACCGGGGCGAACCCGCCCGTGCTGCTGGACGTCCGCTGGCAGCTGAGCCCGGCGAAGGCGGCGGGCGCGCCGGCCTTCGACGGCCGGGCGGCGTACGCGGCCGGGCACATCCCCGGCGCCGTCTTCGTCGACCTGGACCGGGAGCTGGCCGCCGCGCCCGGCACGACCGGCCGCCATCCGCTGCCCGACCTCGCGGAGTTCGGTGCCGCGATGCGCCGCGCGGGCGTGTCGTCGGACCGGCCGGTGGTCGTGTACGACGGCGGACAGGGCTGGGCCGCCGCGCGCGCGTGGTGGCTGCTGCGCTGGACGGGTCACCCGGACGTGCGGGTGCTCGACGGCGGGTTGCCGTCCTGGCAGGGCGAGCTGTCCAGCGAGACGCCCGCCCCGGCCGAGGGCGACTACCGGCCCGCGCCCGCGCCCGCGGGGCTGCTGGACGCGGACGCGGCCGCGGCCCTGGCCCGCACGGGCGTGCTCCTGGACGCGCGCGCGGGGGAGCGGTACCGCGGTGAGGTGGAACCGGTCGACCGGGTCGGCGGACACATCCCGGGCGCGGTGTCGGCGCCCACGACGGAGAACGTGGGTCCCGACGGCCGCTTCCTGCCCGCGGCGGAACTCAAGGACCGCTTCAAGGCCCTGGGCGTCTCGGAGGACACCGAGGTGGGTGTGTACTGCGGTTCGGGCGTCTCGGGCGCCCACGAGGTGCTCGCCCTGGCGGTGGCGGGCGTTCCGGCGGCCCTGTACGTGGGCTCCTGGTCCGAGTGGTCCTCGGACCCGTCCCGCCCGGTGGCGGTGGGCGCGGACCCGCAGTAGGTCAGCCCGGTGAGGGGGCACGCGCGCGTGCCCCCTCACCCGGTCCGGAGAACCTACTCCTGCTTCTTGCGGCGCGTACCGAACACGATCTCGTCCCAGCTCGGTACGGCGGCGCGGCGGCCGGGGCGGACGCCGTCGGCCTCGGCCTGCCGGTCGGTCGCGCCGACGAGCCGGTCGCGGTGACTGCCGACGGAGCGCGGCATGAGGACGTCCGCGTAGGCGGAACCGGCCGACGCGGCGGGCGCCGGGGGTTCCTCGACGGCGGGCTCGTCGTCGGTCTCCTCCACGGGCTCCGCGGCGCTCTCCGGGACCACCAGGTCGCCCCGGAAGCTCGGCACGGCCTCCAGCAGGCTGGTCAGCGAGTCGCGTTCGGCCGTGCCCTCCTCGGTCGGCTCGGACGCCTGCGAGGGCAGGCTGAGCCGCTCCCGGTCGACCCGCTCGAGCGCGCGGTCCATCGACCGCTCGCGCGGCAACCGGGCGATGCGCGGGACGAACGGGAAGCTCGGCTCGGGTACGGCGAGGTCGTCCGACTCACCGATCAGCGAGCGCGCCTCGTCGTCCATGGCCTGGACCAGCCGCCGGGGCGGGTCGTACGTCCAGCTGGCCGCATGCGGTTCGCCCGCGACCCGGTAGACGAGCAGCACCTCCCAGGTGCCGTCGTCGCGGCGCCAGGAGTCCCACTGCACGGTGTCCTTCTCGGCGCCGCGCAGCAGCAGCCGCTCCTGGACGGTCTCGCCGAGCAGGGGGCCGGAGTTCTCACCGGGGCGGCGGACCGGGGTCTTGCGGGCCCGCTCCGCCATGAAGGCGCGCTCGGCCAGCACGGGCCCCTCGAATCGCCGTACCCGGTCGACGGGGATGCCGGCGAGCTGCGCGACCTCCTCGGCGGTGGCGCCGGCCCGTATACGCGCCTGGATGTCACGCGGGCGCAGATGGCTCTCGACCTCGATCTCGATCTGCCCGAGGCGGGGCCGGTCGCCGCGCACGGCGGCGCGCAGCCGTTCGTCGATCGGAAGTGTGTACTCCGTGGAATCGGCAGCCTTCAGCACCAGCCGTGTGCCGTCATTCGAGACGGCCACGACACGCAGTTCGGGCATGGGGACCTCCCGGGTGGTGCCTGCCGACGTCACGTGCGTCGCTGCTTCCGCTAGTCGAGTGTGGCCTGCCCGGGTTCAGCCTGCCACAACCTTGCCGAGTTGCCCGGCGTGTCGGGCACGGGCCCGGGGCCGCCGTTATGGCACGGTTACCTGTTCGCAACGCTAAGTGACCAATCGCGGTCACCCTGTGCAACCAGCCTCCTCCCGGCGGTCCTGCAAGCCCGCGGGCACCCTGGTGGGAGGCCGGACCCAGGGCTCGTCACAGTACTCCATTCGGGCCAAGTGCGTGGATCGGCGCGCCGCCCAACTTCTCGCGAGGGCTGTGACTTGGCCGCGCGCAACCGCTTCTCCCGAACTCGTACGTGGCGAACGTCACGCGCTTGCCTGAAGACGATTCCACGGTTTCATCCGTGGTTCCCGGGCAGTCAAGTGCCACGGCCGCCGGGCCGGTTCGGCCCCTACGCGCCGAGCACCCTGCGCACGTAGTCGTTCTGGAAGAGCCGCTCCGGGTCGAGGCGGTCCCGCAGCGCGGTGAACTCGCCGAAGCGCGGGTACACCCGGGCGAGGTAATCCGCGTCCCGCGTGTGGACCTTGCCCCAGTGCGGGCGTCCCTCGTGCGCGGTGAGGACGCGCTCGGCGGCGGTGAAGTACGCCTGATAGGGCGTGCCCCGGAACATGTGCACGGCGATGTAGGCGCTGTCCCGGCCCGACGCGGTCGACAGGGTGATGTCGTCGGCCGGCGCGGTGCGCACCTCCACCGGGAAACTCACCCGCAGGCCCGAGCGGTCGACCACGGCCTTCAGTTCGCGCAGCGTCTCGGTCAGGGCCGCCCGCGGGACGGCGTACTCCATCTCCACGAACCGGACCCGGCGCGGCGAGGTGAAGACCTTGTACGGGATGTCCGTGTACGTCCGCGCGGACAGCGCCCTGCTGGAGATCCGGGCGATCGCCGGAACGGTGGCGGGAGCGGCGCGGCCGGCCCACTGGGCCACCTGGAAGACGCCGTTGGAGAGGAACTCGTCCTCGAACCAGCCGGCCAGCCGGCCCACCGGCCGCTCGGGGCCCGCGCTGCGGTTGTTGCGCTTGGTGTTGGTGCTGCCGGTGTGCGGGAACCAGTAGAACTCGAAGTGCTCGTTCTCGGCCCACAATTGGTCGAACTCGGCGAGAACGCGTTCGAGGGGCATCGGTTCCTCGCGCGCGGTGAGCAGGAAGAGCGGTTCCACGGCGAAGGTCAGGGCGGTGACGATGCCGAGGGCGCCCAGGCCGACGCGGGCCGCCGCGAAGACGTCCGGGTTCTCCTGCTCGGAACAGGTGAGCACCGAGCCGTCCGCCGTGACGAGTTCCAGTGCTCTGATCTGCGCGGCGATCGAGCCCGACTCGCGGCCCGTGCCGTGCGTGCCGGTGCTGGTGGCCCCGGAGACGGTCTGTTCCATGATGTCGCCCATGTTGGTGAGCGACAGGCCCTCGCGCGCGAGGGCGGCGTTGAGTCTCTTGAGCGGGGTGCCCGCCTCCACCGTGACGGTCATGGACGTACGGTCGATGTCACGTATACCCGTCAACAGTTGAGGGCGTATCAACACACCGTCGGTGGCGGCTATCGACGTGAAGGAGTGGCCGGTTCCCACCGCCTTCACCTTCAGGCCGTCCTCACGGGCCCGGCCCACCGCCGCGGCCAGCTCCTCCACCGAGGCCGGTGTGACCTGCCGGGCGGGCCGGGCGGAGACGTTGCCGCCCCAGTTACGCCAGGTGCCGTTCTTCCCGCTCGCTGTGCTGACCAACGGTGCCTCCCCGACCCGAGGCCGGCCTGCGCAGCCGGCGGTACCCGAGGAAACCCACCACGACCGCGACGGCCCCGGACACCACCGGGACCCCGTACCCGGCCCGCGCCCCGGCTGCGTCGATCACCCAGCCGGCCAGGGAGGAGCCGAGCGCGACACCGACCGCGAGACCGGTGCTCACCCAGGTCATGCCCTCGGTGAGCTGCGCGCGAGGTACGTGCTCTTCGATGAGGGACATCGTCGTGATCATCGTCGGTGCGATGGACAGCCCCGAAACGAACAGCGCCACGGCCAGAAGCGGCAGGTTTCCGACCAGTAGGAGGGGGATCATACTCACGGCCATGGCCGTGACGCCCAGCAGCCAGCGGCGTTCCGGCGCCCCGGTGAAGCGCAGCAGCCCGAAGACGGCGCCCGCCGTACCGGAACCGGCCGCGTACAGCGCCAGGACCAGGCTCGCCGCGGCCTTGTGGCCGCGCTCCTCGGCGAAGGCGACGGTGACCACGTCCACCGCTCCGAAGATCGTGCCGGTCGCCACGAAGGTCGCCACCAGCACCCGCAGCCCCGCCGAGCGCAGGGCGCTGCCGCCGGCGTGCCGCTCACGCGGGTGCGGCTCGGGCTCGGTGGCGCGCTGGGCGGTGAGCCAGAAGACGCCGGCCGCCAGGAAACAGGCGGCCAGCAGGGGGCCCGCCTCCGGGAACCAGGCCGTGCACAGGCCGATGGAGAGGATCGGCCCGACGACGAAGCAGATCTCGTCCACGACCGACTCGAACGAGTAGGCGGTGTGCAGCTTCGGGGTGCCCCGGTACAGCGCCGCCCACCGGGCCCGGATCATCGCGCCCAGGCTGGGCACCGAGCCGATCCCGGCGGCGCACACGAACAGCACCCAGTCCGGCCACCGCAGGTGCGCGGCGAGCAGCAGCCCGGTCGCCGCGGCCAGCGCCACCAGCGTCGCGGGGCGCAGCACCCGGCGCTGTCCGTGCCGGTCCACCAGCCGTGAGATCCGCGGCCCGAGCACGGCGGCGGAGAGCGCGATGGTGGCCGACAGCGCGCCGGCGAGGCCGTAGCGCCCGGTGAGCTGGGAGACCATCGTGACCACGCCGATGCCCATCATCGACAGCGGCATCCGGCCGAGGAATCCCGCGGCGGAGAAGGCCTTGGTGCCGGGCTCGGCGAACAGGGCTCTGTAGGGGCTGGGCACGTGGTCTCCGGAGCGGCTCGGTAAGGCGCCATTACGGCTGACACAGCTTACAAGTCAGGTGCCCTGATCGCGCCGCGCGTCATGCTCGGGGAAAGCGGATCAAAACACCCGCAACACGACTCTACGTCCCGCTGTTTCCCCGCCGCCGGTGCCGGGTGGCAGGATCGAGACATGCCAGACGCGCTCGATGCCAGCCCCTACGACGCCCTGCTCCTGCTCTCCTTCGGCGGCCCCGAAGGCCCGGACGACGTGGTCCCCTTCCTGGAGAACGTCACCCGCGGGCGCGGCATCCCGAAGGAACGCCTGAAGGAAGTCGGACAGCACTACTTCCTCTTCGGCGGGGTCAGCCCCATCAACGACCAGAACCGCGCCCTGCTGGACGCCCTGCGCAAGGACTTCGCCGAACACGGCCTGAACCTGCCGGTGTACTGGGGGAACCGCAACTGGGCGCCCTATCTGACCGACACCCTGCGCGAGATGGCCGCCGACGGCCGCCGCCGCGTCCTGGTCCTCGCCACCAGCGCCTACGCCTCCTACTCGGGCTGCCGCCAGTACCGCGAGAACCTCGCCGACGCACTGGCCACCCTGGAGGCCGAGGGCCTTCCCCTGCCGGCGGTCGACAAGCTGCGGCACTACTTCAACCACCCCGGCTTCGTCGAGCCCATGACCGACGGCGTGCTGCGCGCCCTCGCCGACCTCCCCGAGGACGTCCGCGCGGGCGCCCACATCGCCTTCACCACCCACTCCGTGCCGACCGCCGCCGCCGACACCTCCGGGCCGGCCGAGGCCCACGGCGAGGGCGGCGCCTACGTCGAGCAGCACCTTGACGTGGCCCGGCTGATCGCCGAAGCCGTCCGCGAGCGCACCGGCGTCGACCACCCCTGGCGGCTCGTCTACCAGTCCCGCTCCGGTGCCCCGCACATCCCGTGGCTGGAACCCGACATCTGCGACCACCTGGAGGAGCGGCACGCCGCGGGCGTCCCCGCCGTCGTCATGGCCCCCATCGGCTTCGTCTCCGACCACATGGAGGTCCTCTACGACCTCGACACCGAGGCGAAGGCCAAAGCCGAGGAGCTGGGCCTGCCGGTGCGCCGCTCGGCCACCGTGGGCGCCGACCCGCGGTTCGCGGCGGCCGTCCGCGAGCTGGTCCTGGAACGGGCCACCGTGGAACGCGGCGGCCATGTCACCCCCTGCGCCCTGGGCGCCCTCGGCCCGAGCCACCACGTGTGCCCGGCCGGCTGCTGTCCGGCCCGCGCCCCCCGCCCGGCCGCCGCGGGCGCCGACAGCCCCTACGCGTGAGGAGACCCGTGACCGACGCCCTGCACCGGGACCTGCTCGCCCTCGCCCAGGAGGCCGCCCGCCGAGCCGGCGAGCTGCTGCGCGACGGCCGCCCCGCCGACCTGGCCGTGGCCAGGACCAAGTCCAGCCCCATCGACGTCGTCACCGAGATGGACATCGCGGCGGAGAAACTGATCACCGATCTGATCTCCGGGCGGCGCCCCGACGACGGCTTCCTCGGCGAGGAGGGTGCCTCCGCCGAGGGCACGAGCGGCATCCGCTGGGTGATCGACCCCCTGGACGGCACCGTCAACTACCTGTACGGGCTGCCGACCTGGGCGGTGTCCGTCGCGGCCGAGCAGGACGGTGAGACCGTCGCCGGGGTGGTGGCGGCGCCGATGCGCGGCGAGACGTACCACGCCGTGCGTGGCGGCGGCGCGTGGGCCACCGGCGCGTGGCAGGGCGAGCGGGCGCTCGCCTGCCGCCCCGCGCCCCCGCTGGACCAGGCGCTGGTCTCCACCGGCTTCAACTACGTCACCGAGGTCCGCGCCCACCAGGCCGAGGTGGCCGGCCGGCTGATCCCGCTGCTGCGGGACATCCGGCGCAGCGGCTCGGCGGCGGTCGACCTGTGCGACGTGGCCTGCGGCCGGCTCGACGGGTACTACGAACGCGGCCTCCACCCGTGGGACGTCGCGGCGGGGGACCTGATCGCCCGGGAGGCGGGCGCCCTGACCGGTGGACGCCCCGGAGAGCGCCCCTCACGTAACCTCACGGTGGCGGGTGCGCCAGGGGTCTTCGAGCCCCTCCAGCGGCTGCTGGAGGACTTCGGCGCCTGGCACGACTGACGCCCGGCCCGCAGAAGGGTCCGGGGAAAGCGAGGGCCCCCGGCGCTGGATTCGCCGGGGGCCCCGCTGTCGCGCTCTCGAGCAGGTCAGACGCGTGACGCGCCGACCTCCACGCCGTGGTCGGCGGCGAGGCGTCGCAGGTCGTCCAGCTCTGCCTGCTCCACCTCGACCAGGAAGTCGTCGCCCTCGTCACGAGCCCGCGACAGATCGGACTCCGTCGCCCTTATGCGCTGGAGAAGTCCCGCGGTGAAAGCGTCCATGCTGCGCCCCCTCGTCATGGGTCGTGGGTCGGTGGCACGGAGTGTGCCGTGTGGAAGGGGTGATCACGTCTCTCGCGGGTGCCCAGCGCTGCCCGGCCGGGCGGCGACGGTGCCGGACACCCACGCCCACTCTGCGAAGCGGACCGAGAAGTACCACATGGTGCTGCGGCACATGCAGAGCGTGATCGCGGGGTGTAAAGCCGTCCTCCCCCCACGCCGTTCCCCGGAAACCTCGGCCGGAGCAGAAAATCCCGCGTTTCTCCGGCGGCACCCGGATTCCTGCGGCCCGGACCCCGTCTTACAGCCGACTTACGGCCGAAAAGGGCAGGATGGGGGCCACATTCCACGAACACCCCTGCCCGCGGGGCGCCCACGGCGCGCCGCGCGGGTGGACACAGGAAGGACAAGCGACGTGCGCGTACTCGTCGTCGAGGACGAGCAGCTGCTCGCCGATGCGGTGGCCACCGGACTGCGCCGGGAGGCCATGGCCGTCGACGTCGTGTACGACGGTGCGGCCGCCCTGGAACGCATCGGAGTGAACGACTACGACGTGGTCGTCCTCGACCGCGACCTCCCGCTCGTGCACGGCGACGACGTCTGCCGCAAGATCGTCGAGCTGGGCATGCCCACGCGCGTGCTCATGCTCACCGCCTCCGGTGACGTCAGCGACCGGGTCGAGGGTCTGGAGATCGGCGCCGACGACTATCTGCCCAAGCCGTTCGCGTTCAGCGAGCTGATCGCGCGCGTGCGTGCCCTCGGCCGCCGGACCAGCGTGCCGCTGCCGCCGGTCCTGGAGCGCGCCGGCATCAAGCTCGACCCCAACCGCCGCGAGATCTTCCGCGACGGCAGGGAGATCCAGCTCGCGCCCAAGGAGTTCGCGGTCCTGGAGGTGCTGATGCGCAGCGAGGGCGCGGTGGTCTCCGCCGAGCAACTGCTGGAGAAGGCGTGGGACGAGAACACCGACCCGTTCACCAACGTGGTGCGCGTGACGGTCATGACCCTGCGCCGCAAACTGGGCGAGCCGCCCGTCATCGTCACGGTCCCCGGCTCCGGCTACCGGATCTGACCGGCCGTGGCCGCCACCCCCCCGCCCCCGCAGGCACCGCCGAAACCCACCTGGGACCCCAGCAGGGCACAGCCCCCCTTTCCCTGGCTGCGCCCGACGATCCGCATACGGCTCACGCTGCTGTACGGCGGCATGTTCCTGATCGCCGGCATCCTGCTGCTGTCGATCATCTATCTGCTGGCCGCCCAGGCGATCAGCACCGGGAACCAGCCGCTTTTCAAGATCGTCAGCTTCCAGAAGCTCCAGGTCTCCAGCGACAACTGCCCCGCGATCAACACCACGAGCCTGCCCCTGGAGGACTTCAAGGACGCGATCAGCCGGTGTGTGGGCCACCAGCGCCAGGAGGCCCTGGACAACCTGCTCAGCCGCTCGCTGCTGGCCCTGCTCGGGCTCGCCGTCATCGCCTTCGCGTTCGGCTACGCGATGGCCGGCCGCGTGCTCTCCCCGCTCGGCCGGATCACCCGTACCGCCCGGCAGGTGGCCGGTTCGGACCTGTCCCGCCGGATCGAGCTGGACGGCCCGGACGACGAGCTGAAAGAGCTGGCCGACACCTTCGACGACATGCTGGAACGACTGCAACGGGCCTTCACCGCCCAGCAGCGCTTCGTCGGCAACGCCTCGCACGAACTGCGCACCCCGCTGGCGATCAACCGCACACTCCTGGAGGTGCACCTGTCGGATCCGGACGCGCCCGTCGAGCTCCAGCAGCTCGGCAGGACCCTGCTCGCCACCAACGAGCGCAGCGAACAGCTGGTCGAGGGGCTGCTGCTGCTCGCCCGCAGCGACAACCAGATCGTCGAGCGCAAGCCCGTCGACCTGGCCGAGGTCGCGACGCAGGCCGTCGACCAGGTGCACGCCGAGGCGGAGGCCAAGGGCGTCGAGATCCGCGGTGAGCGCAAACCGGCCGTCGTGCGGGGCAACGGCGTGCTGCTGGAGCGGATCGCCCTGAATCTCGTGCAGAATGCGGTGCGCTACAACGTGGCCGAGCACGGCTGGGTCGAGGTGCATACCGAGGTCGAGCACGGGCAGGCTGTGCTCACCGTCTCCAACACCGGCCCGGTGGTGCCCGCGTACGAGATCGACAACCTCTTCGAGCCCTTCCGGCGGCTGCGCACGGAGCGCACGGGCAGCGACAAGGGCGTGGGTCTCGGTCTGTCGATCGTCCGCTCGGTGACCCGCGCGCACGGCGGGCACATCCTGGCAAGCCCCCGGGAAGGCGGTGGCCTGGTGATGCGTGTCACCCTGCCGGTGTGACGGGCGACCGACACACCCGGAGGTTGTTCGCTTCGCGCGGAATTTTTCGACCACCGCGCGGGGTTCTCCTTGTGTGATCGATCACATGGACGAAATTCCGGTCATGCACGCAGAGTGATCATGGCCGTAGGTGGAAAGCCGGGAAAGTCCTGGTTTTCAGGGCACTTGATCACGGGAAGTACACGGTGAGGCGCCTTTGAGGTGCGGCGTCCGAACCGTGTACGGTCCTCACCGCCATCCAAGCCGATCACGCTCGACGGGTCGGATCGGGTGTCGATTGAGTAACAGACCTTGATGTGAGGCAAAATCTCCGCCTCAGGTCGGGCACAAGTCCGGCCTCTCACGCGTTACGTGCGCTGGAGACACCGCAGACCACCCAGAGGGGGAGAGCGATATGGCAACCGATTACGACACTCCACGCAAGACCGACGACGACGTCGACTCGGACAGCCTTGAAGAGCTGAAGGCCAGGCGGAACGACAAGTCCACCTCGTCCGTGGACGTCGACGAGTTCGAGGCCGCAGAGGGCCTCGAGCTGCCCGGAGCGGACCTCTCGAACGAGGAGCTGGCCGTCCGGGTGCTGCCCAAGCAGCAGGACGAGTTCACCTGCATGAGCTGCTTCCTGGTGCACCACCGCAGCCAGCTGGCCCGGGAGAAGAACGGTCAGCCGATCTGCCGCGACTGCGACTGAGGACGGGTCGGCCGTGTCTGGCTCGACCCCTCCGCGGAAGCGCCGCTTCTCCTTGCGGAGAGCGGACCAAGGGCCGTCCGACGGCTCGCACGGCGCGCGTGACGACGAGCGGGGCTCACCCGGGGCGGAGGCCTCGCCCGGACCGGTGGCCGACAGGGACGACCTGCCGGTGCCGGTGCGGCAGCCCGCGCCCGTCGCACGGCGCCGGGCCGTGGTCGCGCGCCAGAGGGCCCGGGACCTGGCCCGGGAAGGGGCCCGCAAGGGCGGCAGCCACGCCCGCGCGGGGCTGGCGTACGTCGCGGACCGCGTCATCGACATCGCGCCCCGGGTGCCCGTACGCGACCTCACGACCCTGCGCAGACAGTTCCCCGGACTCGGGCCCGAGGAGCTGGCCGACAAGCTGGTCGCGGGCGCGGCGGCCGGCACCTCGACGGTCGGAGCCGGGATCGGGGCGGCGGCGATGCTGCCGGTGCCGCCGGCGATGCCGACCGAACTCGCCGCGGAGGTCACCGGCGTCGCCGCGATCGAACTGAAACTCATCGCCGAACTGCACGAGGTCTACGGCGTCCGAGCGCCGGGCGGGCTCAGAGCCCGCAGCACCGCGTATCTGTCCTCCTGGTCGGGGGAGCGCGGCATCGACGTGACGAAACCGTCGACGTACGACACGGCTCTCGGCGGCCGGATGAAACGGGAACTGCGCCGGCAGATCATGAAGCGGATGGTCCGCAACCTGCCCAACCTGACGCCGTTCATGGTGGGAGCCGCCGTCGGAGCGGTCATGAACCGCCGGGACACCAGAAAGCTCGCGGACCGGATCCGGGCCGACCTGCGCCGGATCCAGGTGCCCTGGGACGAGCTGCCGGAGCTGCCGCCGATGGACAAGCCGGCGGATCCGCTGTCGCTGCGCGAGCTTCCCGAGGGGCTGTAGGGCCGGCGAAGCCGGCGCCAGGAAACCCTGGACGCCCCGGGTGGCCGGGTCCGAGGCGAAGCGGACCCTCTCGGACGCGCCCCGTACCGCGTCAGGCGTTCGCCGTGCGGGCCGCATCGATCGCCGCCGCCAGCTTCTCCGGCTCACGCGTCGACAGGTAGAGGTAGGGCGTCGGGTCCTGCGGATCCGTGACCTCCACGCGCAACGCCGTCGGGATGTACGCGCGCAGCAGCAGGAAGGCGCGGGTGTCGGCCTTGTACGTGCGCCAGGCGCGCGCCTCCTCCGCGTCCAGCACCTGCGACGAGCCCAGTGCCGACACCGGGATCCTCGCCTCCCCCGCGACCAGGGAGTCGCCCACGACCCGGATGCGCGGCGAGCCGTAGGCACTGGCCACCACCGCCGCGGCGGCCGTCCCCCCGACCAGTCCGCCCAGCAGCGGCAGGGTGCCGAAGGGGAGCAGGATCAGGGCGAAGGAGACACCGACCAGGAAGCTGATCAGCCACCACGAACGGGGGGCGGTGAGGCGTTCTTCGTAGGGGGTGGCGGAGAGCTGCATGAGGCCAAGCTTGGCACGGGATCCGCACAGGCCCGACGCACGGGTAAGGTCTGCGGCTGTGAGTGGTAGTTCCGCAGCTCTTCAGCCTCCCGCAGACGCGGTGAAACCGGTACGGCACCCCGACGCGCCCGCGCCCGGGGAGCTTCTCGGCGCCCACTACGAACACTGCTTCGGCTGTGGTCCCGGGCAGCCGCACGGACTGCACCTGGAGGCCCGCGCCGGCGAGGGCGTCACGCTGACCGCCGAGTTCACCGTCCAGCCCGCCCACCAGGGCGCCCCCGGCCTCGCGCACGGGGGAGTGCTGGCCACGGCCCTGGACGAGACCCTGGGCTCGCTGAACTGGCTGCTGCGCACCATCGCCGTGACGGGACGACTGGAGACGGACTTCGTCCGGCCCGTCCCGGTCGGCACCACGCTGCACCTGGCGGCCGAGGTGACCGCCGTCGCCGGGCGGAAGATCTACTGCACCGCCACCGGACGCATCGGCGGCCCCGGCGGACCGGTCGCCGTCCGCGCCGACGCCCTCTTCGTGGAGGTCAAGGTCGACCACTTCATCGACCACGGCCGCGGCGAGGAGATCCGGGCGGCCATGGAGGACCCCGATCAGATCCGCCGTGCCCGTGCCTTCGAGGTGAACCCGTGACCGCGCCGGGCCCCGCCGGCCGCGGCCCCCTTGATGTGCAGATCCGCCGGGTCGATCCGGACGTACCGCTTCCGGCGTACGAGCACCCCGGGGACGCCGGAGCCGATCTGCGCACCACCGAGGCGTGTGTGCTCGGACCAGGCGAACGTGCCGTCCTGCCCACGGGGGTGTCGATCGCCCTGCCCGAGGGGTACGCGGCCTTCGTG
Organism: Streptomyces sp. NPDC006309; assembly: GCF_040613095.1. Lineage (NCBI taxonomy): Bacteria > Bacillati > Actinomycetota > Actinomycetes > Kitasatosporales > Streptomycetaceae > Streptomyces > Streptomyces sp. NPDC006309. Next base: position 462,012 of record NZ_JBEXRO010000002.1, on the reverse strand, counting down.
CACCCGCGCTCCGGCCTCGCCGCCCGCTGCGGTGTCGCCCTCGTGAATGCCCCGGGGACGGTCGATGCCGGGTACCGTGGAGAGATCAAGGTGATCGTGGTGAATCTCGACCCGCGCGAGAGCGTGCGGTTCGAGCGCTTCGACCGGATTGCCCAACTGGTCGTCCAGCAGGTCGAGAGGGTCCGCTTCCGGGAGGTCGCGGAACTTCCCGGCTCGGCGCGGGCCGAAGGGGGCTTCGGGTCCACCGGTGGCCATGCCGCGGTGGGCGGCGAGAGCGGCGCAAGCGGTCAGGCCGCCGAAGGCGGTCCGACGGGTGGGAATCGATACGCTTCGGTCGTATCCGACCGGGAAGGACAGTGACGTGTTCGGACGTCGCAAGACGAAGGGTGCCGCCGAGGAAGCGGCCGGCGAGGCCGAGCAGGTCGTCGACAGCGTCGACACCGAGGCGGACGTAGAGGAGGCCGGGCGTGAGCGCGTCCGGCTGGAGCCCGGGCCCCGGCCCGACGGGCCCTGGGACAGCAGCGAGGTGCGTGACCCGGCCGAGGGCCGCGTCGACCTCGGCGGTCTGTTCGTACCGGGCGTCGACGGCATGGAGCTGCGGGTCGAGGTCGCCGGTGACGCGATCGTCGCCGCGACCGTCGTGCTGCGCGACAGCGCCATCCAGCTCCAGGCGTTCGCCGCGCCCAAGCGCGAGGGCATCTGGGGCGAGGTCCGCGAGGAGATCGGCAGCGGCATCACCCAGCAGGGTGGCATCGTCGACGAGGTCGAGGGCCCGCTCGGCTGGGAGCTGCGCGCCCAGGTGCCGGTGCAGCTGCCCGACGGCACCGGCGGCTTCCAGGTCGTCCGGTTCGTCGGTGTGGACGGCCCCCGCTGGTTCCTGCGCGGGGTGATCTCCGGCCAGGGCGCCGTGCAGCCGCAGGCCGCCGGGCTGCTGGAGCAGATCTTCCGCGACACGGTCGTGGTCCGCGGCGAGGGCCCCATGGCCCCGCGCGACCCCATCGTCCTGAAGCTGCCGAACGACGCCCAGATGGTCCCCGAGGGCGTCCAGCAGGAGGACGAGGGCTCACGCTTCTCCGGCGGTATGGGACACCTCCAGCGCGGACCGGAGATCACCGAGGTCCGCTAGCCGCCCCACGCCTTCAGCCGTGAAACCGGGCCGTGCCCCCGCGGGGGTACGGCCCGGTGTGCGTGGTGCGCCGCGGTGTGCTCGTCAGGGTTGCGTCAAAGTTGCCCGTCGCCCCCGGTTCCGTCCGGTCGGCCGGGACGGTGGGCCATAGGGTCGACGCTGCGCAGGCATCGGGCACGGGAAGACAATGAGGCCATGGCACGCGGCAAGCTACGGATCTACCTGGGCGCGGCACCCGGCGTGGGCAAGACCTACGCGATGCTCGCCGAGGCGCACCGCCGGATCGAGCGGGGCACCGACTGCGTCGTCGCGTTCGTCGAGCACCACGGCCGGCCGCGCACCGAGATGATGCTGCACGGCCTGGAAGTGGTGCCACGGCGGCAGCTGGACCACCGGGGTGCCACCTTCGGCGAGATGGACGTCGAGGCCGTGCTGCGCCGCCGGCCCGCCGTCGCCCTCGTCGACGAACTCGCCCACACCAACGTCCCGGGTTCGCGCAACGCCGAGCGCCGCCAGGACGTGGAGGAACTGCTCGCCGCCGGCATCGACGTCGTCTCCACCGTCAACATCCAGCACCTGGAGTCACTCGGCGACGTCGTGGAGTCGATCACCGGGGTACGGCAGCGCGAGACCGTCCCCGACGAGGTGGTACGCCGGGCCGACCAGATCGAGCTGGTCGACATGTCCCCGCAGGCCCTGCGCCGCCGCATGGCCCACGGCAACATCCACCAGCCGGACAAGGTCGACGCGGCCCTCTCCAACTACTTCCGCCCCGGCAACCTCACCGCCCTGCGCGAGCTGGCGCTGCTGTGGGTGGCCGACCGGGTCGACGAGCACCTCACCGCCTACCGCAGCGAGCACCGGGTGTCGGCGATATGGGGCTCGCGGGAGCGGATCGTGGTGGGCCTGACCGGCGGCCCCGAGGGGCGCACCCTCATCCGCCGGGCGGTCCGGCTCGCCGAGAAGGGCGCCGGCGGCGAGGTCCTCGCCGTCTGCATCGCCCGCAGCGACGGCCTGACCTCCGCCTCCCCCAAGGAGCTGGCCGTCCAGCGCACCCTCGTGGAGGACCTGGGCGGCACCTTCCACCACGTGGTCGGCGACGACATACCGGCCGCCCTGCTCGACTTCGCGCGCGGGGTGAACGCCACCCAGATCGTGCTCGGCTCCTCGCGCCGCAGGCCCTGGCAGTACGTCTTCGGGCCCGGTGTCGGCGCGACGGTCGCCCGGGACTCCGGCTCCGACCTGGACGTGCACATCGTCACCCACGAGGAGGTCGCCAAGGGCCGTGGACTGCCCGTCGCGCGCGGCGGGCAACTCGGGCGGACCCGGGTCGTGCGGGGCTGGGCCGTCGGCCTGGCCGGCCCGGTGGTCCTCGCGGTGCTGCTGAACACCGCCGGCCTCGGCCTCGCCAACGACATGCTGCTGTTCCTGGCCGTCACCGTCGCCGCGGCCCTGCTCGGCGGCCTGCTGCCCGCCCTCGCCTCGGCGGCCCTCGGCTCGCTGCTGCTGAACTACTTCTACACCCCGCCGCTGCACCGGCTGACCGTCGCCGACCCCAGGAACATCGTCGCCATCGCGATCTTCTTCGGGGTCGGCATGTCGGTCGCCTCGGTGGTCGACCTCGCCGCCCGGCGCACCCACCAGGCCGCCCGGCTGCGCGCCGAGGCGGAGATCCTCTCCTTCCTCGCCGGCAACGTGCTGCGCGGCGAGAGCGGCCTGGAGGAACTGCTGGAGCGGGTCCGCGAGACCTTCGCCATGGAGTCGGCCGCCCTGCTCGAGCGCGAGAGCGAGGTCGCGCCCTGGACCTGCGCGGGGCGCGCCGGCTCCGGGCCCCCGCTGGAGCGCCCGGAGGACGCCGACGTCGACATGCCCGTCGGCGACCACATGGCGCTCGCGCTCACCGGCCGGGTGCTGCCCGCCGAGGACCGCCGGGTACTGGCCGCCTTCGCCGCCCAGGCAGCCGTCGTACTGGACCGCCGGCGCCTGCGGGAGGAGGCCGACCGGGCCCGCGCGCTCGCCGAGGGCAACCGCATCCGCACCGCGCTGCTGGCCGCCGTCAGCCACGACCTGCGCACTCCGCTGGCCGGCATCAAGGCCGCCGTGTCCTCCTTGCGCTCGGCCGACGTGGCCTGGTCCGAGGAGGACGAGGCGGAGCTGCTGGCGGGCATCGAGGAGGGCGCGGACCGCCTCGACCACCTCGTCGGAAACCTGCTCGACATGTCACGCCTCCAGACGGGTACGGTCACCCCGCTGATCCGGGAGATCGACGTCGACGAGGTCGTACCCATGGCGCTCGGGGGCGTACCCGAGGACAGCGTCGGGCTGGACGTGCCCGAGACGCTGCCCATGGTCGCCGTCGACCCCGGGCTGCTGGAGCGGTCGGTGGCCAACCTGGTGGAGAACGCCGTCAAGTACAGCCCGCGCGGGCGGCGCGTCCTGGTCGCCGCCAGTGCCCTCGCCGACCGCGTGGAGGTACGGGTGGTGGACCGCGGGCCGGGCGTGCCGGACGAGGCCAAGGACCGTATCTTCGAGCCGTTCCAGCGCTACGGTGACGCCCCGCGCGGCGCCGGCGTCGGACTCGGCCTCGCCGTCGCCCGGGGCTTCGCCGAGGCCATGGGCGGCACCCTCGACGCCGAGGACACGCCGGGCGGCGGGCTCACCATGGTGCTGACCCTGCGCGCGGCGGGCCCGCGCTCCGGTGCCTGCGACGGCGGCGCGGAGGGCGCACGTCCGGGCACCGCGGACGCCGGGGACCACAGCACCGGGGACCGCAGCACCGGGGCAGGGGCGGGCACGGACATCACAGAACCGGAAAGGCAGGTCCTATGACGACCCGGGTGCTCGTGGTCGACGACGAGCCGCAGATCGTGCGGGCCCTCGTGATCAACCTCAAGGCGCGCGGGTACGAGGCCGACGCCGCCTCCGACGGCGGGACCGCGCTCGAACTCGCCGCCTCCCGCCATCCCGACGTCGTCGTCCTCGACCTCGGCCTGCCCGACATGGACGGTGTCGAGGTGATCAGGGGTCTGCGCGGCTGGACCCGCGTACCGATCCTGGTGCTCTCCGCGCGGCACTCCTCCGACGAGAAGGTCCAGGCGCTGGACGCCGGCGCCGACGACTACGTCACCAAGCCCTTCGGCATGGACGAGCTGCTGGCCCGGCTGCGCGCCGCCGTCCGCCGGGCCGAGCCGGCCGGGCCCGGCGAGGACGACCTGACGACCGTGGAGACCGAGGGCTTCACCGTCGACCTGGCCGCCAAGAAGGTGCACCGCGGCGGCAGGGACGTCCGGCTCACCCCCACCGAGTGGCACCTGCTGGAGGTGCTGGTCCGCAACACCGGCCGCCTGGTCGGCCAGAAGCAGCTGCTCCAGGAGGTGTGGGGGCCGTCGTACGGCACCGAGACCAACTACCTGCGGGTGTACATGGCCCAGCTGCGCAGGAAGCTGGAGGCGGACCCCTCGCACCCGAAGCACTTCATCACCGAGCCGGGCATGGGCTACCGGTTCGAGAAGTGAGGCGGCGGTCGTTCGCCGTGGCGGCCGCGGGGAAGTGAGCTGCGCTGCGGACCTGTCCGCGCACCCCGGTACGCTTCAGGTATGAGTGCTGTCCCTCGTTCCGAAAAGCCGGCCGGCCGGTTCCGGCGCATGCTCGACCGGCTCTCCTCGTCGCAGGAGGACCTGGAGTCCGAGGAGCTGCGCGAGGACGCCGAGACGGCGGGCTGCACGAAGATCGGCGACTGCCGCGACCGCCAGATCGTCACCGTAACTGGTACCTTGCGCACGGTCACCCTGCGCCCGCGCGCCGGCGTCCCGGCCCTGGAGGCCGAGCTGTTCGACGGCTCCGCCGCGCTGGATGTGGTGTGGCTCGGCAGGCGTTCCATCGTGGGTATAGAACCGGGGCGCAAGCTGATCGCATCGGGCCGGATCTCGATGAGCCGGGGCCGCCGGGTGCTGTTCAACCCGAAATACGAACTGCGACCCCTCGGACGGGAGTAGCCGGTGACGTCCCTCGACAAGCCGACCGAAGACACCGACCAGCCCCCGTCGGGCGTGACCGAACCGGGCGTCCCCCGGCCGGACGATGCCCGCGCGGTGACCGAGGCCGCGCTGTTCGAGGCGTTCGGCGGTGTCCGTGGCATGGTCGAGACGGTCGTGCCGGGCCTGCTCTTCGTCACGATCTTCACGATCAACAAGGACCTGCACCTCGCGGCGATCGCCGCGCTGGTCGTGTCGCTGGTGCTGGTGGTGGTCCGGCTGGCCATGAAGGACACCGTCAAGCACGCCTTCAGCGGTGTCTTCGGCGTGGCCTTCGGCGTCGTGTTCGCGATGTTCACGGGCAACGCCAAGGACTTCTACCTCCCCGGCATGATCTACACACTGGGCCTGGCGGTGGCGTACATCGTCACGACCCTCGCCGGTGTGCCCCTGATCGGCCTGATCCTCGGCCCGGTCTTCAAGGAGAACCTCTCCTGGCGCACCCGTAACCCGGGCCGCAAGAAGGCGTACGCCAAGGCCAGTTGGGCCTGGGGCCTGATCCTGCTGGCCAAGTGCGCGATCCTCTTCCCGCTGTATTGGTGGGCCGACACCACCCAGCTCGGCTGGATCCTCATCGCCCTGAAGATCCCGCCGTTCCTGCTGGCGGTCTGGCTGACCTGGGTCTTCCTCGCCAAGGCGCCGGCTCCCATCGACGTCTTCGCCGAGATGGAGGCCGAGGAGAAGGCCGAGAAGGCGGCGAAGGAGCGCGCGGCCGCCCTGGCCGCGGAGAGCGGCGAGCCGACGGGCGGACGGCACCGCCGGGGGGCGTGACGAGGTCCTACGACGGCGAAGGGCGCCCCTGGCCATCCAGGGGCGCCCTTCGCCGTACCGCTGCCGCCCGCGTACCGCCTGCGTCTGCGTGCCGCCTGCGTCTGCGTACCGCCTGCGTCTGCGTGCCGCCTGCGTCCGCTGCCGCGGCGACCGCCGTCCGAGCCCGGGCGGCCTGCCGCCTGCGCCTGTTGACGGGGGTGACCAGCGCCTGCGGCGGGCTGCTGCCGGGCCGTACCGCTGCCGCTGGCCTGCCGTCGCTGCCGGGTCGACCACCACCTGTGGTCGGAGGCCTGCCGCCTGCGCCTGCTGCTGGGCGATCAGCGCCTGCGGCTGGCCGCTGTTGGCGGGCTGTACCGCCGCCGGTGGCGGGGCGCCTGCCGCCTGTTGGCGGGCCGACCACTACCTGTGGCCGGCCGTCTGCCGGGCCGTATCGCCGACTCTGGGCGGGTGCCTGTCGCCTGCTGGCGGGCCGATCACCACCTGTGGCCTGCCGCCTGCGCCTGTTGCCGGGCGGCGACCACCGCCTGCCAGGCCGTATCGCCGACTCTGGCCGGGTGCCTGCCGCTGCTGCCTGCCGCCTGCTGGCGGGCCGACCACCGCCAGGGCCGCTGCCTGCCGGGCCGTACTGCCTCCGGTGGCCGGCCGCCTACCGCCGCTGGCTGCCGTATGGCCGCCTTCGGTCGGCCGCCCACCGCCGCTGCCTGCCGCCCGGGCCGTACGGCAGCCAGCGGCCGGGCGTCTGCCGCCGATGCCTGCCGCCGTTGCGGGCCGTGCCGTCGCCTGGGGCGCACCGCCTGCTGCCGGACAGGCGCTGGTGGCCGGTCCGGCTGCCGCGGGAGACGGTCAGGCCTCTTCCCGGCGTACCGACAGCAGTTCCTCCAGCTGCTCCTCCCGGGCCTGCGCGGCCACGAAGAGGAGTTCGTCGCCCGCTTCCAGGGAGTCCTCCGAGGACGGGGTCAGCACACGGGTGCCGCGGATGATCGTGACCAGGGAGGTGTCCTGCGGCCACTCCACGTCGCCGACCTGGGTGCCGGCCAGGGCCGACTCCTCCGGCAGGGTCAGCTCCACCAGGTTGGCGTCACCGTGGCTGAAGCGGAGCAGACGGACCAGGTCGCCGACGCTCACCGCCTCCTCGACCAGGGCGGACATCAGGCGCGGGGTGGAGACGGCGACGTCGACGCCCCAGGCCTCGGTGAACAGCCACTCGTTCTTCGGGTTGTTCACGCGGGCGACGACGCGCGGAACGCCGTACTCCGTCTTGGCGAGCAGCGAGACGACCAGGTTCACCTTGTCGTCGCCGGTCGCGGCGATCACGACGTTGCAGCGCTGCAACGCCGCCTCGTCCAGGGAGGTGATCTCGCAGGCGTCGGCGAGCAGCCACTCCGCCTGCGGGACGCGCTCGACCGAGATGGCGGTCGGCGCCTTGTCGATCAGCAGGACCTCGTGGCCGTTTTCGAGCAGTTCACCCGCGATCGAGCGGCCGACGGCACCGGCCCCGGCAATGGCGACCCTCATCAGTGACCGCTCTCCTCTTCCGGGCCACCGGCGAACGCCGCCTCGACCTTGTCCACGTCGTCCGTCCGCATCATCACGTGCACGAGGTCGCCCTCCTGGAGCACCGTCTGCGAGGTGGGCACGATCGCCTCACCGAGCCGGGTCAGGAACGCCACCCGCACGCCCGTCTCCTCCTGGAGCCTGCTGATCTTGTGGCCGACCCACTTCGGGGAGGCGTGCACCTCGGCGAGCTGCACTCCGCCGGTGGGGTCGCGCCACAGCGGCTCGGCCCCGGAGGGCAGCAGGCGGCGCAGCATCTGGTCGGCGGTCCAGCGGACCGTGGCCACGGTGGGGATGCCCAGGCGCTGGTAGACCTCGGCGCGACGGGGGTCGTAGATGCGGGCGGCGACGTTCTGCACGCCGAACATCTCACGGGCCACACGCGCGGAGATGATGTTGGAGTTGTCACCGCTGGAGACGGCGGCGAAGGCACCGGCTTCCTCGATGCCCGCTTCGCGCAGGGTGTCCTGGTCGAAGCCGACGCCGGTGACCCGGCGGCCGCCGAATCCCGGGCCCAGCCGGCGGAAGGCGGTGGGATCCTGGTCGATCACTGCGACCGTGTGTCCCTGTTGCTCCAGGGTCTGGGCGAGAGCGGAACCCACTCTCCCGCAGCCCATGATGACGATGTGCACGACCGTCCTTCCGGTGTCCAAATGTTGCTGCTGAGCATCAGGGTCTCAGACCGATGCCCAAAGCTACACACGGGCGCTGCCCGGGCGGCACCCCTGTGCCGGGACCGGGGGAAGCCGCCGGCGAGTGATGCTGCGCACGCTGCACAGGGTGAGGATTCCGAGGCCGGCGAGGGCGAGCGCCGCCCCGATCAGCTCCGCGGTCGCGGGCATGGCACCTCCGGAGTGCGATGACAGGCGGGGTTTGCCATCTAGGCACGCGGGGCATCCGGACCACGGAATCCGCAGTTCCGTGCGCCCCCGAATTCACTCGTGAGGCAGATCGAGCATGCCGGGTGGGCGGGTGCCAGTTCGAAGGCTTACGATCCTCTCTCGTGTCCAAACTGACCGACGTGCCCAAACGGATCCTGATCGGGCGCGCACTGCGCAGTGACCGGCTGGGCGAGACGCTCCTGCCGAAGCGCATCGCACTGCCCGTCTTCGCCTCCGACCCGCTGTCCTCCGTCGCCTACGCGCCGGGGGAGGTCCTGCTGGTCCTGTCCATCGCGGGCGTGTCGGCGTACCACTTCAGCCCCTGGATCGCCGTCGCGGTCGTGGTGCTGATGTTCACCGTGGTCGCCTCATACCGGCAGAACGTGCACGCCTACCCGAGCGGCGGCGGTGACTACGAGGTCGCCACCACCAACCTCGGCGCCAAGGCCGGCCTGACCGTGGCCAGCGCCCTGCTCGTCGACTACGTGCTGACCGTCGCCGTCTCCATCGCCTCCGGCATCGAGAACCTCGGCTCCGCGGTCCCCTTCGTCGTCCAGCACAAGGTGCTCTGCGCCGCCGCCGTGATCATCCTGCTGACGCTGATGAACCTGCGCGGCGTGAAGGAGTCCGGCAAGCTCTTCGCGATCCCGACGTACGTCTTCGTGGGCGGCGTCTTCATCATGATCGCCTGGGGCGCCTTCCGCGGGCTGTTCCTGGGCGACACCATGCGCGCCCCGACCGCCGACTACCACATCAGGGCCGAGCACCAGGGGCTCGCGGGCTTCGCGCTCGTCTTCCTGCTGCTGCGCGCCTTCTCCTCCGGCTGTGCGGCCCTCACCGGCGTCGAGGCGATCTCCAACGGCGTTCCCGCCTTCCGCAAGCCGAAGTCGAAGAACGCCGCCACCACGCTCGCCATGATGGGCCTGCTGGCCGTCACCATGTTCTGCGGCATCATCGCGCTCGCCATGACCACCAAGGTCCGCATGGCCGAGAACCCCGCGACCGACCTGCTGCACCACGGCGTCCCGCTCGGCGGGGGCTACGTGCAGAACCCGGTGATCTCCCAGGTCGCCGAGGCGGTCTTCGGCAAGGGCAGCTTCCTGTTCGTCGTCCTGGCCGCCGCCACCGCGCTGGTGCTGTTCCTGGCCGCCAACACGGCCTACAACGGCTTCCCGCTGCTCGGCTCGATCCTCGCCCAGGACCGCTACCTGCCGCGCCAGCTGCACACCCGCGGCGACCGCCTCGCCTTCTCCAACGGCATCGTGCTGCTCTCCGGAGCGGCGATGCTGCTGGTGTTCCTCTACGGCGCCGACTCCACCCGCCTGATCCAGCTCTACATCGTCGGCGTGTTCGTGTCCTTCACGCTCAGCCAGACCGGCATGGTCCGGCACTGGAACCGCCACCTCGCGGTCGAGAAGGACCCGGCCAAGCGCAGCCACATGATCCGCTCCCGCGCGATCAACACGTTCGGCGCCTTCTTCACCGGCCTGGTGCTCGTCGTCGTGCTGGTCACCAAGTTCACGCACGGCGCCTGGGTGGCCCTGCTCGGCATGTGCATCTTCTACGCGACGATGACCGCGATCCGGAAGCACTACGACCGCGTCGCCGAGGAGATCGCCGCCCCCGAGGGCCCCAGCGACGACATGGTCCGCCCCTCCCGCGTCCACTCCGTCGTCCTGATCTCCAAGATCCACCGCCCGACGCTCCGCGCCCTGGCCTACGCCAAGCTGATGCGCTCCGACACCCTGGAGGCGCTCACCGTCAACGTGGACCCGGCCGAGACCAAGGCGCTGCGCGAGGAGTGGGAGCGGCGCGGGATCGACGTACCGCTGAAGGTCCTGGACTCGCCGTACCGCGAGGTCACCCGCCCGGTGATCGAGTACGTCAAGAGCCTGCGCAAGGAGTCCCCGCGCGACGCGGTCTCCGTGATCATCCCCGAGTACGTCGTCGGCCACTGGTACGAGCACCTGCTGCACAACCAGAGCGCCCTGCGCCTGAAGGGCCGTCTGCTGTTCACCCCGGGCGTCATGGTGACCTCGGTGCCGTACCAGCTCCAGTCCTCGGAGGCGGCCAAGCTGCGGGCCCGCAAGCGGCAGGAGTGGAACGCACCGGGCGCGGTCCGGCGCGGCCCGGCCGTGATGCGGCCCAAGGAGCCGTCGGGCAAGGACTGAGGCGCGACGGGAAGGCCGTAGACTGGTGGGCTGTTGTCCGGCCCACCGGTGTGCGGCCTTCCGCGCACCGCCTCCCCGCTTCCCGATCTGGAGTCACCCCACCATGCAGGCAGAACCGAGCACGTCCCTGGTGGGTGAGGAGTACGAGGTCGAGATCGGCCCCGTCGCCCACGGCGGCCACTGCATCGCCCGTACGTCCGAGGGGCAGGTGCTGTTCGTCCGGCACGCGCTGCCCGGCGAGCGGGTCGTGGCGCGGGTCACGGAGGGCGAGCAGGGCGCCCGCTACCTGCGCGCCGACGCGGTGCGCATCGTCGAGGCGTCCAAGGACCGCATCGAGGCGCCCTGCCCCTTCGCCGGGCCCGGCCGCTGCGGCGGCTGCGACTGGCAGCACGCCAAGCCGGGCGCCCAGCGCCGCCTCAAGGCGGACGTCATCGCCGAACAGCTCCAGCGGCTCGCCGGCCTCACCCCCGAGGAGGCGGGCTGGGACGGCACCGTCCTGCCGGCCGAGGGCGACAAACTGCCGGCGGGCCAGGTTCCGCAGTGGCGGACGCGGATGCAGTACGCGGTGGACGTCGACGGCAACGCCGGACTGCGCCGCCACCGCTCGCACGAGGTCGAACCGATCGACCACTGCATGATCGCGGCGGCCGGCGTCAGCGAGCTCGGCATCGAGGACCGGGACTGGTCCGGCATGGTCTCCGTCGAGGCGATCGCCGCCACGGGATCCCAGGACCGCATGGTCATCCTGGAGCCGCAGCCCGGGGCGCGGCTGCCGCTCGTCGAGCTGGACAGACCCGTCTCCGTCATGCGCGTCGAGGAGAACGACGGCGGCATCCACCGCGTCCACGGCCGGGCCTTCGTGCGTGAACGCGCCGACGACCGCACCTACCGTGTCGGCAGCGGCGGCTTCTGGCAGGTCCACCCGAAGGCGGCCGACACCCTGGTCAAGGCCGTCATGCAGGGCCTGATGCCACGCAAGGGCGAGACGGCCCTGGACCTGTACTGCGGCGTGGGCCTGTTCGCCGGCGCCCTGGCCGACCGCCTCGGCGAGAAGGGCGCGGTCCTCGGCATCGAGTCCGGCAAGCGGGCGGTGGAGGACGCGCGGCACAACCTGGCGGGCTTCCCCCGGATCCGTATCGAGCAGGGCAAGGTCGAGTCGGTCCTGCCCCGCACCGGCATCACCGAGGCCGACCTCATCGTCCTGGACCCGCCCCGCGCCGGCGCCGGCCGCAACACGGTCACCCACCTCGCGTCCCTCGGCGCCCGCCGCATCGCCTACGTCGCCTGCGACCCCGCCGCGCTGGCCCGCGACCTGGCGTACTTCCGCGAGGGCGGCTACCGGGTACGGACGCTCCGGGTCTTCGATCTGTTCCCGATGACGCACCATGTGGAGTGCGTGGCTATTCTGGAGCCCGCTGACAAGGGTGCCTGACCTGCGGTTTTGTGGCCAGGGTAGAGCGCTCGACCTGTTTCTCTCCGTACAGCGGTTCGAGCGGACGGCGTCCCTCACGACCTTCCTGACCTGCGCATTCATGGGGGAGGCGCTGCATCGGAGGACGCCGTCAAGGTCTCGTCCGGAGATTCTCGACGCTCGCATGACGCTCGAAGCGGGAATCTCAACCTGCCGGACCTCTCCGGCCCGGGCCGCGCGGACCGGTTCCATCGGTACGGGCAGGGATTCCGGTACGTGCGTCCCGCTTTGCCTCCCCAGCGGCGGTGCGAGTTGCCATCTCGGCCCCACGCTTCTGGGAGCCGAGAGCGCGGCCCGTACGGGCCGCGCTCTCGGCGACGTGGTCTGAAGCCGAGTGGCTGCTACTGCCTTACTGTCTTGATACCAGTCCGGTATCATGGCTGCATGGCGATGACACTCCGACTCCCCGACGACCTTGACGCGAAGCTCACCGAGCGGGCTCGTAGGGAGGGCCGCAGCAAGCAGGAACTTGCCATTGAGGCCATCCGTGACGCCCAGAACCGGGCCGAGTTGAAAGTCGATGACGTTCTGGCCGAGCTCATGGACAGCGATGCGGAGATCCTGGACTACCTGAAGTGACGGACGTGCGCTACATCCAGATCGACGAGGTCCTGGCCATCGCCCGTACGGTCAACGGTACCGACCAGAGCGTGCGTGACATGGGACTTTTGGTGTCAGCGATCGAGCGACCCCGGACGAACGTGTTCGGAGCCGAGTTGTATCCCACGCTGCACGAGAAGGCGGCGGCACTACTGCACTCCGTTGCGCGCAATCACGCGCTGATCGACGGCAACAAGCGCACCGCCTGGCTTGCCATGCGTGTCTTCCTGCGGTTCAACGGCGTGAGCGCAAGTACTGTCCCGCCGCCCGTCTCCGTTGCCGGCCCGTTCGTCGAGGAAGTCGCACAGGACAACATCGATGTACCGGCTATTGCCAAGCGCCTGTCGGCCTGGTTCCCCGTTTCCTGACGTTCGACGTCGTGGGTACGGGACGGAATGAGGTTCTGGGAGCGGTGCTGGCTTCTGGTAGTTCGCCGGGGGCTGACCCGTTCGTTCAGCGGGTGGATTCGTATGCTTTCGCGAGACGGGGCAGCGGGTCCGCTCGGCGCGAAGATTGCGCCCCACGCGCCTTCCCGTTTGGGCGGCAGGCAAGGTCCACATTGGCTACGGCGGTCTCTTCCCAAACAACACCCGCCCCTGCTTTCCCAGCGGTCACGGAACGCGCTGTCCGTGCCCCTCGCGCGCCCCCTCTGTGCGCACTGAGCCGGTCCTCTCGTCTCCAACAAGCTGTGTCTGCGGTATCCACCGTCAACGTCCACAGCTTGGGGGGGCAAGGTGCCGGAGGAATGGATACGGGCTCTCGTGGCGGACTTTGGATCCGAGCGCAGGGAGCGTCTGCGGGTCAGCGACACGGAGGCGTCCATCAGCCTGCCGGTGGCGAAGCTGGTGGAAACATTCGGGGCGCGCTGGAAGCTGAGTCTTTGCCTTCATCCTGAGTATCCCTTGCCCGAGGCCCGGGTGGGTCCGGACTACGCGGTGGAGACATCGGGGCGCATCACCGGCTTCCTGGAACTGAAGGCGCCAGGGCACGACGTCACGCCCGACGGCTTCACGAAGCGGGACCAGGAGCAGTGGGAGCTGATGCGCGGACCGCGGTGGCCCGGTACCAGTCCAGTTCCTGCGGGCACAACTCGGGCGCGCAGGTGCGCCCGGACGAGGGCTCGTGCGGCGGTAACGCGGTCGGGGTTCTCGTCGGTGGCCTCGGCAGCGTCGAAGGCCGGGATGCCGCCCAGCCCGTGCTCCGCGTCGTCGAAGTTGTCCAACCTGGTCTTCGGTGCGGGAGACGCCGTATAGGCGTCGCTTCCCCATTCCTGCCGGTCGGAGAAGATTGGGTGGGTGCCAGTCCTTCGTGCCCACGACGACGAGGACCTTCGGGGTCATCCCCTCGAAGGCGGTCGTGGCGAGCGGTGCGTAGGGCTGGGCCGCCGGGCCGTTCAGATCCGCGCCCCGGCCGGGCGCGGCGATCATGACGCGGGTGCCGAAGCGTGCGTCGACGGCTCACCGGCAGGTTCGGGGTTGACGGGCGTGCTCGCCGTAGCTCGGGTCGGTGATCGCCAGCGGGTTCACGAACTGGCCGACGCGCGCGGGCTGTCGGCCGCCGAACCGCTCGGCGAAGAAAGAGGGCATCCCTTCGCCCTCCGATTGCCGAGCAGCAGTGGAGAACCGTGTGGCGCACGTCGGCGGCGAACGGCCCGTCGTAGGAGGCAGGGCCGTGCGGCTCCGTGGCCGATGCCACGGAGCCGCACGGTGGTTACCGTCAGAAGCCGACGCTCGGATCGTCCGTGTCCTCTTCCGGGTCCACGCTGTACAGCGGGCGGTCTTCGATCCCCAGGGCGCGCATCAGCTCGTTGGTCGGAATCCTGTACCTACGTCCGATGCGGAGGACAGGGCAGGGGAACTCGTGCTCGCGGATCAGCCGGTACGCGGTCGTCGAGCCGATTCCGAGTGCTCGGGCCGCCGTGCGCAGGTCCACTGCGACGGGCAGGTCGAACATCTCCGTGAAACTAAGGCGGCCCTCTGCCGGGTCCTTCACCCTCGCCTCCCCGCAGGGCGGACCGGCCGGGTGTCCGCTCGGCGCCCGGGCCGTCGCCTCTTCCCGGGGCTGTGCCCCGCCGAACGGTCCTGCGACCCGTCATCGGTGTCGATGAAGATTCCCTGTCGGCGCAGATGCTCCGGGCGCACCCGGAAACGCAGCGGTGCGCACAGCCCGTCCGGGCCCTCCGGACGGGCGACCCGTACGTCCAGGCTCTCCGCCGCCGGGGCGTCCGCCTCCTCGCCGGACGCAGTGAGAGCGTGCTCCTCGGTGATGCGTTCGATCTGGGTGGAGGGAAGCTCCCGCAGCCCTTCCCGGGCGAGATGCCACGCCCTGGCGCGCGCCGCGTGCAGCAGGGAGGAGTCGGTGAGACAGCTCGCGCCGTCCCGATCCGCCAGCTTCTCCAGGAGAGCCAGGACCATCTCGGCCTCCACGTCCGACCGGTCGGCCCGCAGGCGCGTGCAGACCCGGTGGACCGTCCCGGTCAACCGGGGCAGGGCCAGCCAGATCGCCAGGAGTTTCCCCGTGCTGTCTGGAGTCAGGTCGCTCCGCGCCGTGCGGATGACCTCCTTCCAGACCGCGGTGGCGAACTGCGGGTCGGAGCCGGGGCCGTGCAATGCCTCGTGCGTCTCGGCGGCGGTCAGCCGGACCGGATCAGCCTCGTCGGCGTCCGTGGGGACGAGCACGAAGACCGCGTCACTGGTCCGGGGATCGTCGAAGTGCCGCCTCACCGAGGCGAACGCACTGCTGTGCGGTGGATACATCAGGAAATGTCCTCTCTTCGGACTGCGGAAACCTGAGTCCGGAGGTGCTGGAGATACCGAGATGCTGGACGAGGTGGGTCCTGTGGTGGGGACGTACCGCCTCATATCCGCGTCAAGCGGAGACGAGTCCCACCAGCATCACTTTGATGCGTGAGCATGCGGTAGTGGTCTTCTCGACCAGGTAACGCCGCCTTTGACCACGAGCGTGTAGCAAGCGCGGCAGCCAGGCCGCGAGCTCGCCGGTGACGAAGTTCGCGAGGCTGGTGGGTGCCCGTACAGAACGGGCACCCATGAACTGTTGCGCTCAGGCGGTCTCGGAGGACGAGGTGTCCGGCGCCTCGGTGGGCGGGGTCGCCGGGGTGGTGTCCTCGGTCCGGACGGCCGCCCGCCGACGGCGGCTCGGCGGCCAGTCGGGGGACTGGCGCAGGCGGGCTGCCCGGCGGTTGCGCTGACGGCTGTTCATCGGGTTCGCGGTTCCTCTCTGATGAGTCGATGGATGACTAAGCCGCCGTTTCGTGCTTCTGCGAGCGGCTTGTGCCATCGTGCCCGGGAGGGAAGCGGGGCCGCAGAGCGAAAACTGAGGGATAACTGAGTCCCCGGGGGGCGTGAAGAAGCAAGCGCGTGTGAAGCGGCACAGCGCGGCGCACAGATGAAGGAGCGCCGGCAAGAGGCCGGATCACTGACTGCGGCGCGGTGAGGGGGAGGGCGATGGAGGGGTACGTGCTGGGCCCGGTGCGAGCCGAAGGGGACGGCGGCAGGAGGGTGGTCGAAGGGTCGAAGGTGGCGGCCCTGTTCGCGCTCCTGGTGACCTCGCCAGACTGCCGATGTAGGAGGAAGGACATAGCCGAAGTCCTCTGGGAGGGCGTCGAGGACGTTGGCGATCTGGTTAACCGCGTCGTCGCCGACCTGCGGAAGCGGCTGGGCCGGGAGTCCGTGCCCCATAGCGGCAAGTCGGGTTACTGCACGCTCCGCGTGCCGGTGGGAGACGTCGACCTGCTCCGTTTTCGCGAGAAGGTGAAGCAGGCTGAGGGACTGACCTGCAAAGCGCAGTTCGAGTTGCTCGGCGCGGCCTTGGAGGAGTGGGACGGCGAGGGCGAACCGCTGCACGGACTGTCGGAGACCGGCTTCCACTTGCGTCGGGAGGAGCTACGGGCCGAGTTGATGGCCGCCGTGTACGCGCGGCTGGACGCAGCCTACAAGTCCAGGGAGGTCAAATGGCTGCGCGAGGAGATGGAGAAATGGTTCGAGCGCGCGCCGGAATTGCCCAAGATCTTCCGGTTCTACCTGCTCGCCCACGCAGACCTGCCGGAGTCCCAACGTGAGCGGCTCATCAAGAAGTGGGAGAAGCGCAACGGAAAAGCGGATGTCGCTGTACAGAGCGCCATTGACCAGGTCCGGGGAGAGAACCGCCGGCCGGGCGGGGTGCTCCTGCCCCCCGTTCCCGACCAGTTGCCCGGCGGCAGGCGCAAGCCGATCGGGCAGGACGAGCTGATCGGTGACCTCTTCGAGGCCGTGTGCGAGGAACAGGACGCCGGCAATCTGGCGCTGGTCCTGATCAGCGGCATGGCGGGCGTCGGGAAGACCGCGGTGGCCGAGAACCTCGCCGGTCGGCTGCGGGAGCGGTTTCCCGACGGGGTGCTGCGCGGCGAACTGAACGGATTCGCCGACGGAGACGTGCGGCCCGCCGAACCGGACGAGATCCTGGACGGCTTTCTGGCCGCGCTGCCGCCCTACACCACGGTGACCGGACCGGAGAGCAAGAGCAACGCGCTGCGGTCGGCGCTGGCCCACCGGTCGGTGCTCATCGTCCTCGACGACGCGCTCAGCGCCCAGCAGGTGCTGCCGCTGCTTCCCGGAGACGGTACCTGCGCCGTGATCGTCACCAGTCGTAACGACCTCTTGCGGCTGCAGTCCGAGAGAAAAGTGCTGTTCCGCAAGATGGAGCCGCTGCACGAGGCGGACGCCCTGGAGGTACTCCAGGAGAAAGTGTCGGCCGAGGACCGGGCCAAGCACGCCGTGCCCTTCAGCAAGCTGGTCCACCTCTGCGGTCGGCTGCCGTTGGCCCTCGTGGTGGTGGCCCGGCTCTTGGAGGTCGGTGCGCGTCCGCTGCACACCCTCCCTGCCCTGGTGCGGGAGATGGAGAAGGAGCTGGAGCGGGCGAAGCTGGACACCCTGGACCTGCCCGAGCACGAACGGTCGGTCCGCGCCGCGCTCAACTGCTCCGTGCGCGTGCTGAATGAGGAAGCCCGGCTGCTGCTGTGGCAGCTCGCCGTCCACTCCGGGCCCAGCGCTTCTTGGGAGGCGGTGATGGATCTGGGACGGGCAGTGGACGAAGGGACGCGTACCGACCGGGCCCTGGTGGACCTCGTGGCGGCGAACCTGGTGGAACATCACGGCGACCGCTACGGGCTGCACGACCTCGTGCGGGCCTTCGCCCTTCGGCACGTGCGGCCGGTGCCGGACGGAGACTACGCGGAGATCGAGCGGGCGACCGTACGACAGGTGCTGGAACACCAGCTGCACAACGTCCGCGCCTGCGACCGGGTGCTCGACCGCGAACGCACCCTGCCCACCGGCGAGCCCGGAGCGGTCAGGGTCACCGACCCCGCGGACCTCGCGGAGGCGATGGCGTTCCTGGACGAGGAGTACGCCACCGTCCAGCGAGGCATTCACTTGGCGATCAATCGGCGTATCGACCGGTACGTATGGCTGCTTCCGATGGCCCTGGTCATCTACCAGTGGCGCCGCCGCCTGCTCGATGATGCGCGGCAGAACCTCCGGTACGCCGCCGAGGCGGCGGAAACCGTCGCCGGTCCGGTCGATCGCGCCATGGTCCACCGGTCGCTGGCAGGGACCCACTGGCGGCTCGGTGAGTACGACTTGGCGGTGGGCGCCCTGCGCAGGGCCGTCCGGCTCAGCGAGGAGGACCGCAGCACGGAAGGCCGGCTGAGTCTGGCCCGTACGCTGCACCGGCTCGGGCTCACCCTGCGCAAGCAGGACGACCTGACGGGAGCGGAGGAAGTGCTCCGCCGTGCACTGGAGTTGTGTCGGGAGGTGTCCGACCGCGCCGCCGAAGCGGCTGTTCTGAACGTCCTCGGCGCGATCCACCTCGACCGGGGCGAGCACGAGCGGGCGCTCCGTCGGTGCGCCGACGCTCTGGGCGTGGTGGAGCGCACGACGGAGCGCAGCGGCCTGGCCGATGTGCTGTTCACCCTGGCCAAGGTGCACCTGGCCCGTTCCGAACGGGACGAGGCCATCACCCTGTACCGGCAGGCCTCCGACATCTACCGCGAACAGGAGAACTGGCCCAACGAGGACAAGGTACGGATGCTCTTCGCTGATGTCATGGTGTCCGCCGGCGACACCGACGCGGCGGTGCGGGAGCTGGAGAGAGTCATCGTGCTGCGTGAGCTGATGGACGGTGAGGGGGTGCGGGAGGTCCGGGAGCGGCTGGAAGGGCTGAGGTGACCCGCCCGGTCGGCGGCCGTCGGCTCACCGTCAAAGCCGGGGCGGATGCGTGCGGTAGTACTCGGTCGGGTCCGGGCGCAGGGGCTTCGATGGCCGTTGCGAGCCGATCTGGGGTAGGTAGCAGCGGAGCCGATCGAACACTTCACGGACATCCGCGGGGCGCTCCGCCGCCTTCCACCGGACCATCCACAGCGCCAGGGAGGCGAACTCCGGGGGTAGTTTGGCGAGCCGGTCGGCCGGCAGCACCGGGGTGCCCTCTTCCGCCCGCTCGTCCTGTCCGCCGTAGGGCAGGCGCATCACGGTCATCTCCAGCAGGATGCAGCCGAGTGCGAAGATGTCCGCTTGCCGCGTCAGACCTGACGGGCACGCGTCGGACTGCTCGGGGGAGGCCCAGCCGCGCGTGCCGCGTGCGTCTTCCGTCTTCTGATCCGCCACGACCGCGTGGCCCATGTCAATGAGCCGGAGACGGCCGTCCGGCTGCACGATGACGTTCTCGGGCTTGAGATCGCAGTGCACCAGATTCCGGTCGTGGACTTCTGCCAGAATTTCGCACAGTTGGCCGATGACGGCCGCAACGGTCCCAGGATCCTTAACGGGCAGGGCCGCCGACAGGACCTTCTGCAGTTGGTGCCCTTCGACAAATTCCATGACCAGGCACCGGCGTCGCCGGTGTGTCCCCGTGGCGATGACTTCGGGAATCGCCTGGATTCCCGTCAGCATCATCATGCGTGATCCCTCTTTGAGGAGTTCATCGCCGGCCCAGTGGAAATCGCTCTCGGGTCCGAGGTCCCGGGCCTTCTGAAGCTTCAACGCCACCTTCTGCCCGCTGTTGCGGTCACGCCCGAGGAAAAGGTCGCCTTGGCCGCCGTCGCCGACCATGTCCAGCACTTCGTAGCGCCTCTCCACATCGCCGATCTCCTCGATCTCCCTCACGGTCATCCACCTTTCCTCCGTACGGAAATGGAGCAGGAAATGTCACAGCCATGGCTGCCCCCCGACGGGGTGACCCGCACCTCCGAAGTCATCACGGTATCCGCCGGAATGTTCAAGGGGGGAGAGTTCCGATGCCCCGCCGCTGACGCTCTCAAGACCCGCGGCTACCACACCACCGACCCCGTACCGCGCCGCCGTGAGAGGCTGGAGCACTTCGCTCTGGGCCCCTTCATGGCTGCCTGCGACATCCGTTCGGGGCCTGCCGGCAGCCCGCCTCGGACACGTACCGGGCCCCTGCACGGCGGTCTGCGGACCTGGTCGGAGCACGGCGTGCAGATGTACGAGTCGGCCTTCCCCCTCGACCCGGAACGTCCCCTGCACGAGGTGCCCGAGCCGTGGACGTACCGCTACCGGCCGTCCGGCCCCGACCCGCGCGACGCCCAGGAGTACCGCCTCACCGTGTGGGGCCGCTGCCTGGCTTCCCCGGACGGTGCCTACCGCGAACTTCGTCTGCCCGTGCACCGCCTGCGGGACTTGCCGCCCGACGGCTTCACCGCGGCCGTCGCCCTGGTGCTGGCCGAGGGCGCCCCCGGACCGCCGCCGGAGCACGTACGGATCGTGGAGTTCGCGCTCTTCGACGGCCGTACGCGGGAGCTCTTCGCGGGAAGCCGGGAAGAGGCGCGCGCCCGGTACCGCGAACACGGCCCCGCCGCCTTGGCCGGCGTACTGGACGGACGGGAATACCGCCCGGGGTCCGCCTGTGGCGGATGCCCCTACCTGTCGGTGTGCCCGGCCCTGCGCACAGCGCCCGGACTGCTGGGCATCGAGGCGCACGACCGGCCCCGCCGCACCTGGTCGGTCACCAGCGGGCGGGCCTACCGAGCCTGCCCGGCGCGTGACCACATGCGCCGGCTGCACCTGCCCACGGCGGACTCCGTCGAACGCGAGGTGACGGCCGAGCGCGGCCGGGCCTTGCATGCCTACCTCGCCGAACGGCACGCCCACGGATCGCCTCGGCCCTGCACGGTCGAGGTCCCCGAGGAGTGGGTCCCGCAAGGATTCGACCTGCCCTCAGACGAACGCGCACTCGGCGCCCTGCTGTTGCGGCGGCACGCCGCGGTCTGCCCGCTGCGGTACGTCGGGGACGGCACGGATGTGCGGACCGAGCCCCGGGTGGTGCGGCACGACACCACCGCCGACGTGGTGGTCCTGGCCGCGCCCGACCTGCTCTACCGGGATGCCGGGTCATGGGTGTGGCGCGAGATTAAGACCTCCGTCACCGACCGGCGGTCCGACCGCCCCCTGCTGGAGCGTTATCCGCAGTTGGCCCTGGCCGTCGTGCTGATCGCCCGCGGTGACCTGGGCGGTGAACCGTTCCGCGCCCGGGTCGAGCTAGAGGTGCTGCACCCCGGCGGCGCCGACCTGGAGATCATCGATCCGTTCGCCCCGGCCAATCGGGTCACCGCCGAGAAGGTACTGCGGGCGATGGTGGCCGACTGGCACGGTGACGACCAGTACGCGGCCCGGCCCGGACGCTCCTGCGAGCGGTGCGAAGTGGCCCGCTGGTGCACGGCGTCGTCCGTCAGCGAGGCCGCGGCATGAGGGCGGGGTCGGCCGGCCGGGCCGATCGGCCGGACGCCGGCGAGGCGCCCGAGGGCGTGGGCAGCGACCTCTTCGGCGAACTCGCCCGCATGGTGGCGGCTCTCTCCGAGGTCCAAGGGCTCCGCTCCTTCACCCTGCCCTATCCCGGCCTCGCCCAGCGGGCGCTGGATCACACGGTGATGCGCTGCCTCGAAGCGGGGGAGTCGCCGCCGAGGAGTCTTCCGGAGCTGTGGGAGTGGTGCCGGACCAGGCCGTCCGACGACTCACTCTTCGCGGTCCCCTCCTCCCTGGTCTCGCCGGGCACCACGCTGGTGCACCGGGTCGGCCGGATGCCGACCCGGTCGTGTCTCGAGGTGGCCTCGCACGAACCGGGTGGAGGCGTGGCGGCACACGCCCGCGCGCTCCTCGGGGACCTGCACGCGCGGAGTGGAACGGAAGAGCGCTACCGGCAGTGCCGGGCGTTCCTGGCGCGTCACCCGGTCGTCCACCAGCAGGACCGCTTCGCGCCGGGTTGGAACAGGGCGGTCTGGAGCCGGGTCAAGAACCTCTACGGTCCGTTGCCCGAGTTCCTGCTCGACGACGGAGACTTCCTGTACTGCCCCTCGTGCAAGCTCCCCGCGCTGCCCCGGGACAGTGCCGTGCCCGTACCCGGACCGTCCGGTACCGGCGCGGAAGTCTGGTGCGAGGGGGAGGACTGCCCGCGCGACGCCCCTCCGCGGCTCATCCGTGAGCCGGACCAGGCGTGGATCCTGCAGCGCTCGCTGCGGTGGTACCTCGTACTGCCGCACCGCACCGACGAAGCCGCCCGGGAGGCACTGGAGCGCGCCGAAGTCGCGTACAAGACCCTGCCCGGTCTTCTGCCCGCCTACCGGCTCTGGGACACCGGCCCCCGCATCGTGGACATCCAGGTGTACGACCGCCTGCAGCCGGCGCTCCTCGCAGCCCATCTCACCGACAACACACCCCTCGCGGACCGCACCCTCGTCGTGGTCCCCGACGCGCTCGCCGGACGGGACGGCTACCGGCAGGCCTTCACCGACGCCCTTCCCGTGCTCCTGCGGGACCGGCTGGTGCTCACCACCCCCATGGACCTCGTGCCCGACCTGGGACAGGCCCGGCGAGAGGAGAAGGACGATGCGTAGCCTCACCCCGCCCTTGACCGACGTGTTCAACGCGCTCAAAGCATTTCTGGGGTCCTCCGTGCCCCAGCCCGTGCTGGAAGCCCTCTGCCAGGTCGAACTCGGCCTGTACCTCCAGCAGAAGATGATGCCGGGCAGCCCCGCGGGCAGCGCCTGGGTGCTGTTCAGCGGGTACGGGTTCGCCGAGGCGCACCGGGCACCGCTGCCACCCGACGCGGCGAAGACCCTGCGTATCGCCCGGTACTCACTGTGGACGCTGCGCCGGAGCCGTACCTGGCTCGATGCGCTGGACACCTACCAGAGGTTCGACCCCAGGGTGCGCGCCTACGACGTACCGGACGCCGAGACACCCGCTGCCCGCCGCGACCTCTCCGTCGCCGGCGACCGCTTCTCCGTCTACGAACAACTACTGCGTGCCGCACCGCCGCTGGCGGGCAAGCGGCTGCCGGTCGCGGGTCAGGGCCCGCACGCCTTCCCCGTCAGTCGCACCATGGCCGTCGTCGACCTGCCGCCGGTCCCCCGCACCCCCCTCGTCGCCCACGACATGGACCTGGAACCGGCCGGCGGCGGCGAGCTCCTTGTCTTCACCAGGGAGGGGCTGGAGCGCACGGCGGCGGAAATGGACGCACAGCACACCCGCTTCGGCGAGGGACGGGCGCCACGGTGGCTGGAGCGGTTACGGTCGTTCGACCTGTCCACCAAGGAGAACGGAACCTTCCACAAGACGAGGAAGGACGAGGACTTCACCTTCACGGTCGACGGCATCCAGCACCTGCTCGGCATCGTCGGCGCCGGCAAGAGCACACTGCGCGACATCATCGCCGTCCATCTCGCCAAGCTGGGCAAGCGCACCACCGTCGTCGTCACCGATGTCGCGGAGGTGCTGAAGCTCGTCCGGCTCTACGCCCTCTATACCGACGGCGCCGCCGCACCCGTGCTCGGCTCCTCCGGCCGCGAGCGGCACGCCCAGCGGCTGCACCGCCGACTGGCGGGCCGGGGCGAGCACCGACTGCTCGCCCACGACGACCCCGCCTTCGCCTACCTCGGCACGTCCTGCCTGCTCAACGTCAGACGGCAGGGCGCCACATCGACGACCGAACCACTCGCCTACGGCGAGGCACCCTGCTCCCGGCTCCGACCCCCGTCGGCCCTGCGCCGTGACCCGAGCGACGGACGGCACTCCGAGTGGCAGAAGAGGGCGACGAGCTGCCCGTACTGGTCCGCCTGCCCCCGTCACCACGGAGCCCGCACGCTGGTCGACGCCTCGATCTGGGTGGCCACCCCGGCCGGGCTGATCGACGCCTCGCCGCCCCGCCCTCAGAACGGCGAGCGCATCCGCTTCCTCGAACTGGCCTGCCGCCGTAGTGACCTCGTGATCATCGACGAGGCCGACCGTGTCCAGATGCAGCTCGACCGGACTTTCGCACCCGCCGTGGTCCTCGCCAGCGACGAGGACAAGGGCCTCATCGACCAGCTGAGCCGGCACAAGATCCGGGAACTCGCGGCCGGCGGACGCACCCAGCTCTCCGAACGGGACGTCGAGACCTTCGCCGCCGCCCTCAACACCGCAGGCGCGGCCACCGACCGGCTGTACGCGATGCTCGTCGCCGGGTACGAGCTGCGCAAGTGGGTGCGGACGGGCTACTTCAGCGCCTGGACGCTCCAGCTGGGGCTCCTCGACGAACGCTACGAACTCCCCGACGACAGCGGTCGGGACCACCCTCATCACGCCCCCCGCGAGGCTCTCGGGAAACTGCTCGACGCGTTCCGGGACAACCCCTTCGGTGACCGTCACCGTAGGACGGAGGAGGACTTCAGCCAGCTGACCGCCCTCCTCAACGAGCTGCTCCACACCGGCAACCCGGAGAACACCCGGCGCCGCCTCACCGAGGTCATGGACGAGGTCTTCGCCATCGACCCGAAGTACATGGCTGCCCGGCAGCGGAAGTACCAAGAGACGTACGACGAGTGGCGGCGCGAGGAGGAGGAACAGGAGAAGAAGCGCGGACGCCGCAGGAAGCCCAAGCCTCCGCCCCAGACTCCCGAGGAATGGCGGAACCAACTCGCGGAGCGCTTCGAGTTCGCACTGTTGCTCAGCGCCCTGGAACCACGGCTCGCCATGATCAACGCCATGTGGCCCCGCGTCGAGGCCGCCCTCAGCCTGGGCTTCAACACGATGTACCGCCGGCCGCTCAACTACGGCCCGATGGTGCCCGAGGCCCCGATGGGCAATGTGCTCGGCTTCCAGTTCCGGGTCCCGGGTGAGGACAAGGGCGGAGTCCGCAGTGGCGAACTGACCTTCTTCCGGTGCAGCGGCGTCGGACGTGAGCTGCTGCGCGCCATCCCCGATCTCACCTCCGTCGACGGCAGGCCCGGTGCCCACTTGCTGCTCATGTCGGGCAGCAGCTGGGCCGGCGCGTCCAGCCGCTACCACGTCTGCGTCCCGGTCGGTGTGGTCATCGAACCGTCGGCCGAGGTGACCGAACGCATCGCCAACGAGAGCTCCATGCGCTTCGAGTTCATCGACGACGGCGACGAGAAACTGCGCATGTCGGGAACCCATCCGGACGACCGCCCGGAGAAGTTGCGCCGCATCGCGTGCCATCTAGGCGAGGGCGGAGACGAGTACGAGGTCACTGAAGGTGGTCCGCTCCAGCAGGAGTTGCTCTCTCTTCCTCCAGGGCGCGACCAGATCCTTCTGCTGGTCGGCAGCTATGCCGAGGCACGTGTGGTGGCCGACACACTGCACAACCTCAACGTCCGCTGGCGCAACAAGGTGCTGTGCTTGGTGTCGGACGACGAGGAGATCACCGCGGAGGACGAGGCGCCGTCCGCCTACCACGCCCGATCACTGCGCCGGGGCGACGTCGAGCACCTGAAGGACCTCGAGGCGGACATCCTGGTGGCGCCCCTGCTCGCGCTGGAACGCGGCCACAACATCCTCAACGAGGACGACGAGGCGGCCATCGGCACGGTCTACTTCCTGGCACGGCCCCATCCGCACCCAGAGGACCTCCACCTGGCCGTCAATGCCGTCAACGACTGGGTCGTCCGCGCCGTCACCGGCGGTGACTTCGCCACCCTGGTACAGGGAAAACCCACCGTCGAGGAAGGAGCGGAGGAGTTCCGCCGCCTCGCCCGTTCGTACTGGTACCAGGTACTCGCTCGTTCGATGGCGTGGAGCCGTCTCGACGACGATGTACGGGAACAGGTCACCTGGGACATGCTGGTCCTGTTGTGGCAGGTGATCGGGCGACTGGTACGCGGTGGCGTACCGGCCCGGGTGGTCTTCGTCGACGCCGCCTTCGCCCCCAACCGCGGCGCCGTACCGGCGCGGCCCGACACCCCCGAATCCAGTCTGCTGCACAGCGTCCTCGCCGTCCTGGACCCGTATTTCGACGGCGGCACGACGACCGCGGAGGAGCAGTTCATCGTCCGCGCCCTGTACGCGCCATTGCGCAGCATGCTCACCCGCTTGCTCGCCGCCGTACCCGCCCACCCGTAAGCGCCGAACCCCTGTCCCAGGAGGTAATTCCGTGTACCACCACATTCGCGTCGCGGCCTACGAACCCGACCCGCTCCACGGACCCTGGCGGGAGGAGATGAAAGTGCTGCGGCTCGGCGAGGACCTGCACGCCGAGCTCACCGGGATGCATGCCGAGGCGGACAAGAACTCCGTCCACCCCCACCGGCTCCCCGTGCGCAGGCTCAACTCCCTGCTCCAGGCGATGGCGCCAGGCGTCATCGCGACCGGCCGCAACGCCGGGACGGATGGCCGTCTGCCGTGGCTCTACGCGCGGGAAGCCGTCCCGCCGGACGTGCTGGCCCCGGTGGTAGGAGCGTGGGCGGCGGGAATGCACCGGGAGGACGACGACTCGGAGGGCGCCGATCTCGAGGAGAGGCTCCGCTCCGGTGACCCGGCCGAGACGGTACGTCTGCCCCACTGGGAGACGGTACCGGTCGACCTCGCCGAGAGCGTGCTCTCGGCGGGCGGAACCGCCGAACCCGCCGCGCGGCTCTACAGCCTGCTGCCCGAGTGGATCGCCTTCCGGCTGGCCGCCCGGACGTTCCGCACGGGCGGCACCACACTCCACTTCCGCGTCGAGAGCTCGGGTGACGGCGCGCGACTTGTCTCCTGGCCGCCTCAGCGATACGAGCGCCGACGGCAGACCTGGTACTACTCGGCCTGCCTCACCATCACCGTCCACACCGTGCCGTTCGCCCCGCGGTTCCGCGTCCATGTGTCCACCCAGGTACGCCGGTGGGCCACCCGACTGGACGTACGCCCCCACCAGCTCGGCGGTACGACCGTCCTGCTCGACGCTCCACTGCCGTGGCCGGAAGGGCCGGACCGGGGCCACCGGCTGATGGTGAACACGCTGGGTTACGACCGGCGGTCGAAGGAACTGGCCTGGCGCTGGCACAGCCCCGCACCGCTCGTGCCCGAGCTGGACATCGTGCGCAACTATCCCCGGCCCGAAGCGCTCTTCTCCGACCCCGAACGCTGGATCAACGGTTCCGGGGACGTGGCCGCCGGCATCGTCTACCACCCGTCGATCGGCCCGCACGAGGTTGGACCCGGGCTGATGCCACGGGAGCGGGCGGATCTGGACGCCTGGGTCGAGGAAGGGCTGCGCCCCCTGCTGACCCGGGTCCCCGACCTCACGCGCGTCTCCCGGAGCAACACACCCTCCCTGCTGCCCCGTTCTGGCGCCGGACGCGTCCCGGGCGTCCGCGACGCCCAGCTGGCTCTGCAACGGCGGGCGGCGCTGACACGCGCACTGAACGGCCGCCCCCTGGAGATCGACGTCTTCTGGCAGTCCCCGGAAACCCGTGCGGCGCTGCTCGCCGAGCTGCCCAAGCTCATTGGTCTTCCCGCCGGGCAGCAAGTGCCGTCGGCCGACGGGGAGACCTGGCAGTGGCAGTGCAAGGGGGTCGACATCCGCGTCCGGGCCCGGCCCGCGGGACCCTTGGCCGACGCCCTGCCGACCACCCGAGCCCGCGGGCGCCTCAGGGCCGTCCGGCTGGCCGAGGCCATCGAAGGGCGCTGCGGGCTCGTGGCGGACCGGGCGGGCCCGCTCCTCGGCGGGGCCGGAGTCGTGATCACGGAAATCGCCGGCAAGGAGCGCTTCGCCGCCGTCCCGGACTCCGACCCCAAGCACGCGCTGCGCATCGCCTGGGCACGGCAGGGACGGCTGACCCAGTTCATGAACTCGCCCGACGACACCGACAGCGCTCTGGAACACCGGGCCAGGTGGACCTGGCTGGACGCCTTCCGGCAGCTGGGCGCCATCAGCCCGCCCGCCCATCGGGTGGGAGCCGGCATTCCGGGCGACCTTCAGTACGCGGCGCTCTGGCTCGTACGCCACACCAGGAAGGGGCCCACGCGATGCCCCGTCCACCGGCTGGTGGCGGTGCGGGTGCGCCCCGGGGACGGACCGGGCGTCATCGAGGGGTGGGACGCAGAACGAGCCGAATGGGTGCCGTATCCGAAGCTGTTGCTGCTGCTCTCCCAGGCACGGGAACCGGCGGCGAGCGGCGGGAAGGAGACCGGCACGGGGAAGCTCGTCGATGACTCGGCAGCCCCGGGAGGATCCCGGCCCGCTGCCCGCCCGGGCGTGGAGCAGGACAGGCAGCGGGAGACCGAGCGGCAGATCCGGGCACTGCTCTTCCAGCTCCGCGACCGCCCGACGCTGCTGCTGGCGGACGTCGGCAATCTGCGCCAGTGCTGGCCTGGCCTGCGCAACGGTGCACTGGACCGCGACACGCTCGGCTTCGGGGCCGAACCCGCCCAGCGGCACACGCTCTACGGCCATGACCTGCGGGTGCTGCTCGTACGGGACGCCAACGCCCGGGGCGAAGTGGCGGAGTGGTACGCCCACGACACCGAGGACGGGGTCGGCTTCGCCGAGGGTGTGTGGGGGACGGCGGATACGGAGGGCCGTGTCTTCGCGAGTACGGCCTCGAAGCCGCACACGGTGGCGAAACTGCCGAAGGGGCTCATGAAGCTGGTGCCCACGGCACAGGGCCGGACAGCGCCCGGGAAGACCGCGTGGAACCCCGGGCAACTGGAGATCACCGTGCTCGGCTGTCTGTCGGAGAAGGCGCTGACGGACTCGGGGCGTGCGGGTGACCCGCCCGACCGGCCGGCGGAGTGGGCGACGCTCACGCACCAGCTGCGTTACCACGACGACTACCCGCCGCTCGCCCGGCCTCTCCCGCTGCACTGGGCGCGTCTCGCCGGTGAGTACGTGCTTCCGGTGGCCGGAACGAAGTCAGCGGGGAGTACGTCATCCGCTTCCTGAGCGAGGTGCCGCCTGAATGGGGCGTCCCAAACGATCGACGCTGATAAGGATCAATGCTTCCCTCCTGTGAGCGCCGAAGCCTGAACCTGACCACGGGGACGGCGTCTGGTGCACTCCTTGCTGGGATCACTGGGCGTCCGCCGTGACGCTCGTTTGACGCTCTTCGCACCTGGTGGCCCCAAGACGGAGACGAGGGACGGACCTGACCTGCGGCTTTCTCTGAGTTCACCCGGGTGACATGCTTCCGATGACTTCTCACGTGGAGTGCGTGGCAATCTTGGAGCCTGCAGCAAAGAGACTCTGACCTGCTGTTTCTCTGGATTGCTGAGGATCGCCGGTGGTTCCTCGACCTGTTCTCCGAAGTGCACGACGTGGAACGTGCTGCTTGCCGGGGTCGGGTGCTGACCTGCGCTTTCGGGTGGCGACTGGGGATCGGCGAGTACTGATCCTCCGGTCTTCGCAGAGACGGCGCAGGCGGTCTTGACGCTGGTTCGACGCTCGTTCTGTCGGGATGTCAGGTGCTCGGCGTGCCGCAGCTCGTGGCCCCATCGCTGGTCGGCTCGCCAGGAAGCCGTCCTGCAGTGGGCCTGGATGCCGTGCTCGACGCCAGTCCTGTTCCCAGGACACGTCGCCGTTCGAGTGCCGGGGTGTCTGCGTTCTGCTTCTGACCCGCACTCGCCCGGTCGGTGGCTGCGCCGCAGCCTTGACTGTGCCGGTCTGACGCGTGTCGCGGCCGTTGCTCTGTCAGGGAAGGTCCTCCAACGGAACCCCGGATCGTCACGATCGATGCCGCGTGTGTGAACCAAGCGGAGAGCCGGTGGCTGTCGCCGCCGAAGGCCGGCGGGCGCTGTGTATCGTCGGGTGGCGCTCCGTGCGGGACACCTTACTTCCCGGACACGGAGATGCTCTTCTCGTCGGAGACCACCTCGGTCATGAGTGAGCCCTTTCCATCTTCACTCTGAGCTGGTCAGATGAAGGGTGAGGACGGCCTGGACGAGGCTGGTGATCCGGGTGGTCGAGCACCGCAGTTTGCGGAGAAGCCGCCAGGACTTGAGGGCGGCGACGGCCTGCTCGACGAGGGCCCGGATCTTTGCGTGGGACCGGTTGACGGCCTGCTGGCCTGCTGGCCTGCCGAGAGCGTCTCCCACCGGCCGCGGTAGGGAACACGGACCGTGCCTCCGGCGCCCTGGTATCCCTTGTCGGCCCAGCAGGAGATGCCGGCCTCGGCGAGGGCGTCGACGATGCCGTGCTCGCGGGCCGCACGGACGTCGTGGACGGCGCCGGGCAGGGCCGGTGAGGCCCACAGCAGGCGCCCTGACGGGTCGGCGATGACCTGCACGTTCATCCCGTGCTTCTTGTGTTTGCCCGAGTGGAACGGCCGGTCCGCGGCGATGCGGTCGATCGGCAGCAGCGTCCCGTCCAGGATCACGAACGCCTTCACCGACGCAGTCCGCACCGCGTCGGCCAGGATGGGGGCAAGGGCGGCCAGGAGCTCGACAGCCTCGGTGACATAGCGGTAGGCCGTCGTGGTTCCGACGCCGAATCCGGCCGCGAGCTGGGCATACGTGTGCCCCACCCGCAGATGGGCGAGTGTCAGCAAAGCCTGGCGGCCGGCGCTCAGGCGCCGCCAACGGGAACCGATCGCACGGCGGTGCTGCCGCAACTGCTGTGTGAGGAAGCGGAGGGCAGAGCTGGACACGTCGACGCCCGACGGGTAAACAAGCACGTGAAGCCTCTGGTGGAGACGGTTCTCTTGGTAGAAAACCCATCTACCAGGGGCTTCACCACGTTGTCAGCCCAACTTCGGCACTCCACAGGCAGGTTGGAAAGGGCTCACTGAAGCAGGGTCGCGTTGCTCGGCCGACGAGGGGCGAGTGGGGCCGGCAGGTTGCCCTCGTTCGCGACGCGTCGGCGTGACTGACGCCCACGTGGGACAGCCGACAGCCGGCTTACGCAAAGGGCGCAAGCCGGTGATCGGTCATCACTTCCTCCGGCACCATCGGTGACGACGGAGCGCATGCCGGAGGAGTCTCACATCCGCTCCCGGGCCGTCCGGTCGCGGACGCTCAGGACGTCACCCGCACGGACTCGGTGCGACTCGGTGCGCGGCTCGTCCCGGGTGCTTCGATCCGCTTCAGCCGCCGATGGGCGTGACCCCTGAGGGAGCCGGGGCCAGTCGGTACCCGCCGTCCTCGCGTCGCACGTGTCCGGCGGTCGGCGGCGGGAAGTGACTTCCCAGCAGGAGAGTTGACGTACCGGCCAGTGAGGCGAGCACCTGGTTCCGGGTCCTGGCCGCGAGTTCGGGAGCGATGTCCACACAGCTGCAGAGCTCCGGATGCGCCATCTGGACCGGGTGGTGGATGCTGTCGCCGGTGACCAGTGCGGTCTCGCCACGGCTGCTCAGTTCCACCGCCACCTGTCCCGGTGTGTGGCCGGGGGTGGGCAGTAGACGGATGCCCGGCGCGACGTCCGTGCCCTCGTCAGCGACATCGATGAGGTCGAACAGACCTGCCTCCCGGACGGGATGGACCGAGTCCCGGAACATCTGCCGACGCGCCTCCTCCATGTCGACCCCCGCCCAGTAGTCCCACTCGGTGCGTGAGGTGAGATAGCGCGCGTTCGGGAAGGTGGGCACCCAGGCGTCGCCCTCGGCACGCGTGTTCCACCCCACGTGGTCGGTGTGGAGGTGGGTCAGGACCACGACGTCGACGCTCTCCGGCGCGAAGCCCGCCGCCCGTAGCCGTGCTTCGTAGTCACTGTTCAGGTTGTGCCAGGCGGGGTTGGAGCGCCGCTTCCCGTTTCCGATGCCGGTGTCCACCAGCACCCGCATGCCGTCCACCTCGACGGCGAAGCTGTGACTCGCCAGGCGCAGGACGCCTTGTTCGTCGGCGAATTCGGGGCTCAGCCAGGGAGTCCGGCTCACGAGGTCGGTGGTTGCCCCGGGCAGCAGCCACGGACCGGTCCGGGCGGGCAGGGCCACTTCGTCGATGCGTCGTACGGTGTGGTTGCCCACCGTCCAGGAAGAGGCGGGGGGAGTAGTGGACTTGGTCGTCTGCGATGAGGTGAACACGGCGACTTTCCTTATCTGTTGTCGGTCGCGAGGACGGAGATGTCTGGAGCGGGTGTCTCGGGTGAGGCGGATGTGTAGTTGCTCGTTGCCGGGCGGGAGTGGGCGCCCGCGGACGGTGGCCGGCGCCGACTGCGCAGCGGCGCGGTCAGGGTCGCGACTGCGACGGTCGCCAGTACGGCCACGCAGCCGGCATGGGCCAGTGCTGCCGCACGCAGTCCGAAGCCGGCGGTGAGGGCGCCGGCGCCGATGGCGGGCAGACTCATCGCCAGGTAGCTGAGTACGTAATAGGAGGCGAGCGTGCCGCCCTTCTCCCCGGCCGGAACCGAGTCGACGACCGCGCGCAGCGCACCCTGGGAGACGGCTCCGAAGCCGAACCCGGCCAGCGCCGCCCCGGTGAAGACAAGTACGGGGTCGGCGAGATACAGGGCACCCAGGGACAGGGCGGCCGCCGGAATCACCGCGCAGCTCCCGAGAAGAGCGGAGACGCCGGCACGCATCCTGCGCGTGAAGTACACCGTCGGGGCGGCGACGGCCGTCAGCGTGAAGAAGACCAGGCCGCCGGCGTATTCGGGTTCGCCCGGGGAGATGAGCCGTGTGAAGCCCGGTCCCAGGGACGAGTAGAAGCCGCCGAGTGCCCAGACGGCGACGACGCCGGCGCCGTTGAGCAGCAGAGCGTGGGCGGCCGCCGGCGGCAGCGCCAGGTGGGGCCGCGTCGAGCGCAGTGCTCCGGGACGGCGGCGGACGGTCTCGGACGTCGAGACCAGGGCGATGGCCTGCGCGGCGAACACGGCGATCAGGGCCGCGTACACCGTGATCGCCGGAACGGGGGCGAAGCGCACCATGAGGGTGGCTGCCAGGACGCCGGCCGCCATGCCCGTCACCGGCGCGATGCTGTTGGCCAGAGCGGGGCGCCCCGGCCGGGCGGGGTCTTCCAGGTCGAGGAGAGCCGCACCTGCTGCGCTGGTCGCCGCGCCGGTCGCGATGCCCTGCAGCACGCGGGCGCCGATCAGGGTGGTCAGGCCGTCGGCCGTCGCGAACAGTGCCATGGAGGCGACCTGGACCGCGAGCGCGCCCAGGAGCACGGGGCGGCGTCCGACATGGTTGGAAAGGGTTCCGGTCGTCAGCAGTGCGATCAGGAGTGCCAGAGCGTAGGCGCTGAAGACCACCGTGATGTCGAGGGCCGACAACTGCCACTGAGCCTGGTAGTGGGGGTACAGCGGGGTCGGCGCGCTGGATGCGGCGAGCAGCGCGATGAGGATCGAGGTGTGCAATGCGAACGGCAGGCGTCCGGATGGGGAGGTACGGGGAGGCGTGAGGCCCGCGGGGACGCTCTGCATGGGGATCCTTCCTGCGCTAAAAGCGATTGGTTTGCTTTAAGGCACCGTAGGTCTTACGATCGACTAAAGCAAATGATTCGCTTTTACGGTGGTCGGAGGTCCTGCACCAGCTCCGGCCCGTCGCGCCGCACAGATCCGGAAGGAAGTCATGACCAGCGAACTCACCCCCCAAGAGGCAGCCCGAGGGGCGCTGCGGGCGGGGCTCCCCCTCGGGGACGGCCGACATGAAGAAGTGGCCATGACGGCCAACTACATCCATTCCGTGCTCAGCACGTTGCGCGAGCTCGATTTCGGCGAGACCCCTCCCGCGTCCTCCTACCGAGCCGGACAGGGGAACGCCGATGCAACCGTTTGAGCTGTCGCTGACCCAAGCCTCCCGTGCGGTGCGCGCACGGGAGCTGTCCCCCGTCGAACTCACCGAATCGGTGCTCGCCCGTATTGACGCCGTCGAAGGACGGCTGGGCGCCTACGTCACCGTCGCCGCCGACGCGGCCCTGGCCGCAGCGGTCCGCGCCGAACGGGAGATCTCCGCAAGCGGACCGCGCGGGCCGCTGCACGGGATCCCCATGGCGCTCAAGGATCTGATCGACGCAGAGGGGATGCCCACCACGGCGAGCTCGCACGTCCGGGCAGGGCACGTGGCGGAACGCGACAGCCGGGTGGCCGAACGGCTCGGCGCCGCCGGGGCCGTCCTCCTGGGCAAGACGCACACGCACGAGTTCGCCTACGGCCTGACCACTCCGCAGACGAACAACGCCTGGGACCACAGCCGGGTCGCGGGCGGGTCGAGCGGCGGCTCGGCGGTGGCTGTCGCCGCCGGCGGGGCGACGTTCGCCATGGGCACGGACACGGGCGGTTCCATCCGGGTCCCCGCGGCCCTGAACGGCGTGGTGGGCCTCAAGCCGACCTACGGCCTGGTCCCACGCACAGGCGTGACCTCGCTGTCCTGGTCCCTGGACCACGTGGGCCCTCTCACCCGCACCGTCCAGGACGTCGCGCTGGTGCTGTCGGCGACCGCCGGCCACGACCCGCGCGACCCGGCGAGCGTGTCCGGCCCCATGCCGGACCGCTTCCCGGGAGGCGACCTGCGAGGACTGAAGGTCGGCGTACCGCGGAACCACTACTTCGACCGGGTCACGCCCGAGGTCGAGGAGTCCGTACGCGGCGCGATCGAGCGGCTGGCGGAACTGGGGGCGGAGCTCGTCGACGTCGAGATCCCGATGGCGCGCTACATCCAGGCCGTTCAGTGGGGGCTGATGGTTCCCGAGGCCACCGCGTACCACGAGCGGTCGCTGCGCGCCACCCCCGACCTGTACGCGGCGGACGTTCGCATCCTGCTGGAGGCCGGCGAACTCACCTCTGCGGGCGACTACCTCCGCGCCCAGCGGGCCCGCACCATGATGCGAGACGCCTGGGCCCGCATGTTCGACGGAATCGACGTCCTCGCCGCGCCGACGGTGCCGATGACCGCCGCCGAGGCGGGGCAGGAAGCCGTCGAGTGGGCCGATGGCGCGACCGAGGCCGTGTCGGACAGCTACGTCCGCCTCTGTGCCCCCGCCAACATCACCGGCGTCCCGGCCCTCACCCTGCCGGTCGGTCACGACCGCGCCGGACTGCCGATCGGTATGCAGCTGATGGCGCGCCCCTTCCACGACGCGACGGTGCTCCGTGTGGGCCGGGTCTACGAGGAGTCGGTGGCCGGCGCGGGGCGGCTTGCTCCCCTCGCCGCCTGAGGGGAGGCGGACGTTCCAACCGGCATGCGGTCGCGTCGCCGCAGGGCGTCCGCCGTGCTCGGGCGCCCGGATACGCAGCCCTGCGGGTCGCCGACGCCAGCCACCGCCTAGAAGCAACAAATTCGCATTAAGGTGGATCGCATGAGTCCCAAGCCCATGGCCCGCCCCGGCGGGCGCAGCGCACGCGTACAGGAGTCCGTCCATGCGGCGGTACGTGAACTCGTAGGGGAGGTGGGCCGCGACGCGCTCACGGTCCCGATGGTGGCCACTCGGGCGGGCGTGACTCCCTCCACGATCTACCGTCGCTGGGGCGACCTGCAGGAACTCATGTCCGACGTGGCCGTCGAACGGCTGCGCCCGGAAACGGATCCGGCCGATCTCGGAAGCCTGCGGGCCGATCTCGACGCGTGGGCGGAACAGTTCCTCGACGAGATGGCCTCACCGCCCGGGCGCGCCTACATCCGGGACGCCCTGCTCGGCGACCCCGACGGCACCAATGCCGGTCAGTGTTCGGCGTATGCCGCGGAGCAGATCGACGTCGTGTTGGCCCGTGCGGTGCAGCGGGGGGAGCCGGTGCCCGAGACGGAACTGCTGATCGACCGTGTCGTGGCGCCGATCATGTACCGTATCCTCTTCCGCCCCGGCCGACTGGACGCCGCATACGCGCGCGAGCTCGTGACGAACGCCGTGTACGCCCAGCAGATCGAGGCCGGCGCTCGCCCCACCCGGGCCGCCGCCCCGTGACGCTCGAAGAAACCCGACAGCTGACCACTTCGCTCATCGGGCGGTCCGGCCACCGGGCCGTGGAGGCCAAACGGCTGGCTGTACTGGCAGGGGTACTGATCCCCGGCAATGACCGACCAGGACGTAGCCCTTGGGCGTGACGCCCGTTTGACGCTCCGCGCGCACGAAGGGCCCTTCGGTGGAGCAGAAAACGGCCCCTGGCCTGGTGTTGTGCGAGATCCATCCTGCCGGGACATCTTTCCGATGACGCATCATGTGGAGTGCGTGGCGATCTTGGAGCCGAGTACAAAGAGCGCCTGACCTGCTGTGTTCTCCTGGCCCTCAGGTTCCTGGCGGCAGCGCTGACCTGTTTCCCGCAGCGCACGACGTGAAGCGCGTCGTATGCGGGGAGCGCGTCTGACCCGGCGTTCCAGGGGGTGTCCGGGATGGCGGTGCGGTCTCTCCTCCTCTCGGTACGAAGAGAGGCCGAGCGCCTCGACGCTCAGTTGACGCTCGTTGTGATGGCTCGTCATCGGGCGGGACGCCGGTACTGCCGCCCGCCGTTGAAGAGGTCGTCGTGTGTTCCCCGGCGAAGGGTCGCACAGGTGGTGTGCACCGCCGGCGCCGACGGGCTCATGGAGCGCTGCCCGCCCCTTCCGCCGCAGGCGCCCCCGGCACCGGGGGCGAGGACGCGCTCCGTTCGGGCCGAAGGGATCAGGCCGCGGTGGCCCAGGCGAGTGGAGATCGGGGGCGCGTGGTCGGCGATGTCCCGGACGCCGGATAGTTCAAGATGCTGGTTCATGGAAGCAGGGGGCTGCGTCCTACGCGTACTCGCTGGCGCGCAGCAAGTCGAGCAGAGGGGGCAGGGCCGACTGGTCGGGGCCGGTGACCGCGCCCCTGCGGCTTGTCGGCCTCCGTTCCGGCGGCTACAGCCGGCGCAGGACAGAACTCAGTGTTTCGATCTCCTGCCCGGAGAGCCTGTCGGTGAAGTGGCGGCGTACCGCGGCGTCCAGGCCGGGGTGCACGGCGGTGATGGCCTGGCGTCCGGGGTCGGTGAGGACGACGGTGACACCGTCGGCGCGTTCGCGGGTGACGAGTCGGCGCTTGCTCATGCGGGTGAGCTGGTGGGAGATGCGGGTGCGGTCCCAGCCGAGCGACGCGGCGAGCTCGCTCTGGCGCAGGCATCCCCCCGCCTTGTCCAGAGTGACGAGGATCGTCAGGTCCGGCTCGGACAGGCCCGCCGCATCGGCGGCGTCCGCGATCACACGGGTTCGGACGATCTCGTGGGCGCGCTTGAAGGCGGACCAGAGGCCGACGGGATCCAGTGCGGCCTCGCTCATGGCGTCGTCCGGCTCGGAAGCCCCGCCGTCCGATGTTGACATGTCAACGCACCCTTTCTAGTGTTGAGATGTCAACGCTAACAGGTGGCTGCCGCTCCATCGGCCCCTGACGGCCGCGCTCGTCACTTCCACCCGCGGAAGGATTCATGCGAACCCGAACCCTCGGAACCGGCGGCCCGCAAGTCACTCCCCTCGCGTTGGGCTGCGCCGGCATGTCCGACCACACCGCCCCCGCTGACGAGGCCCACGCCATCGCCACGATCCACGCGGCCCTCGCTGCCGGCGTCACCCTCCTCGACACCGCCGACTTCTACGGCATGGGCCACAACGAGGACCTCATCCGCCGCGCCCTTCGCGACGGCGATCGCGAAAGGGCGCTCCTGAGCGTCAAGTTCGGCGGCCTGCGCGGCCCCGACGGAAACTTCGTCGGCATCGAGGGCCGTCCCGCCCATTTGAAGAACGCGCTCGCTTACTCGCTGCGCCGCCTCGGCACCGGCCACGTCGACATCTACCGTCCCTCCCGCCTCGCCCCCGACACCCCGATCGAGGACACGATCGGCGCCATCTCAGAACTGGTCCAGGCCGGATACGTACGGCACATCGGGCTCTCCGAGGTAGGGCCGGAGACCATCCGCCGTGCCCACGCCGTGCACCCGATCTGCGACGTACAGATCGAATACTCCCTGTTCAGCCGTGGCCCCGAGACCAACGGCATCCTGGACACCTGCCGGGAGCTGGGGATCGGCGTCACCGCTTACGGGGTCCTCGCACACGGTCTGCTCACCGGCACCTACCGACAACCCGCGGGAGGTGACCCACGCACCCACTGGCTGCCGCGCTTCCACTCCGACAACCTCGCCACGAACCTCGCCCTGGTCGACCGGCTGCGACCGCTCGCCGACGCGCACGGCATCAGCGTCGCGCAGCTCGCCACCGCCTGGGTCATCGCCCAGGGTCGCGAGCGCGGCACCATCGTGGCCATCCTGGGCGCCCGCCGACCGCACCGGATCGAGGAGGCCCTGGCGGCGGCCGACGTCACCCTGACCGAGGCTGACCTCGGCAGGATCGACAAGTCCGTCCCGGCCGGCGCGGCAGCCGGGACCCGTTACGCCGCGACTCTCATGGCTCTGCTGGACAGCGAGCGTGGCCCGAAGCCGTCCGCGCCCATGTGGAATTGACCGGTGGTCAGGCATGCGTCGCGCCTTCCGGCGACACGGTCTCCGTCAGCGTGTTCGGGAGCCGAGCCGGAAGCAGCGCGACACTCACGGCAGCACCGTGTCCTGCGAGTCCGTCCACTGCATCACCCGCTCATCCCGGTACCCACCAGGCGTGAATCTCCTGTGCCGGCGCCTGCTCGACACGCGGCTCCACCTCTCATCAAGCGGCCACGTGAGGGTCGCTTCCGTGTCTGTTCCATGCCGCTGCGAGTGACGTTCGTGCCATCCACACAAAGAACAGGTGACGAATCATGAACACATCCGAGTCACTGCTTGCCGAGCTGGCCCGGTCCGAGAAGCCGATCGGAGTAGGGATCATAGGACTTGGGGCGCACGGTAGCTGGGCCGAGCGCTCTCACCTGCCTGCCCTGCGTGCCGTCCCGGGTTATGAGCTGAGGGCCCTGAGCGCCAGCTCGAAACAGTCGGCGGAGCGCTCCGGACAGAAGCATGGTGTGTCCCGTACCTTCGGGACGGCTGCCCAACTGGTGGCCTGCGACGAGGTGGACCTGGTGGTCGTGGCGGTGAAGGTGCCGCACCACCGGGAACTGGTGCAGACGGCGCTGAGCGCCGGCAAGAGCGTGCTGTGCGAGTGGCCGCTGGGCAACGGGCTCGCGGAGGCCGAGGACATGGCGCAGCAAGCACGCAGCCACGCTGTGCCGACCGTCGTCGGACTCCAGGCGCGGTCGCACCCGGTCCTCGCCTACGCACGGGAGCTCGTGGCCGACGGCTACGTGGGGGAGGTGCTGTCCACGACGGTCGTCGGCTCCGGCGGCGCTTGGGGTGCCACCGTTGGCCCCAACGATCGCTATGTGCTCGACGCCGCGAACGGCGCGACACTGCTGACCATTCCCTTCAGCCACGCTCTCGACGGACTCGCGTCGGTCCTGGGAGAGCCCGAGGAACTGCGGATCCAACTGGTGTCGCGGCGTACGTCGGCCGTGGACACCGAGAGCGGACAGCCCGTGCCGATGACCGCCGCGGACCAGGTGGTGGCCTCGGGACGGCTGCCGGGCGGAGCGGTAGCCACCTTCCACTACCGCGGAGGCATGTCCCGAGGAACCAACTTCCGCTGGGAGATCAACGGCACCGAGGGCGACCTCGTCCTCACCGCCCCGATCGGCCACCCACAGCTCAGTCCGGTCACTCTCGAAGGCGGTCGCGGAACGTCCACCGCGCTCGCTCCCATGACGGTGCCGGAATCGTACGTTCGCGTCCCGCGACTGGAACCCCGAACCGACGCGCCGGCTTACGCAGTTGCCCACGCCTACCGGCAGTTCCTGGACGACCTGCGTGAGGGCACGTCACGCGTGCCAGATTTCGCACACGGCGTCGCCCGGCACCGCAGCATCGCATCCGTCATGACGGCAGCGTGAGCGGATGTGTGGGCCTTGGGCGGATGAGCCGAGCCGGTGACGAACAGTTCTCGCTGGTCGATTCGCCCGGGATCACCCGCACGCGACGGCTGTCAGGCAGTTGGTTCGCTGACGCTCCGGCTTCTGGATGGCCGACGAGAGGAGCTGAAACCCGCCCGCCTCCCACCAGGCGTTTTGTCTACTGTCGCGCCAGCCGACGTCTTTCCGAGGACCTCGCACGTGGAGTGCGTGGCGATCTTGGAACATGCGGCAAAGGCTTTCCGACCTGCGATAGCCTGCGCCGTTTCGACCGTTGTCCTCGACCCTTCGTGACGGTCCGTCGGTGGAACCGGTGGACTGTTTCGCTTTCCATGGCTGATTGCGGGCAGGGCTGTGGCCCGGCTGTCGTGACGGTGGGCGGCGGGTTTCACTGCTCCGGAGACGATGGCGCTGCTCGTAGGGACGGGAAGGCTACTGGTCAGGCTGCGCTGGGCAGTCGAGCCGTCGGAGGGCGTCGGTGACGACGTGGGTCCAGGGCCAGTGGCGGGCGACGCGAAGGCAGCGGCGTCTGCCGGTGGTGACGAGCTGGCCGGCCGGGCCGAACAGGCGGAGCCGCAGGCGGCGGGGCTCCCAGAGCCGGGTCTTGCCGCTCAGCGCAAGCACCGGCATCCCGGCCGGCAGGCCGAGTGCGGTCTGGACGATCTCCAGCCAGACCCTGTTCTACGTGGTGTCGTGCAGGGCCGGTTCCGCAGGCCGGTCGTGCGGGCAGCCCGGATGCGGTCCTCTGCCCGTGCCCGCAGGCGGTGGCAGAGTCCGAGTCCGATCAGGGTGTGCCTGCCGCCCGCGGCGAGCAGGTCGACCAGCCGGGAGACGGTCGGGTCGGAGGCCGCCGGCCCGAACACGGCCGGCTCGGCCGGCAGCATGCCGACTTCGGCCAGACAGTCGCCACCGATGGCGACCGCAAGCGCCATATCCAGCAGAATCTTGCCGGAATCGTGCACCGCCCGCACCTCGCGCCAGGGCGCTAATGCCGTTGCTGTCGCCGCATCCAGACCGGTCTTGCGGACCGGCTCGACCAGCAGCGCGGCCCGGCCTGGAGACCACCGACCGGCCGCCGCCCTAAACGCGGACATGCGGGTGCGACCCGATACGCCTTTTCATCTCAGATGCGCTCAGTTCCTCTACCAGGGCAAGTCCCCCACCGCGAGCGGCCCCTACGACCAACTGCCCTGGCGGCCGGGCGTCTTTGCCCTGAAGCGCTGACCTTCCTGATCCACGGTGATCGCGTGCCGTGCGGTCCGCCGGCGCGCAGACGAGCGGTTCACGGCGCGGGCGACTTCACCTGCTGACCGATACTCACCGCTCGGAGAACCCCAGCCGTGCGTCGGCTGGGGTTCCTCTCTTTCGCGGACGTCGCCCTTGCACGTCGTTCATGTGCATCGGCCGGCGATCGTCAAAAGGCATGGCGGCGGTCTCACATGCCGATGATCAGGCGGCTGACCTCACCGGCCTGTGCGGGCACCGCTGCGGACGGCACGCAGGTACCGCCCTCGTACTCCCAAGCCTCGTCCGGATCGAGTGGTCGGTCAGCCGTGGAGGCTGCGCGCCCGGCTCCAGCCGCGGCGATGAGCGCGCTCGCGGTCAGCGGCGGACCGTCGTAGTCGGACGCGGCCGCCATCAGGCACGCCGCCGGCACCGCCCCGGTCTCGGGCGGGACGACGAGCAGATCCCAGCGTCCGGTGCCATAGGAGAGCAGCAGCAGCTTGTGCGGGTCGATCTCCGGCGTGAACCAGCCGACCTTCACGACATGGCCGTTGACGGGCACCTTGCGCGGGATGACCGGCCAGTACTCGGGATTGACGGCGATTCGGGTGATGCGTCCCCACACACGGTCCAGCGCATCGGTCAGCGCGGGCAGTTCGCGCAGCAGGTCGCGCGAGCGCGGCCACCAGGCGCCGTCCAGGAGTCCACGGGAGTGGCCGTCCGGCTTCAGCACGAGACGGGCGGGAGGGGCTGTAACGGGTGCAGGCCGCGGCAGTGCCTCGGAGGTCGTGGTCATGATGCGGACCCGTCTCCGGGCCGCCCCTTTGGGGGTACGGCCCGGGATTCGCCTCGCACCGAGGACGACCCGGCGTGGAAGCCGGTGTGCGAGATGCCCTCGATGTCTCCAACGTACTCCTTCCGACAGGAACGAGGGCCGTCGTAGGCTGACCGGACCGGTCTCGCCACACGAGCTGAGCGCCAGGGGCCGCTCGCCGACGTATGCACCAGGGTGACCGCACGGCCCCGCCGCCCGCCTCTTGTCGAAGCTGCCG
Organism: Streptomyces sp. NPDC006309; assembly: GCF_040613095.1. NCBI lineage: Bacteria > Bacillati > Actinomycetota > Actinomycetes > Kitasatosporales > Streptomycetaceae > Streptomyces > Streptomyces sp. NPDC006309. Next base: position 420,114 of record NZ_JBEXRO010000002.1, on the reverse strand, counting down.
GGCCGTCAGCCGGCCTTCCCCGGGCTGTCGCGACGGACGGCAAGGCCAACGCTGCGCCGGTCAGCGGACTCGCGGGGGCGCCTAGGGAGTTGTTCTGACTCGGCCGGCCGTCATGGGCGGCTCCTCATACGCGGCAGCACTCTCCTCGTCGGGCGCCGACCGGTGGATCCGGTGGCCACCGCACCACTCGGATGCGCCGGGCTGCCCCGAGCGGCAGGAGTACGCTGACATCGTCGAGGGTATGTCGTACGACGGTGATCGGACCGGTCTCGTCCTCGTCGCGGGAGAGAGGGCCGCGAAGGTCCGGGCCAGGTTCCGACCTATGTCATCCGAAGCCTCATACCGGTTGCTGCCTCGCACGCCGCCGGTCCGCTCGGTTCCAAGGCTCGACCCGAGTAGATCGCCCGTCGATCACACCTACGCAGGACAAGACCGTCTGACGGCCCCGTCGCTCGACTCCCCATGATGTCCTGGCCAGCCCAAGCCCCTCCCGTATCCACCGCCCGTGCGACTCGCATCCGTTCTCAGCGGTGCCGTACGCACTCACCGTCCAAGAGGCGCAGCCCAAGACCCCGGCCGCACTGTCGTCACCTAGGTCAAGGGCCGTGTCGCATGTCTCTCCATATCCTCCGCCCCCCGCCTGCCGGAAGGAGCCCAGCCGCGCCCGGAGTACGACGGGCGGGCAGCCTTCCCCCGCGACGGAACGGCTCCCGAACGCACCTCCAGCGAGCGGCCGTCCCCGACGATCACGGCGTCGACAGTCCTCCTCCCTTTCCTGGCGCTCGGTCTGGCCGCCTGGCTGCCGCGGGGACCTCTGCTCCATCCCGCCGATGCCCTGCTCTCCGCAGGGCTCCGCACCATCACGGGCCTCGGCATCACGGCCGGCTCCCACCGTGGCCTGACCCACGGCACCTACCGGGCCGTACGGCCGCTGCGCACCGCGCTCGCCGTGGCTGGGCGATGAACTTCCAGAGTGACCTGACCGGTGTGCTCACCCTCGCAGCATCCTTCGCAGGCGGGTGGCTGATCGGTGGCAGCCGGGTGCCCGCCCTGACCGCCCTGCTGATGCCGGGACTTGTCCGTCGCACCCTGCTCCACCACATCACGAGGAGCGTGGACTCCCTGTGCCATGTGATCGGTGACCGCCCAGCCGTATCGCCGCCCCTCGCGCATAACCGAGTGACCGCACCCCTGTCAGGAGTTCCCATGACACTCGCGCCACCGCCCCCGCTCTCCTCGTCGTCCGCCGTCCGCCTGCGCCTGGTGTCCCAGCCGGCACAGGGCCGCATGCCCCGGCGCATCGACGGAGTCTGGTGGCCCCGCTCGCCCGATCTGGCGTCCGAACTGCCCAAGCTGCTGGGCGGACTGCCGCACGTCTGGGGGCAGGTCACCAGCGCCCTCGTGGACCAGGCCGTGTGGTCCCCGTTCCCGGGCCGGCTGCTCGTCGCCAACCAGGTGGTCCACCTGCGTCGGACGACCGCCCGGCGCTCCCCGTCCACCGTCTGCCTGCTGGCGCCCGGCCGCGGCCGGTGGGACCTGCTGGTGGTGCCGCCTGATGCCACGGCCGCGGAGGCCGGGCGGCTCATGGAGACTATGGCCACCGCTTCGAAGGACAGCATGGGGCCGGGAGTCGCAGTCCGTTGACGTGGCCTTCCGACCACTCACGGCTCCGCGCGGCCCGGGCGCGGAGCCGGGGGAGTCGTGGCCGGGCCCGGCTGGGCAGGCTCCACGTGCCCGGTCCTGGGACGGCCTCGCTGCCCCGGACGGGGACTCCGCTCGCACCGTCGAAGGAGTAGGCTCGGGTTACCGAGGGTATTCCGTACACCGGCTTCATGTCGTTGTCACTTTCGGCGATCTGATCACGCTGGGCCGATTCCGGTCGGCCCGGAGCAGGGTTCGCGTCATGACTGCGACCGTTTCCCCTACGCTGATCCACGGAAGTACGCCCTCCGCTACGTCACTGCGGATCCTTTCCGCTCCCCTCGGTTCCTTGCCGACGCCCGTCTCGGCCCTCTGGCTGATGGCCGCCGGCAGAGACTGCCTGCGCACCTCGCACGTGGACCGGCTGATGGCGGAGGCGGCGCGCCTGCGCACGGTGTCGGAGACCGGCCCGACCGTTCAGGCCCCCTGAGACTCCGTAGAAGACCATCGAAGTCCGCAATCCGGCAGCATGACCACCGCAGCTCCCGTCCGTTTCCCCGCGGCGAGGTGAGGGCCGTGCGAACCCCAGTGGCCACCAGGGCCACAGCCGGCGGAGCCCGGACCGGCGCACCGCAGACCTCTCCCGGCTGAGGGAGGCCGACACACCAGTCCATCGCAGCCTGAACAGCAGCCCGGGCCCATCCCGGCCGCACCGCAGGCGACAGGCCGGGGCTCTCCCGAGCCGTGCGCAGTCCGGACCGTTCGGGTCCGGGACCGTCATCGAAGTGAAGGTAAGTGAGAACCATGGGTGTTCTGATCACCGTGCTGGCGCTGTGCGCCGTGGCCGGGCTGGTCCTGCTCGCCCTGAGCCTGCGCAACGTCCAGCAGTACGAGAAGGGCGTGGTGTTCCGCTTCGGGCGGCTGCTGCCGGACATCCGCGGGCCGGGCCTGCGTGTTATCCGGCCGATCGGGGACCGGATGCGGAAGGTGTCCGTACAGACCGAGGTCCTCGGTATCCCGCCGCAAGGGTCCATCACCGCCGACAACGTGACGCTCACCGTCGACGCGGTCGTCTACTTCAAGGTCATCGACCCCGTCAAGGCCCTGGTGAACGTGCGCAACTACCCCGCCGCCGTCTCCCAGATCGCCCAGACGTCGCTCCGCTCGGTCATCGGCAGGGCCGACCTGGACACGCTGCTCTCGGACCGCGACCACATCAACGCGGAGCTCAAAAAGGTGATGGACGCCCCCACCGAGGAGCCCTGGGGGCTGCGCATCGAACGTGTCGAGATCAAGGACATCGCGCTCCCGGAGTCGATGATGCGCTCGATGTCCAAGCAGGCCGAGGCCGAGCGGGAGCGCCGTGCCCGGGTCATCGCCGCCGACGGGGAGTTCCAGGCGTCCCAGCGGCTGACCGACGCCGCCGCCACCATGGCCGACACCCCCGGAGCACTGCAATTGCGTCTGCTGCAGACCGTGGTGGATGTGTCCGCCGAGAAGAACAGCACCCTCGTGATGCCGTTCCCCGTGGAGATGCTCCGCTTCTTCGAGCACCAGAGCAAGGACAGCGCCGGCGAGTCCGACGGGCGGCTCGTGCACCGGAGCACTCGGCGCGCCGCGCTCTCCGCAGGGGCCGTGATCCCCGAGTCCGCCACCCCCGCACCGGCCCCCGCACCGTCGGTCTCCCTGCCCGGGGAGCGGGCCGGCAACCGTGTGGAGGTGGCCCGGGAGCGGCGGGACGCCGAGGAGGCACTGAGCGGCTGATCGTTCCCGGCCGCCCGGGGTGACGTGATCGTCTCGGTGCGGGGCGATGCCGCTGACGGCCCCGGTGACAGCTGTCACCGGGGCCGCAGCGGTCCGGGGTGGCTGAAGCGGCCGGCCCGCCGTTGGATGCGATGCCGGAGGGTGCGGTGGCGTACCGGTGGAAGCGCGGCCCGCGCGTCGGCGCGGGCGTAGAAGACGTGCTTGGCACCCTCGATCAGCACCAGATAGAGCACGACCATCACGACCAGGGCGAGGACGAGTCGGAGCGGCAGCGACTGGAAACCGAGCGGCCCCGCGAGCGGGGACATCGGCAGCGCGGCACCGACGGAGACGACGCCGACGGCGCTGAACAGCAGGGGGCGGCTGGGCCGGCTGCGGTAGAACGGCACCCGGCGAGTACGGATGGCGAAGACGACCAGCGCCTGCGTGGCGAGGGATTCCACGAACCAGCCGGAGCGGAACAGTGCGGCGCCGGTGTGGAAGATCTCGATCATGACCGCGAAGGTGAGGAAGTCGAAGACGGAGCTGACGGGCCCGAAGAAGAGCATGAAGCGCCGGATGAAGGCGATGTCCCAGTGCGAGGGCGCGCGCAGTTGCTCCGGGTCGACGTGGTCGGTGGGGATGGTCAACTGCCCGGCGTCGTAGAGGAGGTTGTTGAGCAGGATTTGCGAGGGCAGCATCGGCAGGAAGGGCAGTACCAGGGAGGCTCCGGCCGCGCTGAACATGTTGCCGAAGTTGCTGGAGGTTCCCATCAGGACGTACTTGATGGTGTTGGCGAAGATCCGGCGGCCCTCGGCGACCCCGTCGGCGAGAACACCGAGGTCCTTCTCCAGGAGCAGGACGTCCGCTGCGTCCTTGGCCACGTCGGTCGCGGTGTCCACGGACAGCCCCACGTCGGCGGCGTGGAGGGCCAGCGCGTCGTTCACGCCGTCGCCCAGGAACCCGATGTCCCGGCCCCGGCGCCGCAGCGCCCGTACGACTCGCGCCTTGTCCTGGGGCGAGACTCGGGCGAAGACGGTGGTGGTTTCGGCCGCCCTGGTCAGCTGGTCGTCGTCCAGCTCCCCGATGTCCCGGCCGGTCAGGGCGCGGCCGGGCGGCAGGCCGAGGTCGGCGCAGACTTTCTGGGCGACGAGTGCGTTGTCGCCCGTACAGATCTTCACGGTGATGCCGAGGTCGGCGAGGCGGCGCAGTGAGGCGGCGGCACCGGTCTTGGGCGGGTCGAGAAAGACCAGGAAGCCGGCCAGGTGCAGCCGGTACTCGTCGGCGGCAGCGAGGGACGTCTGCCCGTCCGCGTCCCGGGTGGCCACGGCGACCACCCGGCTGCCCGCCGCGAAGTGCTCCTGGAGCACCGCGGCGGCCTCTTCCGCTACGTCACCGCAACGGGCCAGGACCGCCTCGGGCGCCCCCTTGGCGACGATCAGGTGACTGCCGTCCGGACGCTCGACGAGCGCGGAGCCGAGCTGCCGGTCGTGGTCGAAGGGCAGCAGCGCCAGCTGGTGGTGACCGCCAGGGGGCTTCCCGGCCGCGGCCTCCCACAGGGCGGTGTCCAGTGCGTTACCGCCCACCTGGTCGAGGTCGCCCTCGGTGGCAAGCAGCCCCAGGGCCAGCACCGAGTCGGAGGGTCTGCCGGCCGGGTCGAGGGCCGCCTCGAAACGGATGCGGCCCTCGGTGAGCGTGCCGGTTTTGTCGGTGACCAGGACATCCATGTCTCCCAGGTCCTCGATGCACACCAGCCGCTTGACGAGGACCTTGCGCCGGGCCAGCTGCCGTGAGCCGGTGGCCAGGCTCGTGCTCACCACGGCCGGCAGCAGCTGCGGGGTGATGCCCACCGCGATGGCCAGCGAGAAGAGCAGGGCGTCGAGCAACGGCCGGTGGAGCAGCAGGTTGATGACGAAGATCCCCGTGGTGAGCGCGGCGGCTACCTTGAGCAGCAACATGGAGAAGCGGCGCAGCCCCGCCTGGAAGTCGGTCTCCGGCTGCCGTTCGCCCAGCCCCAGCGCGATCCGCCCGAACTCGGCACGGCCCCCGGTGGCGACCACCACTCCGGTCGCGCTGCCCCCGTGCACGACCGTTCCCATCAGCGCGCAGGAGATCAGCTCGGCCAGTGCCGCCCCCGCGGCGACCCGCTCCGGGCTCTTGTCGGCGGGGGCGGACTCCCCGGTGAGGACGCTCTCGTCACAGGCGAACGCGGTGCACTCCAGCAGACGCAGGTCCGCGGGGACCACCTGCCCCAGAGCCAGCCGCACGACATCGCCCGGCACGAGGTCGGTCACGTCGACCTCGGTGGCCGCGCCGCCGCGGATCACAACGGCCGTGTGCCGCACCCGCGAGTGCAGGGCCTGTGCCGCCTTCTCCGCCCGGTACTCGTTGACGAAGCCCAGCGCTACGCTCAGCACCAGAATCCCCGCGATGATGATCGCGCCGGTCCGCTCGCCGAAGAAGTACGAGACCCCGGCCGTCACCGCCAGCAGGATCATCAGGGCGCTGCGCAGCTGTCGCCCGAGGACCGCCAGGACGCGGACGTGGTGGGTGCGCACGGCGTTCGGCCCGACGGCCGCGAGCCGCTCGGCCGCCTCACCCCCCGACAGGCCGTCCGGGCGGCTCGCGAGCGCAGCCAGCACGACCTTCGCGTCTTCGGCGGCGGCTTCCCCCACCCGCAGCTCCGGCGCACGGGTGGTCACTGAGACCAGGTCCATTCGGCGACCTCGGGCAGGTCCACCCCATGGGCGCGGATCCAGTCGTGATGGCGGTAGCGGACATCGACCATCCGCTGCCGCAGCGCCGCCGCGCGGACCGCGAGACCGGGCACCCGGTCGATGACGTCCATGACCAGCCGGTACCGATCGAGGTCGTTGCGTACCACCATGTCGAACGGGGTCGTGGTGGTGCCCTCCTCCTTGTAGCCGCGCACGTGCAGGTGCGCGTGATTGGCACGGCGGTAGGCGAGCCGGTGGATCAGCCACGGATAGCCGTGGTACGCGAAGACGACGGGCTTGTCGGGGGTGAACAGCGCGTCGTACTCGCTGTCGGGCATGCCGTGCGGGTGTTCCTCCGCGGGCAGCAGCCGGGCGATGTCCACGACGTTGACCACTCGTACCGCGAGGTCGGGCAGGTGAATGCGGAGCAGCGAGACGGCGGCCAGCACTTCGAGGGTGGGCACGTCGCCCGCGCAGGCGAGCACCACGTCGGGCTCGCCGGTGTCGGACTCGCTGCCGGCCCAGGCCCAGATCCCGGCGCCGCGGGCGCAGTGCGCGCGGGCGGCGTCGAGGTCGAGCCAGTCGAAGCAGGGCTGCTTGCCCGCGACGACGACGTTGACGTAGTCGCGGCTGCGCAGCACGTGATCCGCCACGGCCAGCAGGGCGTTGGCATCCGGCGGGTAGTAGACCCGCACGACCTCCGGCGACTTGTTGAGTACGTGGTCGACGAAACCGGGGTCTTGGTGCGAGAAGCCGTTGTTGTCCTGGCGCCACACGTGCGAGGTGAGCAAGTAGTTGAGGGAGGCGATCGGGCGGCGCCAGGGGAGCCGGCGCACGACGCGCAGCCACTTGATGTGCTGGTTCGCCATGGAGTCGACGATGTGGACGAAGGCCTCGTAGCAGGAGAACAGGCCATGCCGGCCGGTGAGGAGATAGCCCTCCAGCCAGCCCTGGCAGGTGTGTTCGGAGAGGATCTCCATCACCCGGCCACCGCGCTCCAGATGCTCGTCTGTGGGCAGCACCTGGGCCTCCCACGCCTTGCCGCTCGCCTCGTAGACGGCCTGGAGGCGGTTGGAGGCCGTTTCGTCCGGGCCGACCAGCCGGAAGTCGCGCCGCTCGCCGGTGTCGGCCATCACCCGCGCCAGCAGGTTGCCGAGGACGCGGGTCGGCTCATGCGCTGTCACGCCGGGCTTGTCGACGGGGACGGCGAACCGCTCCAGGGGTGGCAGGGGCAGGTCGTGCAGCAGCAGGCCACCGTTGGTGTGCGGGTTCGCGCCCAGGCGGTGTGCGCCGTCGGGAACACAGGCCATGACCTGTTCCCGGGGGCGTCCGTGCTCGTCGAACAGTTCTTCGGGCCGGTACGAGCGCAGCCATCGCTCCAATTGCCTCAGGTGGTCCGGGTTCTCGCGTACGGCCGACAGCGGCACCTGGTGCGCTCGCCAGGTGCCCTCCACCGGGAGGCCGTCGACCTCGGCGGGTCCGGTCCAGCCCTTCGGCGTGCGCAGCACGATCACCGGCCAGCGCGGACGTTCGGTGATGACGGACCCGGCGCGGGCGGCGTGCTGGCAGGCGGCGATACGGTCCAGAGCCTCGTCCATGGCGCGAGCCATCGTCTGGTGGACGGTGTGGGAGTCGTCCCCGGTGACATGGAGGGGCTCGTGGCCGTATCCCCTGAGCAGGGAGTCGAGTTCGGGCTCCGGTATCCGGGCAAGGACCGCCGGATTGGCGATCTTGTAGCCGTTGAGGTGCAGGATCGGCAGGACGGCACCGTCCCGTACCGGGTCGAGAAACTTGTTCGAGTGCCAGGAGGCGGCCAGCGGGCCCGTCTCGGCCTCACCGTCGCCGATCACGCATGCCACCAGGAGCCCCGGGTTGTCGAACGCGGCCCCGTAGGCGTGCGAGAGGGCGTAGCCCAGCTCGCCGCCCTCGTGGATCGATCCCGGGGTCTCGGGTGCGACATGACTGGGGATGCCACCCGGGAAGGAGAACTGCCGGAAGAGGCGAGCCATGCCGGCCGTGTCCCGCGTGACGTCCGGGTAGGTCTCGGTGTAGCTGCCCTCCAGCCAGGAGTTCGCCACCACGGCGGGTCCGCCGTGACCGGGCCCCCAGACACAGATGGCGTCCAGGTTCCTCGCCTTGACGACCCGGTTGAGGTGGGTGTGAACCAGGTTCAGGCCCGGTGAGGTGCCCCAGTGCCCCAGCAGTCGCGGCTTGACGTGCTCAGGCGCCAACGGCTCGGTCAGCAGCGGGTTGGACATGAGGTAGATCTGCCCGACGGCCAGATAGTTCGCCGCCCGCCAGTGGGCGTCCAGCGCGCTCAGCTCCTCCTCGGTGAGGCGATCTGGACAGGCGCGGGTGCCGGACGTGTCGAGGGAGGTGGCCGGAGGGGGACCGAGTGGCATGACGAACCCTTCTTGCAGGGGTCTGATCAGGGAGTCCCGGGGCTGAGACCAGGGAGGTGTTCGGTTTCGTGGATGAGGGCACGGGCGACATCCGCCAGGCGGCGGTTGTGGGCGCGGGCGTAGGCGCGCAGCGTCGTGAAAGCCCGTTCCATGTCCGTGTGGCGGCGTTCGGCGAGCTTTCCCTTGGCCTGTTCGATCAGGACGCGGCTGTTGAGCGCTGTCTGCAGCTGTTCGTTGAGGAGTGTGCTGCGCTCGGTGGTGCGTTGTTGCAGCAAGCTGATGGTGGCGACGTCGGCCAACGCCTGCGCGAAGGGGGTGGCAGCGGTGCTGATGGGCGTCGAGGCGGTGTGGAAGAGGTTGAGGGCGCCAACGACCTCGTCGCGCAGGCGCATGGGCAGTGCCTGGACGGCGGTGAAGCCGATGCGCTCGGCCTGGGCGGTGAACAGGGGCCAGCGCGCGGCCTCGTCGCGCAGGTCGGGAACGGAGACGGCCATCCCGGTGTGGAAGCAGTCCAGGCAAGGGCCTTCGTGGTTCTGGAGCTGGAACAGTTCAAGAAGGTGCACCCGTTCGTCGGAGGTGGCCATGACGCGCAGCACTCCGTCGCGGTCGGCGAGCAGGACGCCCGCCGCACTCGCGTCGAGCAGATCGACGCAACGGTCGGTGAGCAGGCGCAGGAAGTCCACGAGGTCGAAGTCGGCGACGAGACTGTCCGCCAGCTCGACGAACGTCCGGGCCATCAGCTGTTCCTTCATCGTGCACACCTTCGCTTGTGGGGCGTGAGCATCAGGGCTGCTCATCGGGCGGTCGCGCATGCGGCGGTTACGTGTCGGAGGGACGCACATCCGGTGGTTCCAAGTCGGACGGTGTCGTCTCCGGGGGAAGCGGAGCCGGTGGGCAGTCACGTCGGCGACCACCGAGATCCGTGTTCCCCGGGCGTACGCGTGGGCGCGCAGCCGGATGAATGCCCCGTCGACGCGACGCCGAGTTGGACCATGAGGACGCCGGTGGCCTGGCCGATCTCGGCCCGGTGACCGCCCAGGTCGTCGAAGGGCGCGGCGTCCGGCCGGTCCGTGCCGGATACGCTGGTGCTGGACGCGCCGGTGTCGGACGGAACACCCGTCTCGCTGATCCGGGCGTCGAGCAGAAGCAACGTGGCGGTGTCGGCCAAGGCCATCGCGTCGGCCACCTCGTCCGCGTCCAGCTCGACCGAGCTGCTGGAGTACAGATCGAGCATGCCGGAGCTGATGACCCCTAGGCCGTGTCGTCGAACTCCCGTCGTTCTCCCGGAGGGCGGGCCCTGCGGCGTCAGCTGCGTGCGCTCGGCGTGCCGGGTCCTGACTCTCGTACTGGACGTACTCGGGTCGGGGCCCGGTGCGGCGAGAGTGCGTGCATGGCGTCGTGGAGCAGGCGGGAGTCTGACGACACGGCCTAGCGGTAGGGGGAAGGCGAAGACCGCCCTGGCTCCGGCTTCCAGGGCCGAGTCGGCGAACACTGTCCAGTGCTGCTGGAGTGCACCGGTCAACAGGTCGGGGCAGAGGACCGTGGAGCCGCGGACAAAGGCATCCACGCACGACCCCTCGCCCAGTGTGAGCTGGAGTTCTTCCAGCTGGTGACTGACGGAGTCGGTGCTGCACAGCGGATGACTCGCGCGGGCGCGGGACACCGCGGATACCCCGGCCCCGCCGACCGGCAGCGCCGCCACCGCCGCCGTACACACGTCGAGCAGGCCGACCCCGGCGCCGCGGAGGACCGCCTGCTCGGCCACGAGAGCCTGGAGTCGCGCCGACGGGCTGTCGGCGATCATGGTGACCACCGGGTCCAGTGGTGGCGATCAGCCCGCCCGTCCTCGGCGCCGTAGGCACCCTCGAGGAGAAGATCAACGCCAGGGTGCCGGCGGCCGGCGCGCGGACGTTCTTGACATCCTTCCAGCGCCAGAAGCGGAGGGAGGCCACGATCACCATGAACGAATCCGGGCAACTGTACGGGCGACGGCGAGTCGCTCCGGACAGATCTCCGGGCTCTGCGCGCGTGCCTCTTCGCCGAACGCCGCGGCACGGGTCTCCACCGCAGAGCGAGATCCCCCCGGGAACCGGCGGCCTGGCAGCGGCTGAGCCGCTGCCAGAACATCTCTTCAACGGCGGGCTGCTCGCGACCATCACCGCTCCACGGCTGACCGCGGGCCAGCGGGGTGCTTCACGGCGTACCCCGACCCGCAACGGGCGGCGAGAGCGAGGCGAGGGGACGCGAGCCCTGCCGACGGATGAACAGCCGCAGACTAAGCATGACACCTTCGTTTCAGCCGTTCAGATGTTCTCGGGACCGCTACCGGGCACCGGACGCGATGCGCTGGGCTTCGTACCCGGCGGGGTGCGACCGAGGTCGGGGTGTAGGAGTGCATGCGTGCGTCACCAGGCCGGGGTTCCGCACTCCGGGGCTCGGCGCCCGACAGGATCTCCTCGAAGATGCGAAGGGGCGGGACGAGAATCCGCTCCAGTGGCATCGTGGTCATCAAGCCGTGCGTCCACCGGGGTCCTGGGCGTCCGCTCACCAGCATAGTCCCCGGCCCTTCGCCGCGGTGGGTCCGAACGGGCCGAGATCTGACGACGGGCGGTTGCGAGACGGCGTCGCAGAAATGCGGGGCCGAGCCAGGTCTCAACTTCTGGCCCGGGTAGAGGTCCGGGCAGGGCGCCTGCCGGGCAGCCTCCCGGTAGCGCCCTGTTCCCCGGCGTGGGCACACCCAATGCATCCGCGGGAGCCGGCGCTCGCGATATGCGACCGTTCGTCGGAGCTGGTCGACGGAACAGCGCACCTAGGATTTTTCGAAGGGGCCAGGCGGTCGCCTGGCCCCTTCATTGAACTGTACGTCAGTTGCGGAAGCCGTCCTGGGTGATGTAGGTGCCGGTAGGCGGGGTGACTGCGGTCCGGTTGGGGCCGCTTTCCCACACGACGGGGGCGTTGAGGGCCTTGACGATGTACTTGTACTCCACGCGGGTGTTGGCGGGCAGCACGACGGTGGCCGACCAGGTGGGGTAGGAAGCCGAGGAGAGCGGCACCGCATTGTCCGGGTTCCACGAGCCGAGTTCGGGTCGGTTGCCGGTGACATAGACCTGCTGGCCCCACCGGGTGTACGTGGTGACGTTGAACGTCGCCACGACGGAGCTGTCACTCGCCCGTGCGGCCGGCGCGGCTGACGCCGACGGAGCCACGAGCAACCCGAAGAGCAGGGCGCACACGCCTGCCAGACCCAGGCGCAGGCGGGTTTGCGGACGGCTGTGATCCATGAGGAACGTCCTTCCATCTGACGGCGGAATGGTCGGGCCAGGGCCCTGGCGAACGCCATCTTTGTGCCTTCCACAGATTACGCAAGGGCTTGTAACTCTTTTCAGACTTGGCGGGATGATAATCAATCAGTCCTGTTCAGTCCGCTGCAAGGCTTGCAGGATCTCCATGCGGGCCACCACTTCGGACGACCTGCCGCACCTCTCAACCGGTGCATTTATCCGTGATGGGCCGGTCAGCCGGAGTGACCATCCAGACCGCCCTTGCGGCGCCGTTTGACTCACCGTTGTCCTGATTTACACGCGACGAGCGGACAGTAGCGGGCCCGGGCGGCGATCCGACCGACGAGCGGCACGTCGACCGGCGTCTTGGCCTGCTCCCCAGATCGAGGTGACCTTCACCCGGCACCCGAGCGGCCCCGGCCCGGCACCCGAGCGGCCCCGGCCCGGCACCCGAGCGGCCCCGGCCCGGCACCCGAGCGGCCCCGGCCCGGCACCCGGCCGCGGGCTTCTTCCTGGCGGCGAATTGGTCGGCCTCGATCCGGTCGGCGTGCGGGCGCCGGCCTCTGGGCGCCCGGGGGGGGGCTACAGCGCGGTCGGAGGGTGACGCTCATATCGCCCTCGGCGCGATGTTCCTCGCGGCATTCGTCGTGGTGGACCCGTCAACCACAAGATCCACCGCGACGCCGCAAGCCCCTCTCGGCTGACGCTGCCGTTCACGAAGACGGAGACCGGCGCAGTGGCTCCTGACGAGGCCGAGGCCGTGGCTCCTGACGAGGCCGAGGCCGACCAGGGGACCCTCGTACCGTCGGCGGCCGGCTTCGCCTCTTCGCCCTGCCGGCGCCGGACCTTCGCGCTCCCGGGCGCGTCGTCCCGGGCCGTCGGCCGAGCAGCGGTCGGTCATGCCGGACTCCTGCGGTCGGCCGACCGGTCCGTGCCGGACCGACCGCTGTGTTCGCCGGGGCGGCCCGACGATCGCCGACCCGTCCATCGCCGCGTGCGGAGTCGGCGGTGTTCCGTTCCGGTCGCCTTCGGGCCCGGCCACCCACCGCCTGCGGACCTCGACAGCCCGCTAGCCCGGGGGCAGCACCCATCCCGGCGCGGAACGGCTCGCTGCGGCCCTCCGCCATGCACCACCCCGGCCCGCCCGCGTGGTGCCGAGGAGACGCCGAGTCACTAGGCTCGTCATCGTGTCCATCATGTGCGTGATGTCGGCTCCCCTGATCCCCGCCGGACTCACGCTCGCGACGCGCTATCTCGACCTTGCCGGTGTCTTCTCGTGCGCACTGCTGGGGGGCGCTGTGGCCCGCACGGCCGGCCTGGACCTGTTCGGCTTCCTGGCGGTGGGCATCATCTCTGGTCTGGGCGGAGGCATGATCAGGGACGTGCTGCTTCAGCACGGCACACCGGTCGCGCTGACGGACTACGCCTACCTGTCGACCGCCATCGCCGGTTCCGTGGTGGTCTTTCTCATCAAGATCAGCGAGGCGTCCTGGGCCCGGCTCTTCACCGTCCTCGACGCCGCCGTCCTCGGGTTGTGGGCGGTCACCGGGGTCAACAAGACGCTCGCCGTGGGGCTGGGGTGGCTTCCGGCGGTCCTCCTGGGTGCCGTGACCGCCGTCGGCGGCGGCGCCCTGCGCGATGTCGTCCTCGGCCGGGTGCCGGCTGTCTTCGGGGGCAACGGTCTGTACGCCACCGTCGCCATCGCGGTCGCCGGAGTCACGGTGATCTGCGTGTACCTCGGTGTGCCGACGGTCGGCGCCGGCCTGGGCATCACCCTGGCCCTGGTCTTCCGGCTCACTGCCGTGCGGCTCGGCTGGAATCTGCCGAACAGCCTGGACTGGCAACCCCGGTCCGTGACGGCCGCGACGCTGCGGCACGGCGCCGGCACCGCCGCCCGGAACGGCAAGGAAGAGCAGCCCCACCCGCGCAAGGAGACGTCGTGACCGACCGAAACCGTGCAGTGCTGTCCGGCCTCGCCGGTATCCGCTCCGATCTGGAGGACCTTTACCGGGATCTGCACAGGCATCCCGAACTCGGCCTGCGGGAGCACCGCACGGCGAAGAGGGTGTCCGACGCCCTGCGGGATCTCGGGTACGAGGTCACCGACGGCATCGGTGGCACGGGTGTGACCGGCGTGCTGGCCAACGGCGACGGACCCACCGTCATGGCCCGTGCGGACATGGACGCCCTCCCGGTACGCGAGCAGACCGGGCTGCCCTACGCCTCCACCGTGACCCTGACCGGTCCGGACGGCACCGAGCAGCCGGTCATGCACGCCTGCGGACACGATGTGCACGTGACCGCTCTGCTCGGCTGCGCACAGCTGATGAGTCAGGCCAAGGACGCCTGGCGCGGTACCTTCGTGGCGCTCTTCCAGCCCTCGGAGGAGAACGGCGACGGCGCCCACGCCATGATCGGCGACGGTCTCACGGCAAGGGTGCCCCAGCCTGACGTGGTACTCGCCCAGCACGTCCTGCCCTATCCGGCCGGCTACGTCGGCACCCGTCCGGGGTCCTTCCTGTCGGCCGCGGACAGCCTGCGCATCACCGTCCACGGTCGAGGGGCCCACGGCTCCATGCCCCAGGCCGCGGTCGACCCCGTGGTGATGGCCGCCATGATCGTCGTGCGCCTCCAGACCATCGTCTCCCGGGAACTCGCCGCCATCACCCCCGCCGTCGTCACCGTAGGCAGCATCCACGCCGGCACGGGCCCGAACGTCATCCCCGACAGCGCCGTCATCGAGCTCAACATCCGCACCTACGACCAAGTCACGCGCAGCCAGGTCCTGAAGGCCATCGAGCGCATCGTCCGGACCGAGAGCGAGGCGTCCGGGGCGCCGAAGGCACCCGAGATCGAGCGAACGGCCGCCTTCCCGCCCACCGTCAACGACGAGGAGACGACCCGGCGCGTCGCCGAGGCGTTCGCGGCCCACTTCGGCGACGACGCACACACCATCGACCCGCAGACCGCCAGCGAGGACATGAGCGAGATCCCCCAAGCGTTCGGCGCGCCGTTCACCTATTGGGGCATCGGGGGCATCGACGCCGAGCTGTATGCCGAGGCCGCCAAGAAGGGCACCATCGCCCAGGACGTCCCGGTCAACCACAGCCCCGCTTTCGCCCCCGTCGTCCAACCGACCCTGGACACCGGCGTCAGCGCCATGACGGTGGCCGCCCTCGCCTGGCTCGGCAGCTGAGGTGAACCCGGCATCTCCATCGAGCCGTGGCTGAGGCGACCGCGACCTGGCAGCGCGCCGGCGCCGGGACCTCGGAAGGCGGTGCCCAGAGGCCGGCTCGCGGGTGCTGGCTGCGATTGGGGAGCGGCATGCGCCCGTGACGAGAGTCGGGGATGGGGAGCTGGTCCGGCGGCGGCGGTGCGGCAGGCAGGCGCTGCCCGGCGTGAGCGGGAACCGGTGGGCGGGCTCGTCGCGCGGGACGGGCGGGTCGAGGCGGCGCGGGAACTCGAGGTGGCCCGGCGCCGCAGGGGCGCGGTTCGTGTGCCTCCGGGACGGCGGGTGCCCCGCCAGCTCGCCGATCTCGGTGACGGGCGGTTCCTCGGTTTGTGGGCACGGGGCTGACCGAACCTGCGGATGGGGGCGCTCCACTCCGCGGCCGTGGCAGTGGCCGTGGTCGGCGCCCGCGCCCCGACCCAGTACGGCACCCACACGACGGCAACCCTCGCCGCCGACCTCGCCGAGCGCGGATCCGTCGTCGTCTCGGGCGGGGCCTACGGCGTCGACGGCGCCGCCCACCGAGGCGCCCTCGCCACCCGCAGTGCCAGCGTCGCAGTCCTGGCCTGCGGGGGCGACCGACCCTATCCGCGCGGCCTCGCCGCACTGATCGTCTGCATCGCGGAACAGGGCTGGTGGTGGGTGAATTGCTGTCCGGCGATCACCCCACAGCCAGCCGGTTCATCCTCCGCTACCGCGTGATCGCCGTACGGACCAGGGGAGGGGCACCACCGTCATCGTGGAGGCCGCCCGCCGCAGCGGCTCCCCGGCCACCGCGCGGGCCGCGCAGCGCCTCGGCCGGTCCACGATGGGCGTACCCACAGCTCGCCCCGGGGTGTCGCTCCGGCCCCGATCCGGGTCCACCGGCCATCGCCGCGTGACGTTCCCTTCGCGGAGGACGAGGCCACGGGCGGTATCTCCCTTGTCCATCCGGCGAGGGTGAGGTTGTGCAGGCGAGCGATGCCGCGCATCGCGTGGTGGACTCCGTCGCCCTTCAATCGGCAATGGCGTCAGACCCGTGCCCCTCTAGCCGCCATCGGCGACCACAGGGGTGCGGCCGATGGCGGCTTTGGCGTCGAACGGTTCCCGTGACTTGTGGTCAATACGGTTGCCGGGCAGGCGCTGATCGACCGGCGGGCGGAGCTACACCGCATTAGCTGAATCTACTCTAGTAACTTTCAACGATTTCAAAAGATTTATGTAGAGGCTATTGAACCGAGCGCCTTTGTCCATATAAGCAGCACCGACTGTTACGCCCTCCCGGAGGAACGCAACGAGCACTCCCTGGTCCAGCTGATCCAGATCTCCACAGACAATCTCCATGGAATCTGCCATCTTCGGGTTGCCGGCAATCTGGATGCGTAGTCCGAATATTTCGGTAGCTATGCTGGGGAAGTATCCAATTTGGGAGATTCTTGCATCATAACCCAAAGATGATGCCAAAGACCTACCCGCGAGATCGCCAGTGTCAATCGCGTTCTTCCAGAACTCCATACGCGTGAGGTTTCCCGCCATCCACGGGTCAGGGTAACAAGCGATATCCCCGGCCGCGAACACGTCCTCACACTCTGACACGCGCATGTATTCGTCGACGCGCACCCCATCAGACAGATCTAGGGCATTCCCATGTAGCCATTCTACGTTGGGAACACTTCCGATCGCTTCAATAAACAGAGATCGATCTGATGAGGACCTCGGATTCAAGGCTTTTGCGCCGCTCACATCTCTTGAAGACCCAACAGCGCGATCGCAAAGCAGTGCCCTTGCAGAATCGCCTGTCAGAAGCGTAACGCCGTTCTGAACGATCCAACGCCCAAGCGCGCTTGAGACGTGCTCACCCAAAATACTTTCGAATGGCCCGCGTCGTAGCGCTTCCAGCATAAGAACTTCGCAACCGTACCCTTTAGCCAGCGAAGCAAGCTCACAAGCAACGAATCCGGCACCTACTATCGTAACTTTCTTACTTGTCTGGAGTTGATCATGAATGTATCGTGCATCGTTCAAATCGCGCAGGGTTCTATGCGCGTGAAACTCGCACTCCCTGTTGCCCGGGACCGAGGTACGCGGGCGCACGCCCGCAGCGATCACTAGACGATCATATCCAAATGTCTCACCTGTACTCAGATGCAGGACCTTGTTACGCAGGTCTGCCGTTTCGACCCTAGTGCCGAGCTGCCAGGTCAGAGCGTTATTTTCGGCTCCGTTGACCTTCAAATCTTCGGCGATAGTCGTTTCAAGGGCATCCGATGGCGGATACCGTTTCTTCGTTAGGCCCGGCCGATTGTAAGTGCGGTGAGTCTCGTCTCCGAAAATGACGATCCTGGCGTCGACTTCACATTTGAGTATCGCGTTGGCCGCTCGCAAACCAGCGACGCCGGAACCGACTATTCCGATAAGCGGCTCTCCGTTAGCCATTGACGGCATCACTACTCAAAAGGATTGCTTGCAGAGGGCAAGAGTCGATAGCGTCCTCGATATCGTTGATATTTTCTTCATCGAACGTTTCTTGATATTGGAGATCCCCATTGGTGTCGAGTTCGAAGTTGGTCGGAGCTGAAATCGCGCACTGTCCATGGTTCTGGCACTTGATCCTGTCAACAACAATCTTCATATGCCCTGGTCTCTCATCGCTCGTTACTTTCGCTGGTGCATTCTCCAGCAATCACGATGCTATGAGCTTCCGTGCGGCGAAGGAAGAAGTGACGGGTGGCCTGAATCGGTCCTGGCCTGTTCAGGCCCGTAGCGGATTCCGTACCCGAGCATTGAGTTGTCGGCGATCGGGATATTCTCCGCGCCGAGTGGTTCGAGCTCTGGAAGTCGCAGGCCAGCGACCATGCCGCCCGCTCGGCGGGGCCGCTCCGATGGGGGTCTTCGCAGCCCTGGGGGCGGAGACTCCGCTGCCGCATCCGCCCCGCTTGTGTTGGCCCGCCGGTCGACCGCGACGGTCGGCCCGGACCGCCACACCGAAGGCGGGCCGCGTCCTCTACTCGGTGCCCCACCACACCACGCCAACGTCCGGCTGCACCCGACGATGGTGGAGTGGAAGGTACTGCCTCACGAATTCTCCGAGTCGACACAGAACCATCTGTAGAGGTTCTGTCATCCTTGCGCCTCACGAAGCAACCGGCTAAGATGGTTCGATGGCTGTCGTCTATTTCCCCGAGTTCCGTCTGGGCAAGGTGCTAGCGACTAGCTTCACGGCGACCTTGTCGGAGCGCTGCGGCGAGGCACTGGAGCGCATTCCCGTGCCATCCCGGCTCGTGGACTGGTTGGCGGTCAATGGGCTCGCGGTCGACTCCTGCACCCAGTCCCAGCTCGACCACGCTCGAGAACTACGGGAATCGATTCACGCAGCTGCTACCGCCGTCGCAAACCAGGACCCGCTTCCCTCTTCGGCTATCCAAGTCATCAATGACTGTAGTACTCGCGGTCTGGCCTCGGCCATCCTGACGGCCGAGGGCAGCCGCGAGTGGCGGCTGAGTTCTGCTTCTGTAGAAGACGCGCTCAGCGTGATCGCCGCCGATGCGATCAGTCTCCTTGCGGGAGAACGAGAAGGAAAGATTTCCTTGTGCGCATCCCCGACGTGCCGAGCCGCGTTCTTCGACACCAGCCGAGGCTGCACCCGCAGATGGTGCGACATGAATACCTGTGGGAACCGTGAGAAAAAGGCACGCTTCCTCGCCAACAAGCGCAAAACCTCAAGCCTTGCCGGCTGACCACCATCCCTTGTCTGCCGCGACTTCTGCGGCGAGGACACCACGATCGTCTTCGGCCGGGTCAATGCTCTCCACCAGGCCGGCACAGGACTGGCGGCACTGCTGGCCGGAGCGGCCCGCGACACGGCCGCCACCTACACCTCCGTGCGGTTCGCGATCGCTGGTCCTTGTGATTTCGCGGCGGCGCTCTCCATAGTATTCAGACTGCCGCGCTCCGTCGTCTTGCTATCGCACGCTGTTTAAGAGGTGGAATCGCATGTTCGATGTTCTGGGAATGGACGCCACGGCCGAGGTGGTCTACCGCGAGATGCTGGCGCACCCGCAGCACGGTGTGGCCGATCTGATGCACCGCCTCCAGCTGACTGAGCAGGCGGTACTGACAGCACTCGACACTCTCAGCGAACTGGCTCTGGTACGGTGTTCCTCCGAAGATCCCCAGAATTTCCACGCAGTCGACCCGCACCTGGCCGCAGACATTCTGCTGGCAAGGCAACGAGCCGAGCTCGCCGCGCAACAGCAACGTGTGCAAGAGGCTCAGGCTGCCGCCGTACAGCTCAAATCGGAATTCACCCAGGAAAAAGACGAGTTGCATCGCCTGAAAGGGGTCGACTGCGTCCGCGACTACCTGGCGACTTTGTACGACAGGGTCGAGGACGAGCTGTTGACATTCGCTCCGGGCGGAGCCCAGACGGCGGCCAATGTGCGCAGCTCACGGCCGCTCGCCGAGGACCTGCTGGAGCGCGGCGTGCGGATGCGCACAGTGTATCTGGACAGCGCCCGCAACGATCCTGCCACGGTGGCGCACGCTGATTGGCTAGCCGCGCTCGGCGGGCGAATACGGACCGTCCCCTCTTTACCGAACCGCATGATCATCTGTGACCGGAGGATCGCCGTCGTCGCCGCTGACTGCGACGACACCGCCGCCGGGGCAGTGGTCCTCCAGACGGCAGGAGTAGTCTCATCGCTGTGCGCCCTGTTCGAGAGCGTGTGGCAGTCTGCCCAGCCGATGGGTGCGACCGCCTTACCGTCAGATACGCAGAGGCTGAATCCGCAGCAGACGGAAGTCCTGCGGCTGTTGTCCCTGGGGCACACCGACGAATCCGTCGCGGCGCGGTTGGGTGTGTCGGCTCGCACGGCACGCCGCATCGCCACGAAACTCATGGAACACCTTGGCGCGCGAAGCCGTTTCCAGGCGGGCGTGCACGCGGTCGCGAGGGGACTCATCCGGCCTTGATGGTCCGTACAGTCGCTGGCCGACAAGCAGCCGAAGGGATTGACAATTCGAATAGGACAGTGGCCTCATGTACCTCGTCCATCTCGCTATTGCCCCCTCAGGCGATGCTCCCCTGCCTGCCGAGATCAGGCAGCTGCTCGAAGCCACGGCACCGGACGTTCTTGAACACGTCAGCGTGCATCTCCAGGCACGGCCTCACCCTGTCATCGGTCTCTTCCTCCGCGTCGCCTCACTGAATGAGGCTGAGGCGACCGCGGAGCAGATCTGGGTACGCGCTGCCGCTGTGTGTCCTCAGCTGGCTGAATGGTGCCTGCGACGCGCTGAAGCGCCTCTCCTTCTCCATGAGTTCGAATGAGACCATCTCATTCTGCTCGCGCAGGTCCCCTGGCTGGTGTGGGTCGGAAGTGACGTACTCGTGCCGGTCGGGAGTGTGATCGTCTCGGGGAGAGCGTCGGTCACCTCCGCGTCGGTGAGCCTGTGGTTCCGGACCCGCCCTGCGGCCGATGATGATCACCGGATCGTCGTCGGGCTGGTCGTCCAGGGAGGCCGAAGCCGGCCAGGGCGCCGAGGCCGGCCTCGCGGAGGCGTGCGGTGCTCGTCGTGGGGAGCGGTGGTGATCTCGCTGAACCCGCCGGCCCTCGCCGAGGAGATCCAGATCAGGTTGCCCCTCTCGTCGGTGAGCGCGAGAAGCAGCCGGCCGTTGGCCTTGCGCTTCCCGCTGTAGTTCTTGCGGTTGTCCGCCCCGGTACGGAGCCGAGTGCAGAACAGGGTCCCGTCGAGCAGGACGACCACGCCGCGCTGCTTGGCGATCTGCTTCAGGGCGCGGTCCAGGCCCGGTGCACGGGCGGCCGACCTCGTCCGGCAAAGGGTCCAGAGGAAGTCGAGGTGGCCGAACTCGCCGTCCCTGGGCCGGAGAGAGGCGGGCGTCGAGGGTTTCGAGCCTGCCCGAGAGCCGCAGGGCGATCAGCGACCTCGCGAAGAGCGGTGTCCATCACGCTCATCAGACGCTTCCCTCAGCTTCGTCGCGGAGTGCGTCCACCGTCTCGGGACATGTCGGCTCTCCCATCTGCGCTGGGATCGGGCTTGAGCCGCTCTCGGTCCTGGCGAGCGGCATGTCCTTGATGGTGCGACAGGAGGCATCGCCGACCGCGATCGCCCGTGCGTAGCGGCCCCCAGGCGCCGCTCACCGCTTTCCTCCGCAGCCTCAGCACTCCCTGGTCCGCGCGGAGTCAATAGCGCGTTGACCTCCAGTAACTTGTCGGCGACGCTTCGGCAGGCGCCCCGGCTCGGGATGCCTGAGTGCGACCCCGGACCGGCGTCGCCATCTGGAAGGCGACCTTCTCCGGCGGATGCTCTCTCCAATCGGTGCGTGCCCCTGCTCAAGTGCGGGGTGCGGCCATCCTTCGGTGCGGAGGTCCGGGCCGACCGTCGCGGTCGACCGGCGGCCCACACGAACGGGGTCGGCGGAGGCGGCGCCTCCAGGGTTGCGAAGACCCGAACGGAGCGGTCCCGCCGAGCGGGCGGCACGGCCGCCGGCCTGCGGCGTTCCGGGACCAGGTGATGGCCTCTGCCCACATGTGCTCAATCGAGGTGAACTCTTGTCCGGCACCAGCCGGCGGGGGGCCCCGCCGAAGTAGCGGAACGCGGCAACGTGCGTGCGGTCCCAAGCGTGTTGATGCAGGTGGAGGTCGGGGCGGACGAACATGTGCCGCGAGCACGACAGCACCATCACGGACGCCCGGATCCGATGCCGCTCGCCGGTCCGCGGATCGACCCACGGCCCGAGAAGCCGTAGCCGATCTGAGCCTCTCGTCCCACAAGCGATGGTGGATCGTAGGGACCGTCACCTCACGAGGCGGCCTCTCCATGTAGCCGCGGTGCCGGTCGATCTCGGGCCGAGTCAGCTGCCTCAGGCTCCTGTTGGCCAATGCGGGAAACCAGTCTTTTTAGTCAGTTTGATTCAGACTGCACGGGGAATATAGCGATCGCCGGCATCTCATTGGGTGGATACCAAGTCCGACTAGGGGCCTGAATAGGTCAGGACCGATTCAGTCCACCCGTCACTTCTTCCTTCGCCGCGCAGAAGCTCGCAGAATCGTGATCGCTGGACAACAAACCAGCGAGAGAGGCGAGCGATGAAAGAGCGGATATCCACCCCAGGCAGCTCACTCGCAGAGAAGCGGACCGTAACCCGCTGGCTCGATGACGGCGGATGGCAGTGATTGTATGGCTACCTCGAAGGCCCTCCAGGGACATACGATGACGGCACTCGCCGAGGAGTTCGGCACCCCGCTGTTCGTCTACGACGCGGACATTCTGGAAGGCACGTATCGCAAGCTGCGCGGCGTTCTCCCCGCCAGTGTCGATGTTTTCTACTCGCTCAAAGCCAACCCGAACGTGAGCGTCTGTGCACTGCTGAACTCGTTGGGTACCGGCGCCGAGGTTTCTTCCTATGCCGAACTGGTCACCACCCTACGAGCCGGGGTCGCGCCCCAGGACATCATCTTTCTAGGCCCCGGCAAGGACGAACGGGAACTCACCGCGTGTATCGAAGCCGGAATCCACGCGGTTGTCTGCGAATCGCTGGAGGAACTCGACCTGCTGGACTCGCTGCTGGCAACGGCCGGCCGTGACGAATTCCCGGTGCTTTTGCGAGTGAACCCCGCTTTCGGCAGCAAGGGGTCTGGACTGGCCATGGGGGGTAAGCCCCGACAGTTCGGCATCGACGAAGCCGAACTGCGTGACTCCAAGCACCGACTCGCAGCCCTGCACAACATCCGGGTGAAGGGGGTGCACGCCTACATGGGGACACGGTTCCTGAACCACGAGGACATCGTCCACAACACCCGCCAGATCCTCGCCACCGCGGAGGATCTGGCCGGACGGCTCGGCTTCCCCCTGGAGACCGTGGACTTCGGCGGCGGGCTCGGCGTCGCCTACTTCGACAACGAGGAGGACCTGGACCTCGCCGCGCTGGGAACCGGACTGGCGGAAGTTCTCTCCCCCTTCTCCGCGCGCAATCCGCACTGCCGGATGATCATGGAGCTGGGCCGGTTCCTGACGGCCACGGCCGGCACTTACGTCGTCCGGGCCCGCTATGTGAAGGACTCCATGGGGGAGAGCTTCGTGGTCGCCGATGGTGGCACCAACCACCACATGGCCGCTGTCGGTGTCGGGAGCTTCGTCAAGCGCAACTTCCCGATCCGCCATCTGGGGAACCGGGCGGCTGGAGCGCTGCGGCCCTACAGCGTGACCGGGCCGCTGTGCACGCCCAACGACGTGATCGCCAAGAAGGTTCAGCTGCCGGAAGTGCGGCCGGGGGATCTGCTGGCGGTGGAGCGGTCCGGGGCCTACGGGCCTACCGCCTCACCCGGGCTCTTCCTCAGCCACGGCTTCCCAGCCGAGGTGATGGTGCATGGCGGCCGGGCCCATCTGGTCCGGGAACGCGACACCACGGAGGATCTGCTGGCCAAGCAGCACCTCATCGATTTCCGCACCGTTTCCGTATGAACGTCGCAGCAAGCCGGGCCGCCCGGGTCGGGCTGGATGTCCTCGACTGCTCAGAGCTCCGCCGCCTGGTCGAGCGACCCTGGTTCCTGCGCTTCAGCTTCGCCCCCGAGGAACTGGCCCATGCCGAGACCCTCGGTGTCCATCGGCGCCTGGAGTTCCTGGCCGGCCGGTTCGCCGCCAAGGAGGCCATCCTCAAGGTCCTGGGAATCGGCTTCCTCCAGGGAGTGGCGCCGCGGGAGATATGCGTGGAGCACACGTCGCACGGTGCCCCCGTCGTCCACTTCCGGGGGCGAGCCGCCCAGTTGCGCCCGTCCTCCGTCTCGGTGTCCATCACCCACAAACAGAACGTCGTAGCCGCAGTCGCCATCGGCCTCCCCTGGGCCGCCGGTGCAGCAGCCGAAAACGGACGAACAGAATCCACAGAATCAGAGGAGCCTGACGCCGTGTCGCCGCCGAGCATCAACACGATCGCCCCCGTCCAGCAGAGTGCCCGTGGTGAACAAGCCCCGGAGACCACAGCGTTTCTCCGCGTACGAATCGGCCAGGAGGATGCCCATTACGGGGGTGGCCTGGTGGACGGCGCCCGCCTTCTGCGACTGTTCGGCGATCTGGTCACCGAAATCACCATCCGCACGGACGGCGACGAGGGGCTGCTGGCCCAGTACAGCGACGTCCGCTTCTCCGCACCCGTGAAACCAGGCGACTACATCGAGGCACGCGGACGGCTGGTACGGCAGACGCGGCTGCGCCGGGTGGTCGAACTCCAGGCACACAAAGTCCTCAGTGCCTGCCCCGGAGCGGGCGAGAGCGTCGCCGCGGTCCTCGATGCGCCCCAGCTCGTGTGCACCGCCACCGCCACCACTGTCGTCCCGTACCGCAGGACGGACACGGCGACCGCCCTCCATCCCATTGCCGAGGAGAGCTGATGGCGCGCACAGCGCAGCTGCTGCACGAACTCCTGGAGGCGGCCGCTGACCGCAGCCCTCGGTCTGCCGCACTGAGCTCGCGGGACCGCAGCTTGACCTACGCAGAACTCGCCACTGCCAGCACCAGGACGGCGGCCTTCCTTCAGCGCGAAGGACTGCGGCGCGGCGACCGGATCGTCGTCACCGCAGCCGACGGGATCGGCATCGCCGTGCTGGTCTACGCGGCCTCCCGGCTGGGCGCCGTCTTCAGCGTGCTGCACGAACAGGTACGCGGCGGGCCACTGGAACATGTGCTTCGGGACTGCGGACCCAAGCTGCTGGTTTCCGACGATCCCGATGCAGGACAGACGGCCGCCGAGCACGATGTGCGATTCCTCAGGCTCGACGAGCTCGTCCGGACCGCGCTCGATGCGGACACCGATGCGTCACTCACTCCCACCGGCCAGGGCGCCTTGGCCGTGGACCCCGTCAGCCTGATCTACACCTCGGGCACCACCTCGCTGCCCAAGGCGGTGGTCAGCACCCATCAGCAGGTGATCTTCGCCGTCTCCGCGATTCAGGAGTGTCTGGAATATCGCAGCGACGACGTCGTGTACTGTCCGCTGCCGCTCTCCTTCGACTACGGCCTCTACCAGGTCTATCTCGCGGCCCTGAGCGGGGCCCGACTGCACCTGGGCACGGTCGCCGAGGCCGGCCCCCCGCTGGTGCGCAGCCTGGAGGATGCCGGGGCGACCGTACTGCCCGCCGTGCCGTCCATTGCCGACCGGCTCGCCTGGCTGCTGCGCCGCAGCAGCAGCGGAGGACCGAGCCGGCTGCGGCTGCTGACCAACACCGGAGCGGCCCTCTCCGAAACCACCATGTCCGGGCTGCGGGCCGCACTGCCCCAGCTGCGGATCCAGGTCATGTACGGACTCACAGAGTGCAAGCGCACGGCGATCATGCCGCCGGACGGAGACCTCGACCACCCGGGATCCTGCGGACTGCCGCTGCCGGGCACCGAGGTCTTCGTCATCGACGACGACGGGAACCGGCTGCCTCCCGGACAGATCGGCCAGTTCGTCGTGCGTGGCCCGAACGTCATGGCGGGGTACTGGAAACGCCCCGAGCTGACCGCCGAGCGTTTCCCCCGCGCGGAGGGACTGTTCCCCGAGCTGCGCACCGGTGACTACGGCCGGCTGGACAAGGAGGGTTACCTCTACTTCTCCGGCCGCCGGGACGACCTGTACAAGGAGCGGGGATTCCGTCTCAGCGCCACCGAGGTCGAAGCCGCCGCGACCCGCGTCGACGGGGTGACCTCGGCCGCCGTACTGCCGCCCGAGGGCAAGCGGACCGCGCTCCTCGCGGTGGTCGCCGACATCACCGCGGAGGAGGTGCGCGAGGGCATGCGCGACCACATCGAGCCCTTCAAGATCCCGCGGCGCTGCGTCCGCCTCGACGCCCTGCCCACCAACGGCAACGGCAAGGTCGACCGCAAGAAGCTGGCCGCTCTGATCGAGCAGACCCCGGCCACCCCGGTCACCGCCGAGGCCCTACAGGCCCGCCTCGCCCACTGATCCTCCCTCGCACCCGACCACAGCAACTCCTCAGCAGACGTAAGGACATCACCATGGATCGCCAGAACGTCGTCACCGCCCTCGAGAACGCCCTCACCGACGTCCTGGAGCGCCCCGTCACCGGCCTCACCGGCGACGTGAAGCTCTTCGACGACCTGCACCTCGACTCCACCACCATGCTCGAGATGCTGATGGCCCTGGAGGACTCCATCGGCCTGGTCGTCGACCCGGAGGACCTGGAGGCGGACGACTTCATCTCGGTGGACACCTTCACCGACTTCGTACTCGCCACACAGCCCGAGCAGGTATCGGCATGACGATCGTCCAGCCCGACCTGAGCGTCTTCACGACCCTGGAGTCGGAGGTCCGCAGCTACTGCCGCAGCTGGCCCACCGTGTTCGACCGGGCGCAGGGCAGCCGGATGTACGACGAGGACGGACACGAGTACCTCGACTTCTTCGCCGGCGCCGGATCCCTCAACTACGGCCACAACAACCCGGTGCTGAAGCGCGCCCTGCTCGACTACCTGGAGCGCGACGGCGTCACGCACGGCCTGGACATGTCGACCACGGCCAAGCGCGCGTTCCTCGAGTTCTTCCAGAACATGATCCTGCGCCCGCGGGAACTGCCCTACAAGGTCATGTTCCCGGGCCCGACGGGCACCAACGCCGTCGAAGCCGCCCTCAAGCTGGCGCGCAAGGTCAAGGGGCGCGAGACGGTCGTCTCCTTCACCAACGCCTTCCACGGCATGTCGCTGGGCTCACTGGCGGTGACCGGCAACGCCTTCAAACGGGCCGGCGCCGGCGTCCCGCTCGTGCACACCACTCCCATGCCCTTCGACCACTATATGGGCGGGAAGACACCCGACTTCCTGTGGTTCGAGCAGTTGCTCGGGGACCACGGATCCGGGCTGGACCAGCCGGCCGCAGTGATCGTGGAGACGATCCAGGGCGAGGGCGGCATCAACGTGGCTCGCCCGCAGTGGCTGCGGGCCCTCGCCCAGCTCTGTCAGCAGCACGACATGCTGCTGATCGTCGACGACATCCAGATGGGCTGCGGCCGTACCGGAGCGTTCTTCTCCTTCGAAGAGGCCGGCATCACCCCGGACATCGTCACCGTCTCCAAATCCATCAGCGGGTACGGACTGCCCATGTCCCTGTGCCTGTTCCGACCGGAACTGGACGTCTGGGAGCCGGGCGAACACAACGGCACATTCCGCGGCAACAATCCCGCCTTCGTCACTGCGGCCGCCGCCCTCAACGCCTACTGGGCCGACGACAAGCTGAAGCAGCAGACCCTGGCACATGCCCAGACCATCGAAGCCGCGCTGCGCGACACTGCCGCGCACCACAGCGGATCCGCCTACCGCGGCCGCGGGATGGTCTGGGGCCTGGAGCTCTCCGATCCCCAGCACGCCGGCCGCGCCGCACGCCGAGCCTTCGAACTCGGACTGCTCATCGAGACTTCCGGAGCACATGACCAGGTCGTCAAGCTGCTGCCCCCACTGACCATCACCACCGACGAACTCGACCAAGGGCTGCGCATCGCACAACGCGCCGTCTTCGAGACGGCATGACCGCGCCCGCGGCGTCCATCCACTGCTGACAGAGACCGAGGCGGTCCGACCATGACGATCATCACCACTCCCGCAGCCGGCGCAGACCAGGGCACCGTCGCGAAGAAGCAGGCGGTCTTCCGAGCACCGGTGCCCGAGGACGGCCCAGCCGTGTGGAAGCTGGTCGAGAACACCCCCGGCCTGGACTCCAACAGCGTCTATTACTACACGCTGTGGTTCCGGGACTTCGCTGACGGTTCGCTGGTTGCGACCGTGGACGACGAACTCGTCGGCTTCCTCACCGGCTACCGCCGCCCCGACGAGCCCGAGACCTACTTCGTCTGGCAAACCGCCGTCAACCCGCGCCACGGCATCCCCTTCCTCGGGGTGAAGCTCTTCCAGGCCGCGGCCGACCAGCAGGTGGCCAATGGTGCCCGGTACGTCGAGGCCACGGTCTCCGCCGAGAACAAGGCGATCCTCATGGTGCTGAAGCAGTTCGCCAAAAAGCACTCGGCCCCTATCGAGACTCGCGTGCTGTTCCCCAGCAGCCTCTTCTCCGACAGTCACCACGACGAGGTCCTCTACCGTATCGGCCCGTTGACCGCCGACTGATTCCGATCCGCCTGCCCCAGCCGAATCCGCGTGCCGCGCCGGCATGGACTGATCGTGGTCGCGCAGGTCGCTGACAATGACCTGCTTCCCGACCGGCCGTTCGGCCAAGCGGTGTACAGGAGACAGCAGCCGCCTGATCCGGTCCGTCCGACCGCCGCATGACGGGTCGATGCCGGACTCGGGTTCGAGGGGCGGGCGACGGTGATCGACAGAAGGCTCGATTGGCACAATGTTCGACGATTGGGAGTCGTTCGCTATGGCGCAGCAATCCACACCTCTGCACCTCGACGTCAGTGACAAAAACTTCCGTATGAACTCAGAAGAAATGCGGAGGGCGCGAGCTGCCCATTGGTACGCAGGAACTGACTGGGGCATTGCCGTCCTCTCTTACGAGGACAGTAGTTTCCTCCTGAAGAATCCTCATCTGGCACAGGGGTCAGCTAAATGGCCGTCTCAGCACGGAGTGGTCGATGGCCACTTCGACAGTTGGTGGCGGAAGACTTTGCTTGTGCTGGAGGGCGACGAGCACAACAGGATCCGACGCCTGGTCAATCCGGCATTCTCCCCGCGCCGGATAGAGCCGTTGCACTCCCGGTTTCGAGCCCTGGCGGACAGTCTGATAGACGAATGGATCGGCGAGGGGCAGACTGATTTCGCCAGTCGCTTCGCGGCACCGTATGCGACCAGGATCCTGTGCATGATGCTGGGCATCGATGAGCATGACTGGAAGCAGATCCATGAGCTCGCATCCACGATCGGGCTCGGCCTCGGAATCACGATCGAAGAGAATATCGCACAGATCGACGAAGCTATTGTCGAACTCACTCGGTATGCAGAGTCTCTGGTTCGAAGCAGGAGGGAGTCTCCTCAGAACGACATTCTGAGCACGTTGGTGGAGACGAGGGACGAGGATGCCGGCAAGCTCTCGGATGAGGAACTGATCAATCTCATCATCCTGCTCATATTCGCAGGGATAGACACGACCCGGAATCAACTGGCTCTGGCTGTTGCATCGTTCTCTGAACAGCCGGACCAGTGGGAAAAATTGGCTGCGAACCCTGATCGCTACTCTGTCAAGGCAGTCGAAGAAGTGCTTCGCATCAATCCGATAGGTCGATGGATCTCGCGCGAAGCGGCAGAGACATTCCAGCACAAGGAGCGCACGATAGAAAAGGGTACAACAGTCCACTTGTTCACCCTTTCATCGGCCACTGATCCTGCCGAATATGACAACCCGGACCGTATTGACCTCGACGCTGATCGTTCGCCTCATTTTGCGTTCGGTGGCGGCATGCATCATTGTCTGGGGCATTTCGTCGCCCGGGCGGACATCAATGTGGCTCTCTCGGCGTTGGCTACGCGAATGACGGATCTGCGTGTAGGCGAAGATGCCGAGTGGCTGCCTGATTCTGGGAACACAGGCGCGAACAAACTGCCGATCACCTTCACCCCACGTTCCTGAGACAAAGCTCCTGGTGGATGGGGGCACGAGCAAGATACCCATGCTCACCAGGAGCTTCGCGCGCCTGTCTACGCGTCGGCGATCGATCTGCCCGAGGCGCGCCTGCGGCATCTCGCCCGTCGACTGGCGGTGCACCGGAGGGAGATCGGCTGTCACTGGTGGCGCCGCCCGGCCTCCGCATTCCGGACGGCATGCGGCTGTCGGTCGACCGGATCGCGCCGACACCCCGTACTGCTCCGGACCGGTCCGCGGTCGGCATGGCACAGGAATGCGCTCCAGTGCCCTGCTGTAACGCTTCGCCGAAGTCGTCGGGAAATCAGTCGCTGGCGCGTTTGGAATACGGAACTCGGGGACCGCTCGACGGAGAAGGAACCGCCTTAGCCGGTTGCCTCCCGAAGTCCAGACATGGTAGAACCGTCTTACGTGGTTCTACCTCGACTCGGAGATCTCATGACACCCTCCAAGGTCAGCATCGGGTGCCCGGCCGCCGGCTGTGGCAGCCCGGCGCGGAGTGATCGCTGTCAGCACTGCGGAACTCCCGCACACCACGCCAGGGCCGGGGGTCATTGACGATGGTGGATTTAACGGTACTGCCCAGCTACATCGCAGTGATCATGCTCTTTCTCGGTCCGCCCGGGCCTGATATGGCCTACATGCTCGCAGTGGGTCTTGAAGGCGGTCGCCGGTCCGCGCTGAAAGCCATCCTCGGCATCGCGACAGGCATGAGCCTCTACGCGGCCGCTGTCGTTGCCGGGATAGGAAAGATCGCCCAATCGCACCCGGCAGTACTCGATGCAGTGAGAATTTTGGGTGCAGCATATCTACTGTGGTTGGCGTACGTAACAATGCGCCATGCGCGTCGTGCGATCAGTGGTCATAGCGATATCACGACAGGTAGATGGTATCTGCGAGGCGTACTCGTCAGCGTGACGAACCCGAAGATCATTCTCTTTTTCCTTGCGATACTCCCGCAGTTTTTGGGCAGCGCGGAGAATCTTGGACTGCAGATGGCAATGCTTGGTGCGATTGACATTCTGATGGAGGTGGTTCTTTATGGAAGCATCGGAGTACTGTCGGGATTCTTTCATGCGCGCCTTGTCGACTCGACAAAAGCGACGGCCGTGCTGAACTATATTGCGTGCTCCGTTTATGTGGTGTTGGCGGGGACGATCTTTGTCGAGATCCTCGTGGCTTAACCGTTCTCAGTGGAATCACTCAATGGCCGCGCGGGTATTTCTGCACGCCGTGCGGCAGCCGCAGCCGTCTTCGCCGCACTCCGCTGACGCCCGGCGATCTCGGAACCGGCCGTCATCGCTGTCCGGCCGACCGTTCCGCATCCCTTCGGTCCCCGGGTGGACGGGACTCCCGCGGCGCAGTCCCACGGGTGCAGCCCGGGTGCCCAGAGGGCGTCGGCGCGGGCGGTGGCGACCTGGGCTGACCATCCGGAGGCCGCGACGGCACACTCCTTGCCCGTTCTGGTCGGGCCGCACGGTCAGGCCGGGCGGCCGCATCCGGTGAGTGCCACGAAAGCCGCTGTCTCACACGCACCGAGGCCCACTCCGCTGGTCGTGCATTGAGCCGTTGGGCGCACATCAGGAGCGGGGGCACCCCCGCGGAGCATGCCGGCAGCCCACCCCGCCGGCCGCACGTCAGCTGGCCCGACACCTTCTTCAACGTGGTGAAAAGGCCGCCCGACACGTACCGAAGGAGCTTCAGCGGGACTCGTCGTAGGGGTCGCGGCTGCCGGACTTGGCCAGGCCGCGGCTGATCATGCAGCCGACGGTGAGGATCACGATGTACAGCCATGCCTTGTCGGCCCGGAAGTAGTCGGCGTGACCGTCCTCGTGTCCCACCACCATGGAGGCGATCAGCACCGCGACGACCGCGGCGATGTAGGCGAAGAATCGATGCTCTCGGGGGTATGAATCGCGCCGAGATCGACGCTGCGACCACCTGGTGCCCGCACCCAGCGCCATGAACACGAAGTCGAGCCATGGTCACGCACGGCCGGTGCTGCATCCTGATGCCGCCCGACCGGCGGGCGGCCGAAGAGCTGAGCACGTCCCACCTCGTGACCCACACCGTGCCGGTGGACGCGCGCGGTGCTCCGGCCGGGCGGCTGACCGTGGTCCACGGCAGGTGGCTCCCGCTCCGTTTGCCGTCCGCGCAGGCGGGGACCCGGCCGACCATGAGCACAACGCCACGCCGCCCACGGATGCGGCAGAGCCGCGTCCCGTGGTTGCTGGACCGGCTGGAGCGGGAGGCCGACGCGGTGATCGACGCGCTCCGCAAGGGAGTGCAGGCGCCGCCGCTCGGCGGTGGCCGCCGCCTGTTGCCCGGCAGGTGCCCCGGGCAGCCGGTGCGTCCGCTGATGGCGCAGGTGCCGATCGGCAGCTGGATGTCGGCGGCGGTACCGGACCTGCGCCCCGGCCGCTCCCACGAGGCGGGCCTGCCGGCAGAGCGGCGACGCATGGAAACGGGAGCACATGAACACGGCAGCTGACAACCGCCTCGCACGACGTGTGCAGGGGCTGCTCCGGCGCACCGGACGAGGTTACTCGGCAGGGCACGACCGGCCGTTGGCCGGCTATCTCACAGCCATGGCGGGCTTTGCCGCCTACACGACGGCCTGGGCCACCGCCGTACGGCTGCGCGGCCGCCCGCTGCCCGACCGGCCCGAGCCGTGGGACGTGGTCCTGACGTCGGTCGCCACGTTCCGGCTCAGCCGACTGCTGACCAAGGCATCGGTCACCAGCCCGCTGCGCGCCCCCTTCACCAGGTACGTCGCTCCGCAGGGCCCGGCGGAGCTGCACGAGGAGGCGCAGTCGGAGGACGGCCGGCACACCGTCGGGGAACTGGTCACCTGTCCCTTCTGCATGGGCGTCTGGGTGGCCTCGACCCTGACCGCCGGCCAACTGCTCTGGCCGCGTGCGACCCGCACCGCCATGGGTGCGCTCACCGCCCTGGCCGGGGCAGACACGCTGCAACTGGCGTACAGCGCGCTGGTCGAGAAGACAACCGGCGGCGAGTGACCCGGCAGCGCAACGCGGCGGTGTTTCGACCGGGCCGATGGTTTCCCCGGGCGTTGCGCGTTCCGCCGTTGTGCGGGGCCTCGACCGCGCGGGTGAAGGCGGTGCCGGCGGGCGGCCGGGACAGGCTCAGACGCGCACTGTGGCAGGGGCTGCCCGCGGGCACCGCCGGAGGAGTCGTGGTGGCCCTCGGCGAGAGGGTCGGGCAGACCGTCACCGGCGGGCCGGCCGGCCCGACTCCGACGTGCCCGCGCGGGTTGACGGGCAGCGGCTGACCGGCCTGCCCGAGCGTCCCGGCGAACAGCCACTGCGGGGCAACCGGGCGGTGCACCAGAGGGGGTGCCCAGGGGGCGATGGTCCGCGCTGCGCGGTTGCCGGACGTGAGGCTGCCCCGCCGCCTTCCCGTCTGCCGTACGCCTCCTTCACGGCGACACGGACACGGTGGCGGGCAGCGCACCGGAGCTCGCTCGCATCGGCCGCCGAAACGGCCGGTAGGCGGTGTCCGGAATCCCATGTCCCCGAAATCCGATGCCGCGTCACGTGAAGTGCCTCGCCATCCTTGAACTGGCCGGAGAAGTACCTGACCTGCGGTTCGTGTGTGCCATGTCGGCTGCCTGTCGGGGCTGTCGGTCAGATGTCGGCTGCTTGTCGGCGGAAGCCCGGAGTCTTGCTGGAGATCGTGCCGGATGCCCGTCCGGCAGGGCTACGACAGGCAAGGAATCACCATGACCACGCACGTCACGATCATCGGTGCCGGACTCGGCGGACTGACGCTCGCCCGTGTCCTTCACGTTCACGGCATCCCGGCCACGGTCTACGAGGCGGAGACCTCACCGGCGGAGCGTTCGCAGGGCGGCATGCTCGACATCCACGATTACAACGGCCAACCGGCTCTGCGAACGGCCGACTTGATGAACGAGTTTCGCGGCATCGTCCTGGAGGGCCGCCAGACCATGCGGATCCTCGAACGGGACGGGAGCGTCCGGCTCGACCAGGGCGACGACGGTACGGGCGGACGCCCCGAGGTGATGCGAGGGGAGCTGCGACGGATCCTGCTCGACTCGCTGCCGGCCGGCACCGTCCAGTGGGGGCACAAGGCCAGCGGGATCCGCGCCCTCGGAGAGGGACGTCACGAGGTGACGTTCGCCGACGGCAGCACCGTCGTCACCAGCCTGCTGGTCGGCGCGGACGGCGCCTGGTCACGGGTCCGGCCGCTGCTTTCCACCGCGATACCCGAGTACATCGGCAAGTCGGTCGTGGAGACCTACCTTTTCGACGCCGACACCCGCCACCCCGCCGCCGCGAAAGCGGTCGGTGGCGGGTCGATGATCGCGCTCACCCCGGGCAGGGAGATCTTCGCTCACCGGGAAAGGGACGACACCCTGCATGCCTATGTGGGGCTGTCCGAGCCGCAGGACTGGTTCGCCGCGATCGACTTCACCGACTCCGCTGCGGCCACCGCGCGGATCGCGCAGGAGTTCGTCGGCTGGGCGCCGGAACTCACCGCTCTGATCACCGACGGCGACACCGCACCGGTCCTGCGCCCCCTCTACGCTCTGCCGGCCGGGCACCGGTGGGACCGAGTGCCGGGAGTGACCCTGCTCGGTGATGCCGCCCATCTTTCGGCTCCGAACGGCGAGGGCGCCAACCTGGCCATGCTCGACGGCGCGGAACTGGGCAAGGCTCTTGTCGCGCACCCCGATGACATCGAGGCGGCGCTGGCCGAGTACGAGCGAGCGCTGTTCCCTCGCAACGCCGCTGTCGGCGAAGCGGAGGCCTCTGACACCCCCGCACTGGAGGACCTGATCAACCTCTTCACCCGGGAGGAGCCGACCCCCGTGAGCGGCCGGCCGACAGGCGCGCATTCTTCCGCATGGACGGCTGTCCGTCACTCGTCGAAGGGTGCGGCAAGCAGGAGATCCGCCACGGTGGGCACCTGGAAACCCGGGAGAGACGGCGGCCGATGAGGTGGCCGAGTTCGACATCCGCACCGCCGACGGAGTGATCGGGAGGAGTGGTCAGGCCCCGCGGGTGTCGGGGGCGCCGTAGGCGGCGCGCCAAGCGGCGGGGGGCGTGGCTGTCTGACGCCGGAAGAAGGTGGTGAAGTTGCCGGCGTCCCGGAAGCCGAGGCGTCGGGCGCAGCCGGCGACCGGCAGGTCGGTGTGGGCGAGGAGCCTCCTGGCTTCCAGCAGGATGCGCTGGTCGAGGAAGGTCTTGGCGCCCGTGCCGGTGGCGGCGCGTGTCGCTCGGGTGAGGGTGCGCACGTCGTAGCCGAGTGCCCGCGCGTAGTCGGCCACGTGGTGCCAGTCGGTGAAATGTTCCTCTACGGCGGCCCGGTAGGCGCGGAACACGTCCGTGGACCGGCTGGCGGCCGGGGTTCCGCCGGTTCGGGCGGGCGCGTCGGGAAGTACGCGCAGGACCAGCGCGGCCAGCAGGTGGGAGAGCAGCGCGGGAGATGCCAGGTGCGGGGTGCGCGCTGCCGTGTCGTGCTCGCGGCCGAGGTGTTCGGCCGCCGGCAGGGCCAGGCTCAGACGTTGCCGGTCCAGGTGCCAGCACGCCGGGGCGGTGGCCTCCGCGGTGGTGAGGCCGGAGAGGAAGCCCGGCCGGAAGAGGACCAGCGGCCCGTCGCAGGCGTCGATGTCGCTCCAGCGGTGCACCATGCCGGGCCGGATCCATACGGCGCTGCCTTCCGCCAGCCGGTAGATGTGGAAGTCCGCCTCGTGGGTGCCGGTGCCGGAGGCGATCAGGGCGAGGACGTGGAAGTCGGGGCGCTGGGGGAGTACGCGACGGCGGTGGGTGTCCATGGCGCGCAGCGCGGCGAAGTCGAGGACCTCCACGCCGTGGGATGAGCCGACGGCGGGCGAGTAGCGCAGCTGTCGCACCGTCTGGTGTCCGTTTTCCACAAGCGCCGTGCTCCTTTCCACCGGAGCGCGGACCGTATCTGCCCTACCGTCGTGCCCGCGCCTGACAGGCAGGTCAGGCTACCCGTTCAGGGCTGCGACCGCGCGACGCCGATCGCCTCACGCAGCCGAGTGGAAGGTGGGGCGATGATGGAAACGACAAGGCTGGTGCCGGTGACGGGCGGGGCCCTGGACGTACGGGTCGGCGGCAGTACCGGACCGGTGCTGGTGTTCGTCCACTACTGGGGCGGCTCCGCCGACACCTGGAACGATGTGATCGGTCAGCTGCCGCCCGAGCAGGCGACAGTCCGCTTCGACCAACGCGGTTGGGGCGCCTCGCGGGCACTGCCCGGCCCCTACCACCTCGACCAGCTCGCCGACGACCTCACTCGCGTCGTCGATGCGTGCGTGCCGGGGCCGTACGTCCTCGTCGGCCACTCGATGGGCGGCAAGGTGAGCCAGCTCGTCGCGGCCCGCCGGCCGGCCGGCCTGGCCGGCATGGTGCTCGTCGCGCCCGCACCGCCCGAGCCACCCGCCACGGTGACCGAGGAGTACCGGCGGGGACTGTCCCACGCGTACGACTCGCCCGAGACGGTGCGGCACGCCCTCGGCCAGGTCCTGACCGCCGCACCGCTGCCGGAGACGGCGCGGGCCACCGCGGTGCGCGACAGCCTCGCCGCCGGACCCGAGGCCCGGCAGGAGTGGCCACTGCGCGGGATCGCGCAGGACATCACACGCGCTGTGGGCGGTATCGCAGTTCCGGTGACCGTGCTGGCCGCGGAGCGCGACGTGGTGGAACCGCCGAGCGTGCTGCGCGCGTGTCTCCTGCCGCACATCCCGTGCGCGACCCTGACCGTCGTCCCCGACGCCGGCCATCTGCTCCCGGTGGAAGCCCCCCGCGCCGTCGCGACCGCACTCGGAGACTTCCTCCAGGTCCTTGCGCGCTGACCGTACGAGTCACCCTCCCGGACCGGGCAAGCCCGCCGGGCAACGCGGTGCCGGCGCCGGGTCCCGAGCGGGCTGGTATCTCCTCGCCACCCAGATACCAGACCGGTATATCGCTGTATGGCGATGGCACTCCGACTCCCCGACGACCTTGACGCGAAGCTCACCGAGCGCGCTCGCCGGGAGGGCCGCAGCAAGCAGGAACTCGCCATCGACATGGGACTTCTGGTGTCGGCGATCGAACGGCCCCGGACCGACGTTTTCGGAGCCGAGCTGTATCCCACGCTGCACGAGAAGGCGGCGGCACTGCTGCACTCCGCTGCCCGCAATCGCGCGCTGATCGACGGGAACAAGCGCACCGCCTGGCTCGCCATGCGCGTCTTCCTGCGGCTCAACGGGCTCAGCGCCGGTACACCCCCGCCGCCCGTCTCCGTTGCCGGCCCGTTCGTGGAGGAAGTCGCGCAGGACGCCGTCGACGTACCGGTCATCGCCGAGCGGCTGTCGGCCTGGTTCCCCGTTTCCTGACGTACGACGACGTGAGGGCCGCAGGCTCTGTCCGCAGGGAACCGGCGACGTGAACCGGCAGTTGGAGAGTGGTATCTGGACACCGGTGTGGGGCCGGCCGACGCGCGCCGGCCGGCCCCACACCGCTTGCGACGGGTTCCCGTCGCTGTGGGCTCAGTGGTCGGAATAGCTGAAGTCGCCCACCGTCCAGGCGCTGACGTCCTCGATCGACACCCGGTACATCCCGCCCGAGTCCGGGATGCCCACCGTGCCCTGCAGGATCCGGGCGACGTGGAAGTGCAGATGCGTAGGCGGCCCGTCCTTCTTCTCGGGTGGGCCGAAGACGCCGGAGAACTCGCCCAGGCGGTCGGAATCGGTCAGCACATCCGACACCCTCTGCCGCCACACTGCTTCGGGAGCCAGCCGGCCGGTGATGACAGCGCCACCGGCGACCACGGTCAGGGACATCTGATTGCTCCGTCCGGACTCCACCAGGGTGGCGACGTCTACGAGCAACTCGTCAGGCTTCGACATGAGGCCGATTGTATTTGCCCGCCGGCCGACTGCTTGAGCGGTACCGCTCCAGGACGGGACGGGTTGTGTCCGGCCCGTGGCCCGGCAGCTCTGTGTCTCGCCGCCCTGTTCTGCCGGTGGGCGACTACCTCGCTGCGGGACACCCGAAAATCTGTAGTGGTGAAAGTAGACATCGGGCGGTCGTACGGTTAGGGTTTCTCTCGTAGCCGAGATCGAGAAGAGCCCGGCAGAGATGAACTGCCGGGCAGCAGTACACGCAGTACGCAGGGCGGTGCGGCGGTGGAGTGTCGGAGCCAGAGGTTGCAGGACGGCGACGGGACTGACGGCCGGACCGGGTGGCCCGCGGTGATCAGGGGCCGCCATGAGCAGTACGGCAGTACCAGCAGTACGCAGCACCCCTTCGGTAAGTGATTGATCAGAGGGAAGAACGGAGGAGTTGAACGCCATCAGGATCGCCCGGACGGCAGCACTGGGTCCGGGTACCGCAGGACATCGATAGGCAGGTGGTCTCCGGTCACAGGTCCGCGATCCGCGCATCCCCGGCAGGATTCAGGCCGGGGCGGCGGAAACAGAAGGCCGGCGCAGAACCAGGGTCGGCAGATGGTGTAGCACTTCCTTCGGGGCCCCGGTGCCGGTACGGCACCGGGGCCCCTCCGAGCGTTCCGCACGGAGCCGCGACGGCAGTGGACGGCACCCGCGACCGTCCCGGCCGTCCCCGCGACGATGACCGCCCCGCCTGCGCCATTGGCCGCAGCCGCAGCCGCAGCGCTCGCCGTGACCGGCCCGGTTGACGCTCACCGTGGCGGCTCCCAAGCTGGTGAGGGGGCCGGCGGAAGGGAACGCGGCCGTGGGCGATGGGCAGAGTGGATATCCCCGGCTGCTGACGGCGGCTGAGAGGGCGGCGCCCGTCGAGGCCGTCGACGTCATCGCACAGGATCTGCTGCGGCGTTTCCGGGCCACCCACGTGTCTTTTCTCATCGCGGACCTGACGGGAAGGGCGGTGGCCCGGCTGTCCACCGCCGGGAAAGCGGAGGGCGGGCGGGAAGCGGAGCGGATCCCCCTGATCGGCAGCGTCTACGAGCGGGTGATCCGTACCCAGCGGCTGTATCAGGAGCCGACCGGCAAGGGGCAGCGGGTGATCGTGCCGGTCACCAACCGTGGAGACGCCATCGGGCTGCTGGAACTCCTCCTGCCGGATGCCCCCGGCGAAGGTGTCCTGGAAGAGGTCGGGGAAGCGGCTCATGTGCTGGCCTACGTGGTGATCGCCAACGGACGCTTCACCGACTTCTACACCTGGGGCAAGCGCTCGCGGCCCCCCACCCTGGCAGCGGAGATCCAGTACCAGCTGCTGCCCCCGTCGCTGTCGTGCGAGGCCGCACAGTTCACCCTGTGCGGGAGCCTGGAGCCCTCCGAAAACCTCAGCGGCGACACCTTCGACTACACCCTGGACCGCGACACCCTGCATGTGTCGGTGACCGATCCCATGGGCCACGACATCGACGCCGCCCTGGCCGCCACCGTCCTGGTTGGCGCCCTGCGCGGCGCCCGCCGCGCCGGAGCCGGACTGGCCGACCAGGCCCACCTGGCCGACAAGGCGCTGGCCGACCACAACCGGGGTCACGCCACCGGGCAGTTGCTGCGCGTCAACCTGCGCACCGGGCGGGCCCAGCTCGTCAACGCAGGTCACCCCTGGCCGCTGCGCATGCGCGAGGGCGCTGCGGAGACGATCACCTGCGAGGTGGACCATCCCTTCGGGCTGTCCGTGCGCGTGCCCCACCCCTACCGCGTCCAGGACATCGATCTGCGCCCGGGTGACCGTCTGCTCATGCTGACCGACGGCATGCTCGAACACCACGGGGAGAAGGTCGACCTGGCTGTCCTGCTGGAAAGGACCTCGGATCTGCACCCGCGGGAGGTCGCGCTGATCCTGACGTCAGCGGTCCTGGACGCGGCCGGTGGCCAGCTCGAGGACGATGCCACCGTGGTGTGCCTGGACTGGCACGGTCCCGAGGACACCCAGCGGCACGTCAACTCCGGAGCGGACACGCGGCAGGCCTCGGCCGCCCGCACGACACGGTAGCCGCGACCGCGGCGCGCTCCGGGAGGCTGCCGGGCAGGGGCCCGTCTCCCTGGGCATTGTCGACAACAACCGCCGGACGGTGACCGCGGAACGTCGTTCCGATGGGCCGCGAGGAATGCCGGGCCGGTGATGTCAGCGCCGCTCGACGGCGGGCGCTTGTCGTTATTAATACAGCCTCATATAGGTCCAGACGATACCTGACCTAGGTGCTAGTCGGGCTAATGTGTCACCCGTTCGCCCCCGCATCCATCATCGAATGGCGGCGTTATCTGCAATATGACGAAGGCAACCCGAGGACGGGCACTCGAAGTCACCCCAGGGTGGTCGTACTCGACTGTAAGGCGACCCGCACGGCTGGGCTCCTACATGTATCTGCCTGCACCGAACATGGCCGGGTCCACCAAGGGCGTGCTGGTGAAGGGTGGCCTCCCCGTCACGCTCGAGGTCATCGAGGGGACCCTTCAGGAATTCATGGACGCCATGAGTTCCCTGGAAACGGACATGTCGAGACGTTGGCCGAGTCCGGAAACCGGGTCGTGCGTGCCGGCGGAATGACCGGGCGGCGCCATGTACGGTGAACATATGGGGCATTATCCAGAGCCCCCCGTCGAGTATCCGGACGGATTCCAGAACAGCGGCGGACGGCATCGGGCGTCCGCCGACGAATTCCCGTCGAACCTGACTCCTCCCGATTCGAACTGGGACCCCGCGGAAGAACTGGCCTTCATGCTGCGGGACGCCATCGACCAGCAGTCGAGGATCCCGACGGCACGCCATGAGGACTTCCTCGCCGGTACGGGTCCGATGTCCTCCGGCGAGACCCTGATGGACGTCACAGCGGAACCGCCGCCGGTGAAGTCCCCTCCTCGGGGCCACCGGAAGGTGCGAACACGGCAGCGTCCGAGCAGAATCAGGATCGCCACCCGCTTCATCGCCGCCCTGGTGACCGCCATCGCCTCGGCCGTGAGCATCTTCGGCGGCCTGATCGCCTACGATCCGCTGCGGTTGGTGGCCGTGTCGCGGATGCAGAGCAGCGTGGTCTCCTGGTGGCCTCTGCTGGTGTTCGGACCCTGGCTGGTGGCGTCGCTGTCCATCCTCCGGGCGGCGCTGCACCAGCGTCGCGCCTTGCACTCCTGGTCCATGCTCCTGGTCTTCTCCGCCATCGCCATGGCGCTGTGCGTCGCGCAGGCGCCGAGAAACCTCGTCGGCATCGCGGCCGCCGCCCTGCCGTGTTTTGCCTCGCTGGCCTGCTTCCAGCAGGTGGTGCGGCAGATCACCCTGACGCGGCCGCCCCGGCGGACGCTGCCCCGGCACCGGTTGCGGATTCCCAGGGCGCCCGCCGAGGAGGCGCCGGACGGGCGACCGCCACAGGGCCGTACGCCCTCGGCGTACGGCGACCTCGCCAGGGACGAGCACGGGCCGCGGGATGCCCGCTCTCCCGGTCGCGGGCCGGTGACGCCGCACGACGTGACCACCACCGGCCTCACCCGACAGGCCGAGCCGGGACAGTTCGGCTCCGGCGGCCAAGCGGTCTACGACCAGCGCCTCGGCGATCCACGCCTCTTCGGACGGACCGGTGACATCCGGTGAACGCGCGCCGGCGCACCGAGGCGACACCAGCCAAGCCGACCACCGCCTGCCGACAGCCGAGGGCCCCACATCGATGACGAGTTCCACCACTCCAGCCAGGACCGCCTCCGGCGCCCGCTCCCGGACCGCCGGTGGCCGGACCTTCCGGCGCTTGCCGCTCACGGACGACACCGGCCACGGGCTCGTCCAGGACGCTCCGGGCACAAGGCACCCGCACGGCGAACAGGTGTGGGCAGGACTGCGCGGGTACACCGGGTGAACGGTTCCGTCACAGCGCTCACGTCCTTCCCCGACATCGCCCGGCTCCTGCCTCGCCAGCAGATGGCCATCGACTGTGCCGTCTGCGCCCGCCCGCTGGGAGGAAGCGGGCGGGTGCTGGCCGAGGTGCGGCACCGGGGGCTGCCGTTCCGGCTCTGGGTCTGCGTGATCGGCTGCCCGGCGTCCCGGCCGACCTTCCGGACCATCTAGCGCCCAGGGCCGCAGACACCGCGACGCTCCCCGTCCGGCGCCTCGCCACCGCCTCCGTTGTGGTGCCCTTTACCGGTTTCTTGACGAAACCGCAGGACTGGAAGGGCGGCCCAGGGCAAGGAGCGAGAAGTGACTCGTATGGCAATCGTGGCCCTGACCCTGGTCGCCGGCATCGTGGCGGCCGTCGCGGCGGTCGGCCTGTCCCCCTGGTGGTGCGTGGCCGCCGTACCGCTCGTCCTGCTCGGTCTGCTGGGTACGGCGGACCTGGTGCAGCGCCGGCATTCCGTGCTGCGCAACTATCCCGTTCTGGGGCATGCCCGCTTCCTTCTGGAGCGGATCCGCCCGGAGTTGCAGCAGTACTTCGTCGAGCGCAACTTCGACGGACGCCCCTTCGACCGGGACGTCCGCACCATCGTCTACGAGCGGGCGAAGGGCACGGACGCCGAGCAGCCGTACGGCACCGAACGGGACGTCTATGAGCCCGGTTACGAGTTCCTCGTGCCGTCGATGGCCCCGTGCCCGGTGCCGAAGACGCCCCTGCGGGTGCGGGTCGGCGGCCCCGACTGCACCCGCCCCTACGACATGGCACTGCTCAACGTGTCGGCGATGAGCTTCGGCTCGCTGTCGGGCAACGCCGTCCTCGCGCTCAACGGCGGCGCGGCGGCCGGGGGCTTCGCCCACGACACCGGTGAGGGCGGCCTGTCGGAGTACCACCTGCGGCCGGGTGGCGACCTGGTCTGGGAGATAGGCACCGGCTACTTCGGCTGCCGTACCCAGGACGGTGACTTCGACCCCGCCGAGTTCGCCGACAAGGCCGCGCACGACCACGTCAAGTGCGTGTCCCTGAAGCTCTCCCAGGGCGCCAAACCGGGCATCGGCGGCGTC
Source organism: Streptomyces sp. NPDC006309 (assembly GCF_040613095.1). Classification (NCBI taxonomy): domain Bacteria; kingdom Bacillati; phylum Actinomycetota; class Actinomycetes; order Kitasatosporales; family Streptomycetaceae; genus Streptomyces; species Streptomyces sp. NPDC006309. Next base: position 377,598 of record NZ_JBEXRO010000002.1, on the reverse strand, counting down.
CTGCCGGGCGCGAAGGTCAACGCCGAGATAGCGAAGGTACGGGACGTGCCCGAGGGGCGGACGGTGATCTCACCGCCGTACCACCGGGTGTTCTCCACCCCGCGTGAACTCGTCCGCTTCATCGCCCGGATGCGCGAGCTGTCCGGTGGCAAGCCCACCGGGTTCAAACTGTGCGTGGGCTCCCGCCGGCAGTTCCTGGCCGTGTGCAAGGCCATGCTGGAGGAGGGCACGGCTCCCGACTTCATCGTCGTGGACGGCGGCGAGGGCGGTACCGGGGCCGCGCCCCTGGAGTTCGCCGACCACATGGGAACCCCGCTGACCGAGGGCCTGCTCACCGTGCACAACGCCCTCGTCGGCGCCGGCCTGCGCGACCGCATCAGGATCGGGGCGAGCGGCAAGATCGCCACGGGTACCGACCTGGTCAAACGCCTGGTGCAGGGAGCCGACTACGGCAACGCGGCACGGGCCATGATGTTCGCCGTCGGCTGCATCCAGGCCCAGCGGTGCCACACGAACACCTGCCCCACCGGTGTGACCACCCAGGACCCCCGCCGCGCCCGCGCCCTCGACGTGCGGGACAAGACGCCGCGCGTCCAGCGCTTCCAGGAGGCGACCGTGGCCGGCGCGCTCCAGCTCATGGCGTCCATGGGCGTCACCGACCCCGCCGAGCTGCGCCCGCACATGCTCCGCCGGCGCATCGACCCGTACACCGAGCGCTCCTACGACGAACTGTACGAGTGGCTCCGCCCCGGGCAGTTGCTCGCTGAGCCCCCTGCCGCCTGGGCGGTCGACTGGCAGGCCGCCGACCCCGACCGATTCACCGTCTGACCTGGAGGAATCAAGTGGCCCGTACCGTCGCCCGCGTCATCGTGGACGCACTGAGCGAACTCGGCGTGCGCCAGGTGTTCGGCGTGGTGGGAGACGCGCTCAATCCCCTGACGGACGCCATCCGCACCACCGAGGACCTGGAGTGGGTGGGCTGCCGGCACGAGGAGGCGGCGGCGTTCGCCGCGAGCGCCCAGTCGCAGCTCTCGGACACCCTCGGGGTCTGCATGGGCACGGTCGGACCCGGTTCCGTCCACCTGCTCAACGGCCTGTACGACGCCGCCAAGAGCCACACGCCCGTCCTGGCGATCGCCGGCCAGGTACCGCTCGCCGAACTCGGCACCGATTACTTCCAGGAAGTCGACAACGACGCCCTCTTCAGCGACGTGGCCGTCTTCCGCGCGACCATCACGTCGCCCGACCAGCTGCCGCAGATGCTCGAGACGGCGGTGCGCCACGCCCTGGGCCGCAAGGGGGTCGCCGTCCTGACCGTGCCCGGCGACCTCGGTGAACGCGAACTCACCACGGACCGCCCCACCAGGTTCTCCCTCAACTCCCCGCTCAGCCGGCCGGAGGAGTCCGGCGTGCGCCGGGCGGCCGAACTCCTGGACGGCTCGGAACGGGTCACGCTGCTCGTCGGTCGGGGCGCACGCGGGGCGCGCCAGGATGTCCTGACCCTCGCCGACCGGCTGGCCGCGCCGATGGTGCTCACCCTCAAGGCCAAGGAGGGCTTCGAGGGCGACACCAACCCGTTCCAGGTCGGCCAGACCGGGCTGATCGGCAACCCGGCCGCCGCGTCCGCCCTGCACGACGCCGACACCCTGCTGCTCCTGGGAACCGACTTCCCCTACCGGGACTGGTATCCGGAGGGCAGGACCGTCATCCAGGTGGACACCGAGGCGGCCCACATCGGGCGGCGCGTACCCGTCGACGTCGGCCTCGTCGGCGACACCGGCGTGACCGTCCGAGACCTTCTCACCCACCTCGCCGCCGCTCCCGCCGGCACGGAAGGCGCGCGGGACCGCTCGCACCTCGACAAGGCACGCGAGCGTTTCCAGCAGTGGCGTGAGAGCCAGGCGCGGCTGGCCGACCCGGCACACGACAAGGGCCTGATCGGCCGCGTCCGCTCCTCGCTCGACAACCGCACCCACGACATCCGGCCGGAGGCGCTGGCGGCCGTGGTGGACCGGCTGGCCGACGACGACGCCGTCTTCACCTCCGACACCGGTATGGCGACGGTGTGGCTCTCGCGTTTCGTCGAGATGCGGGGCGAACGGCAGCTCATCGGCTCCTACAACCTCGGCTCGATGGCCAACGCCATGCCCCAGGCGCTGGGAGCGCAGAGCCTGGACCGTGAGCGGCAGGTCGTGGCCTTCTGCGGGGACGGCGGGCTGAGCATGCTCCTCGGCGACCTCATGACACTGAAGACGCACAACCTGCCCGTGAAGCTCGTCGTCTTCGACAACCGCCGCCTCGGCATGGTCAAGCTGGAACAGGAACAGGCCGGGCTCCCCGAGTTCGGCACCGTCCTGGACAACCCCGACTTCGCCGCCGTCGCCACGGCCATGGGCATCCCCGGCATCCGCGTGACCGACCCGGCCGAACTGGAGAAGGCCGTACGCCGGGCCTTCGACACCCCCGGGCCGGTCCTGCTCGACGTGCTCACCAACCCGGACGAGATCGCGGTACCGGCCAAGCCGACCGTCGAGCAGGGCTGGGGGTTCGCCATGGCCAAGGTCAAGGAGATCGTCCGCAGCCACGGGGACGACAGCACGCTGTGAACGGAACCGGGTTCAGCGTCCGTCGCTCCTGACGGCTGCCACGAAGGTGGACCAGCCGCCGGCCGGGAACACGAGCACCGGCCCGTGCGGGACCTTGCTGTCCCGCACGGGAACGACGGTGTCGAAGTCGTCGGAGACCTCGAGGCACGCGCCGCCGTCCTGGTTGCTGTAGCTGCTCTTACGCCAAGACGCCGCACTCAGGTCGATGGATCGCACGCCGTTTCCTCCAACATCCGCAGGATGAACTTGCGCGACTCCGCCGGAGTGAGGGCCAGGTCGCGGACCGCATCGTACGTCTTCTGCAAACGTACAACCGGACCGGCGTCCTCGATGAGTTGGCCCCAGTATCCGTTCTCGGTATACGCCACGGTTCTGCCCTCCGGAAGGAGCAGATACCAGACGTCTACCCCCAGCAGGCCGTGCAACCCGGCACTCTGAAGGACCACTTGAAGCGTGACGTTGGGACGCTCCCCAACTTCACCCAGGTACTCAAACTGCTCCCGCCACTCACCCACATCCCGCAACGGCGTCCGCAGCACCGCCTCCGACAGGATCGTCCGGAACGGCGGCGCGTCCTTCCCCTCCAGCAGCTCCCGCCGCCCCATCCGGGCCTTGACCTGCTGCTCAAGCTCCCTCCCCTTGAGCCCACCGGCCGCCAGCACCTCCCGCGCGTAGCCCGGTGTCTGCAACAGTCCCGGCAGGACGCTCACCGCGAAGTGCCACAGGCTCACCGCCTTGGCCTCCAGCGCCATGTACCGCCGGTACCGCTCGCGGAACTGCGTGTGGTCCCCGGCGGCCAGCTCCCACAGCGCGAGCAGCAGTCCGGGCGTGCCGTAGTGCGTGTCGAGGGCCTGGACGACCTCGGGGCTGCCGAGCGTCTCGCCCTTCTCCATCTTGCCGAACAGGGACCAGTCCCAGCCCAGCCGTTCCCCGAGCTGCCGCAGGCTGGTCCCGCTGCCGGTGCGCAGGGTCCGCAGTTCCTCGGCGAAGCGCTGTCGTGGTTCCTGGCTGCGGCCGGTGACGACGCGGCGCTGCGACATACGGCTGGCTCCCCTCGGTCCGAGCGCAGTCTCGTAACGCTCCGGCTACACAGCGTAGTTCACCCGGTGCGCGGGTGGCTGCCGCGGTGGGCCGCCGCCGCGGACAGGACGGCCAGGGCGGCCGACGCGGCGAGCATCCACCTCAGAGCGTGGGGCGCCGACCCGGGCGTGTCGGACAGGGAGAGGTAGGCGCCGCCCAGTGTCGCGACCCCCAGCGCCCCGCACAGTTGGGCGTTGGTGCTGATGACCCCGGACAGGTCGGCGGCGTAGTCGTCCGGGAGGGTGAACGTCATCTGGCCGATCAGGGAGTTGGAGCTGATGCCCAGGCCCAGTCCGCCGATGGCCAGCAGCAGGAACAGGGCGGGTCCGGAGCGGTGTCCGGTGGCCAGGTAGCACCACACGGCGGTGTAGCCGGCGGCCAGGACCAGGCAGCCGAGTGCGGGCATCGCCGGCCGGTGGCGTTCCGGTACGGCGGCCAGCAGGGGGCCGGCCAGGCCGAAGGCCGCCACCCACGAGACCATCGCCAGCCCGGCGTAGGCGGGCCCGTGTCCCAGGCCGTCCTGGAGGTAGACCGCCAGGACGAACAGCAGGGCGAAGTAGGTCATGGTGGTGGCGCCGTGGGCGGCGAGCAGCCAGCGGACGGCGGGTTCGCGGACCACCTCCTCGGCGATCAGGGGCCGGCCGCCCCGCGCGGCGAGCCGGCGCTGGCCGCGCCGGAAGGCCACCGCGACCGGTACGCTCGCGGCCAGGCACAGCCAGGTCCAGGCGGGCCACCCCTGGTCGGTGCCGAGGAGCAGCGGGACGATCAGCAGCAGGACCGCGACGGACAGCAGGAGCATGCCGCGGGCGTCGACGTCGTCCCAGCCGCCCCTGCGCTCCTCGGCCGGCATGCAGCGCAGTGCCGCCCAGCCGAGCAGGATGCCGACGGGCACGTTGATCAGGAAGATGGGGCGCCAGCCCGTACCGAACAGGTCGGCCGCGATCAGTACGCCGCCCAGGGCCTGGCCGGCCACCGCGCCGCCGGAGAGCGCGACGGCGTAGTAGCCCAGCGCCTTGATCCGCTGCCGGCCGGCGAAGTGCGTCTGGATGCCGCTGAGCACCTGCGGCACCATCAGTGCCGCGCCGGCCCCTTGCGCGACGCGTGAGGCGATCAGCACGAGCGCGCCCGGGGCCAGCGCGCAGACCAGCGAGGCGGCGGTGAAGAGGGCCATCCCGGCCAGGAAGACACGGCGGTGACCGTGGCTGGCGCCGAGCCGGGCGCCGGTGACGAGCAGGACGGCGTAGGCCACCACGTAACCGGAGATCACCAGGCCGGTCTCCCCGCCGGACGCGTGGAGGTCGCCGCGGATGGCGGGGGCGGCGATGTTGGCGATCGCGGTGTCGATGTTCGCCATGAACTGCGCCGCGAGCAGCACCGCAAGGAGCCGCCAGCGGTGGGCGGCCGGCAGGGCCGGCGCACCGCTCCCCCCGGGGGGCACCGGATCGTCCGTCCGCGGCTGTGCGGGGGAGCGGTCCGGGTCGGCGTCCTTGCTGCGCATGGTGGGTCCGTCCGTGCAGGGGATCAGGCGGCGAACAGCCGCGGCCAGCTGATGTCGGCGAGGTCGGGCGCCACGAGGTCGGCGGCGCCGAGCGCCTCGGCGGCGTGCGTGGTGGTCACCGCGACGCACCGGAGCCCGGCCGCCTTGGCCGCGGCGATCCCCGCGGGCGCGTCCTCGAACGCCACCGCCTGTGCGGGGGAGACGCCCAGCGCGGCGCATCCGGCCAGGAAGCCCTCGGGGTGCGGCTTGCCCAGGCGTACGTCCTCGGCGGTGATCAGCGCGGTGAAGAGGCCGGCGCCGCCCACGTGGTCGAGCAGCGCGCGGGCGTGTTCGCGCAGCCCGGAGGTGACCACGGCCATCGGCACCCCCTCGGCGTGCAGCCTCTTCACCAGCACCTCGGCCCCCGGTACGGGATAGGGCGGCGGGATGTCGGGGCCGTCGAGGTATCCGACGGCCTCCTCGAAGAGGTCGGGGACGGAACCGCCGGGGAAGCGGTGCACATGGTCGGCCAGCGCCTCCTGGCCACGGCGGCCGACGAAGGTGGCCAGCAGGGCGTCGTCGACCTCCAGCCCGTGGGCGCGGAACAGCCTGGTCCACGCGGCACGGCTGCGGTGCTCGGTGGCCACGAGCGTGCCGTCGAGATCGAAGAGTGCGGCGCGGACCGGCTCAGCGCCGGCAGGTTGTGCGGTCATCGGTGTCAACCATCCTTGTCCCTGGGGGGCGGGTGTGGGGCCCGGTGGCCGGGCCGGGACGTCACCGGGCGGTGAGCGCGGGGTCGAACTCCTGGTACAGGTGCTGCCAGTCGAGGTGGTGCTGGCAGGCGGCGGCACCGCGGACGACGGCCGCGTCGTGGTGGCGGCGGGCCGCGAGCTGCATGCCGACGGGGACGCCGTTGGCCGCCCGGCCCACCGGGACCGTGGCCGCGGGGCTGCCGATCAGGTTGTACGGGCTCGTCATGGACCAGCCGACGAACGGGTCGGTGTCCTGGCCGTTGACCTGACGGGGGCCGACGGTGGTGCGTGTGGTGTCGTTGGGGATGCCCGCCACGCAGTTCACCGGGCTGACGATCAGGTCGTAGCCGTCGAAGAGGTCCTCGAACGCGTCCAGCACCTGGGTGCGCACGAGGTCGCCGAGGCGGAAGTCGACGGCGCTCAACGCCGCGCCGGTGCGGACGCTGTCCAGATAGCCCGGGTCCACCACGCGGCCCTGCTCGCCCAGCAGGTCGATGCCCTGCCGCAGGCTGATCTCGGCGGACTCCGCGTGGGCCATCGACAGGTAGCGGCGCCACATCCTGGTCAGCTCGGCGGCGGGGAGCGGCAGCCGGAAGTCCACCTCCACGATCTCGGCGCCGGCCTCTTCCAGTGCGGGCAGCGCGGCCCGCACCAGCGCCTCGACCTCCGGCTCGACCGGGTATCCGCCGAGGTCGGGCGTGTAGGCGATCCGCATCCCGGCCAGCGACGGTGAGAGCGCCGCGGCCAGCGGCTCACCCACGGGGAAGGAGTAGGGGTCCCGGGGATGCGGGCCCGACATCAGGTCGAGTCCCAGGACGGCGTCGTCCACGGTCCGGGTCAGCGGCGCGTAGCAGACCATCGGGTTGAGGCGGCGGAACGCGTTGGGCCGGGCCGGCACCGCCACCCGTCCGAAGGTCGTCATCATGGTGAAGACACCGCAGAAGGCTCCGGGGACGCGCAGCGAACCGCCCGCGTCCGAGCCCTGCGCCAGCGGGACCATGCCCGTGGCGACGGCCGCCGCGCTGCCGCCGGAGGAGCCGCCCGCGTTCATCGCCAGGTTGAACGGCGTGGACGCCGGCCCGAGCAGGGCACTGTCCGTGGTGGCCTTGAACCCGAACTCCGGTGTGTTCGTCTTGCCGACCACGATGGCGCCGGCGTCGGTCAGCCGCTCGACACACAGGATCGTGTCCTGTGCGACCTCCTCCGCGAAGATCTTCGACCCGCGCGTGACACGCACGCCCGCGACGGGGTCCAGGTCCTTCACGCCGATGGGCACGCCGTGCAGCGGTCCCAGCTCGGCTCCGGACAGCACGGCCTGCTCGGCTTCCTTGGCGGCGGCCAGCGCCTGGTCGGCACAGACCGTGACGAACGCGTTGACCGCGGGGTTGAGCCGCTCGATGCGGTCCAGGGAGTTCTGCACCACTTCCACCGGTGACACGGCCCGGGAACGAACGAGTTCAGCGAGCTGGAGCGCTGTCAGCGCCTCGAAATCGCTCATCACTGTTTCCTTCCTCGACAACACTGGCATGCGTGGACCGGCGTACCAGGAGCCGGCCCAGCCGGGTGGGACTTGGTACGGACTAAAACACCGTGCCGTCGCAGAGGGTTGCATGATCCGCGGCCGCGTACGCACGCCGGACCGCCCGCGACGATCGTTTTCCGCCGGTCCCGCGACGCCCCCGCGGAGCCCGGACACCGATCGTGAGCGAGGTCGAGCGCTGCGAAGTCATGGCCGGTCGGGTGCGGCGGTACTACGGTGACCCCTCAAGCCATGCCCTGACCGTGTCCGTGGGGGGACCCGGTCCGCTCAGCGGGGCGTCCGGGGCCGAGGGGAGCCACCGTGCAGGTGCTGTATGCCGTCGCTTTCGACGTCCAGGACGCCCGGTCCGCCCGGTGGCCGGGACACGTGTACGAGCGTCTCCGTGACCATCTCGCCGCCTGGCTCGGTGACCGGGGCCGGTTACCGGCGCCGTACCCCGCGGATCTCGACCGCGCCGGGCGGGCGGTGCTCACCGGGAAGGTTCCGGGGCAGGGCGAACGGCGGGTGAGCTGGTCCGTGGCGGGCGACGAGCGCGCCCGCGCGCTGCGGATGACCATCCACCAGCCGCTGTCCGACGGCCCGGCACAGTTCGTCACCCGCGTCACGGTCTCCCGGGCGGAGGACGGCGGCGGGGGGCTCCGGGTCGTCATGGGCAGGGAGATCCCCGACGGCTGGATCGCGCCGGTGCAGAACCCGCGGCTCAGACGTCCCCATCTGCTGCGCGCGGTACTCGCGGACGGCGAACTCGATGTGCGGGTGCTCGGCCAGCGCGCCACCGGGCGGTACGAGCGGATCCGGGAGCCCGGGCACGCTGCCGTGCTGCTGGAGTCGCTCGCGCTGAGCACACGCCTCCCCATCCTGCTGATGCACCCCCGGGACCAGGCGGCCTGGACCACGGCGGCCGACGCCTCGGGGCAACTCGCCGGACTGGCCCAGGTGGTGACGCTGAACTACGTCACCGCGCAGGCCGTCCGCCGGGTCCACGAGCAGGTGGCCGTCCCCAGCGGCGGGGCCCGGCTGGTCTGGCCCAACCTCGGCCTGGAACATCCCGTCTACACGCGTGAGCAGGTGTCCCAGCCGACCTTCGTGAGCAGGCGGCTGATGCCGTCACTCGCCCACCTCTCCGTCATCGCCCGGGGCAGTGACACGGCGTGGGAGCGGGCGCGGCAGGCCTCGTACCGGGACGGGGCACGCAGAGCCGCGGAACGGCTGTCGCGCGCACAGGCGGCCGGCGACACGACCGCCGAACTCCAGGCGCTGAAGGAACGGGCGCGGCAGCTGGAGGAGGACGCCAGGTCGTGGGAGGACATGGCCCAGAGCTGTATGGAGGACCGTGACAAGGCGCAGTCCGAGGCCACCGCCGCCGAGGCGCTGCGCCAGGACCGGGACTACTGGAAGAAGCTGTACCTGGACCTGTCGAGGGGCGGGAGCGGACAGGCCGCCGAGCCGGACGTCTGGAACGCGATCCCGGTCCTGGGCCCCGACGCCGTACCCACGTTCGAGGCTCTCGCCAGGACGTCGGAGGAGCGCATCGTGTTCACGGTGCGGGCGGCGCGCGCGTGGAAGGCCTCCCAGTACCCGTATCCCGAGGAGATGACCGACCAGCTGATCGCCCTCGCGCAGGCCGCGATGGACCTGTACACCAAGCCCGGCAAGCGGCCCCGGCTCGACCAGTGGTTCTACGACCACCACGGGCTGAGGTTCGCGAACAGCGACGAGAAGCTCAGCAAGAACAAGGACAAGCGCTACTTCACGTTCGAGCACAAACGCCGGGACGGGCTGCCGCACATCAAGGTCCGGGACGCCGTGTCGCCCAACGAGGCCGGACGCATCTACTTCGCCCTGGACCCCGAGGGCAAGCGCCTGATCGTGAACCATGTGGGGCTGCACCTGTAGCCATCGGGCGGTCACGAGGCCGGTCGGCGGCGGGTGGTCCTTCCGGCGGCCGGCAGGACCCACCGGTGAAGCCGAGCCACGGCCGGGGAGACGCCCGGGTCCGGTCCGGGCCGGAAGGGGGCCGGCCGACCGCACGGGCCGCAGGCCGCCCGAACCGGACGACGGCGGCGACCTGCGCGCCGCGCCGGTCCGGGCCTGCCGGCTCAGCCGTCCGCCGACGGAGCGGCGCGGTCCTCGAACGTCGCGAGGATGCGTTCCGCCGCCAGGGTCGCCGTCAACCGGCCCTCCCTGACCTGCCGTTCGAGGCCGGGCGCGGTCGCGCGCACCGCCGGGTCGGCGTACAGCCGGCCGAGCAGTTCGTCGCGGACCATCGCCCAGGTCCACTCGACCTGCTGGTCCCGCCGTTTGGCGGCCAGCCGCCCGGTGGAGTCCAGCAGCGTACGGTGCTGCTCCAGCCGTTCCCACACCGTGTCAAGACCGGTGGAGTCCCGGGCACTGCAGTGCAGCACCGGCGGCGTCCAGAACGCGTCCTTGCCGTGCATCAGCCGCAGCGCGCCCGCCAGTTCCCGGGCCGCGGCCCGCGCGTCGCGCTCGTGCGGGCCGTCCGCCTTGTTGACGGCGATGACGTCGGCCAGTTCCAGGACGCCCTTCTTGATGCCCTGGAGCTGATCGCCGGTGCGGGCCAGCGTCAGCAGCAGGAAGGAGTCGACCATGCCCGCGACCGCCGTCTCCGACTGGCCCACGCCGACGGTCTCCACGAGGATCACGTCGTAGCCGGCCGCCTCCATGACCACCATCGACTCCCGGGTGGCCTTGGCGACGCCGCCCAGCGTGCCCGCGCTGGGGGAGGGCCGGACGAAGGCGGCCGGGTCCACCGCGAGCCGTTCCATCCGGGTCTTGTCACCCAGGATGGAACCGCCGGTGCGGGTGGACGACGGGTCGACGGCGAGGACGGCGACCCGGTGCCCCAGCGAGGTCAGCAGCGTCCCGAACGCGTCGATGAACGTCGACTTGCCGACACCCGGCACGCCGCTCACCCCGATCCGCCGGGCCCGGCCGCTGTGCGGCAGCAGCTCGGTGAGCAACCGCTGCGCCAGCGCCCGGTGCTGCGGGCGGGTGGACTCGACGAGCGTGATGGCACGGGCCACCAGGGCCCGTTTCCCGTCGAGGACACCCTTCACATACGTGTCGAGACCGATCGCTGCCATCGGCGCTACAGGGTGTGGCCGAGGTCGGCCGACAGCTTCTCGACCAGGTCGTGGGCCGCGTCCGGGATCACCGTCCCGGGCGGGAACACGGCCGTGGCGCCCATCTCCAGCAGGGTCGGCACGTCCTGCGGCGGGATCACCCCGCCGACCACGATCATGATGTCCTCGCGGCCCTCCTCGGCGAGCTGCTCGCGCAGCGCGGGGACGAGGGTGAGATGACCGGCGGCCAGCGAGGACACGCCGACCACGTGCACGTCCGCCTCCACCGCCTGCCGGGCGACCTCCTCCGGCGTCTGGAACAGCGGGCCGACGTCGACGTCGAAGCCGAGGTCGGCGAAGGCGGTCGCGATCACCTTCTGGCCGCGGTCGTGGCCGTCCTGGCCCATCTTGGCGACCAGGATGCGCGGCCGGCGCCCCTCGGCCTCCTCGAAAGCCTCCACCAGGGCACGGGTGCGGTCCACGGACGGGGACCGGCCTGCTTCGTTGCGGTACACGCCGGAGATCGTACGGATCTGGCCGGCGTGCCGCCCGTACACCTTCTCCAGGGCGTCGGAGATCTCGCCCACGGTCGCCTTGGCGCGGGCCGCGCGCACGGCCAGCTCCAGCAGGTTCTCGGTGCCCTCGGCGGCCCGGGTGAGCGCGTCCAGGGCGTCCCGGCATGCCTGTTCGTCCCGTTCCGCGCGCAGCCGCCGCAGTTTCTCGATCTGCTGGGTGCGTACGGAGGAGTTGTCGACCTTGAGGACGTCGATCTGCTCGTCGGTCTCGACGCGGTACTTGTTGACGCCGATCACCGGCTGCCGCCCGGAGTCGATGCGTGCCTGGGTGCGGGCCGCCGCCTCCTCCACGCGCAGCTTCGGGATGCCGGCGTCGATGGCCTGCGCCATGCCGCCGGCCTGCTCGACCTCCTGGATGTGCGCCCAGGCCTTGCGCGCGAGGTCGTAGGTGAGGCGCTCCACGTAGGCGCTGCCGCCCCACGGGTCGATGACCCGGGTGGTGCCCGACTCCTGCTGGATGAGCAGCTGGGTGTTGCGGGCGATGCGCGCCGAGAAGTCGGTCGGCAGCGCGAGCGCCTCGTCCAGGGCGTTGGTGTGCAGCGACTGGGTGTGGCCCTGGGTCGCGGCCATCGCCTCCACACACGTGCGCGTGACGTTGTTGAAGACGTCCTGCGCGGTCAGCGACCAGCCCGACGTCTGCGAATGGGTGCGCAGCGACAGCGACTTGGCGTTCTTCGGGTCGAACTGCGCGACCAGCCTGGCCCACAGCAGCCGCGCCGCCCGCAGCTTGGCGACCTCCATGAAGAAGTTCATGCCGATCGCCCAGAAGAACGACAGCCGGGGCGCGAACGCGTCCACGTCCAGGCCCGCCTCCCGCCCGGCACGCAGGTACTCCACGCCGTCGGCGAGGGTGTACGCCAGCTCCAGGTCGGCCGTCGCGCCGGCCTCCTGGATGTGGTAGCCGGAGATGGAGATGGAGTTGTAGCGGGGCATCCGCTGCGAGGTGTACGCGAAGATGTCGGAGATGATCCGCATCGACGGCTTCGGCGGATAGATGTAGGTGTTGCGGACCATGAACTCCTTGAGGATGTCGTTCTGGATGGTCCCGGCCAGCTTCTCGGGCGGTACGCCCTGTTCCTCCGCCGCCACGATGTACAGCGCCAGCACCGGCAGCACGGCGCCGTTCATCGTCATCGACACGGTCATCCGGTCCAGCGGGATGCCGTCGAACAGCTGACGCATGTCGAGAATCGAGTCGATGGCCACGCCCGCCATGCCGACGTCACCGGTCACGCGCGGGTGGTCGCTGTCGTACCCGCGGTGCGTGGGCAGGTCGAAGGCGACCGACAGGCCCTTCTGGCCCGCCGCCAGGTTGCGCCGGTAGAACGCGTTGGACTCCTCGGCGGTGGAGAAGCCCGCGTACTGGCGGATCGTCCAGGGCTGGTTGACGTACATCGTCGGGTACGGGCCGCGCAGGTACGGCGCGATACCCGGGTAGGTGCCCAGGAAGTCCAGGCCCTCCAGGTCCCGTCCGGTGTACAGCGGCTTGACCCCGATGCCCTCCGGGGTCTCCCACACCGGCGGCGCGCCACCGGTGGCGTCTTCGACGGCCGCCCGCCACGCGTCGTCGTTTCCGCCGGCGACCGGGGTCCCCAGCTCGATGCCGGAGAAGTCGGGGATTCCCATCAGGACACTCCCATGCGGTCGAGGGTCGCGGACAGCACGGTCACGGCGTCGCAGCCCGCGTGGACGTAGGAGTCGATGCCGTCGTGGTCGGCCGGCCGGCCCGCCAGGGTCACGTGCCGGGCACCCGCCGCACGCAGCGACCGGGCGGTCTCGGCGGCCCGTTCGGCGTAGACGGCGTCGCTGGAGCACAGTACGGCCTCGCTCGCGCCGCTGTCCTCGAAGCGGCCCTCGGTGACCGTCTCGATGCCGCCCGCCTGGAAGAGGTTGGCGGCGAAGGACGAGCGCGCGGTGTACTCGGCGGGCGAGCCGAGGGTGGCCAGGAAGATCCGGGGCCGGGCGCCGGTCGCCGCGAGGTGGGCGTCGGAGCGGGCCCGCAGTTCCTCGTACGCCTCGTCGCGGCGCACCCGCGGCAGGCCGCCGGACGGCGGCTCGGGTGCGGGTGCGCGCTCCACCGGCTTCTCCGACAGCAGCGGGAACTCGCTGACCCCGGTGATGGGTTCACGGCGCTTGGCGAGCCGCTTGGAGCGCTCGGCCCAGGTCGTCGCCAGGTCGGTGCGCAGCCGGCCCGAGCGCAGCACGGCCGCCTGGCCGCCGTCCCGCTCGACCGACCGGAAGAACTGCCAGGCGGACTCGGCGAGTTCGTCCGTCAGCCGCTCGACGTACCAGGAGCCGCCCGCCGGGTCGATGACCCGGGCCAGGTGGGACTCCTCGATCAGGATGGAGGAGGTGTTGCGGGCGATCCGCCGCGCGAACGCGTCCGGCAGTCCGATCGCGTGGTCGAACGGCAGCACGGTCACGGAGTCGGCGCCGCCCACTCCCGCGGCGAGCGTCGCGACGGTCGTGCGGAGCATGTTCACCCACGGGTCACGGCGGGACATCATCACCGGCGAGGTCACCACGTGCTGCACCTGCGCGCCCGCGTCCGGCGCCCCGCACACCTCGGCGACCCGCGCCCACAGCCGGCGCGCGGCGCGCAGCTTGGCGATGGTCAGGAACTGGTCGGCGGTGGCCGCGTACCGGAACTCCAGTTGCCCCACGGCCTGTTCGATCCCGAGCGCGGCCTCGGTCAGCTCCCGCAGGTAGGCCACGCCGGTGGCGAGCGAGGCACCCAGTTCCTGCGCGGCCGAGCCGCCCGCCTCGTGGTACGGCAGCGCGTCCACGGTCAGCGCGCGCAGGCCCGGGTACGACTCGGCGCAGCGCGCGGCCAGCGCGGCGAACGACGCGAAGTCCAGCGCGGTGCCGGTACGGGCCTCGTGGCCCAGCGGGTCGCCGCCCAGGTTGCCGCGCACGGCCTCCGGGGCGACACCCCGGCGCGCGTACAGCCGCAGCAGCGCCTCCGCGGCCGCCTGGGTGTCGCGGCCCGCGTCCAGGACGACCGGCGCCAGGTCGAGGTAGACGCCGTCCAGGGCGCGGTCCAGCTCGGAGAGGGGGATGCCGCCCTCACCGAGCACCAGCCAGAGGGAGGTACCGCCGTTCTCCAGGTCGGCGAGCACGGCGTGCGCCGTGCCGTCGCCGAGTGCCGCGTGCCGCTGCCGTACGTCCCAGCCGTTCGCGAGGGAGCCCTCGGGGCGGCTGCCCCGCACGAACGGGGAGAAGCCCGGCAGGCCGGGGTCGGGCGCGCTGTCGCGCGCGGTGTACAGGGGCCGGGTGCGCAGCCCGTCCTCCAGCGTCGTGGACAGGGCGTCCTCAGCTGCCGCGCCCGAGACTTCCTTGCCCGACTTGCGCAGTACGCCCTCGACCAGGCGTTGCCACTGCTCATGTGTCGCGTCAGGGAACTCGGCGGCCAGTGAGAGCCCGTCGTCAGGCAGGACCGTCATGGCTGGATGCTAGGGCAGGCCGCACAAGCGGGGGCGGCGCACGGGCTGTGAGGTTTCTCCCCTTGCGGTGGTGACCGGCGCCTCTCCCGCCCGGGACGGTACGCCCCGCGGACCCGGCACGCCGGGCGCCGGCCGCGCTCCGGCTCAGCGGGGCGGGGACCCGAGGCCCAGCTCCGCGCGCCGTACGTCCCGGGTGGACAGCGTCTGCGGGTCCGCCGTGAAGGCGCGCAGCCGCAGGCCGGCCGTCTTCTTCGACGACACCGTGAACGTGCCGGAGGGGGCGCGCAGTTCGACCATCGCCGTGCTGTGCGCGGCGATGGTGGCCGGGCCGCGCACCAGTGACCAGTAGCGGCTCATGCCCTGGCCGGTGGTCAGCATGTAGTGCGGGGTCAGCGCGTCACCGCCGGTGTTGGCGACCCGCAGGGTCAGCCGGGACACGCTGTACGGCGCGGTGCGCCGGGTCGCCGCGACGTCCATCCGCAGCGGCGGCCGCCCCGTCGCCGCCAGCGCCGCGCTCACCAGCGCGGGCGTCAGCAGCAGGGCGGCGGTCGCGGCCAGGGCGGTCCGGCGGCGCGGACCGGCCAGCGGGCGGGGCCGCGGCTGCCAGGCGCGGGCGAACTCCGGCAGGGGCACGGTGACCGCCGCCGCCAGCCACAGCGGGGTCATCATCAGGTAGTAGCCGTCCTGCGACCGGGTCGCGAGATAGAACGCGCACCACGGCAGCACCGTCATGGCCGGTCCGAGCCGCCGCACGAAGAGCACGGACAGCGCCAGCAGGGCCAGGGCGAGCAGTATGCCCGCGTGGCCGTACCAGTCGAGCCGGTCGCTGCCGTGGGTGAAGTACAGCGAGACGCCCACCAGGCCCTGGCCGTGCAGCACGGCACCCTGCGTCAGCGGCAGGGCGACGCCCCGCAGCCACGGCCCCGGCTCGCTCACGATGAAGTACGTGCTGATCAGCAGCCAGGTGAGTACCGCGATACCGGTGATCCGCAGCACCACCCGCGCCGCCCGCCGCCCGCCCAGTTCGCCGCGGCGCACGGCGTACAACCCGGCCAGCAGGAACGGCGTGACGAACCACGGCAGCTGCTGGGCCGCGCACGCCGCGCCCAGACACACCGCCCGCGCCACCCCGGCCGCGCCCAGCCGGCCGTGCGCGCCGAGCCGGGGCCAGCGCACCACCACCGGAATCAGCAGGACCAGGCCGATGATCGCCGGATAGCCCTGACGGGCGTACGCCGGCAGGAAACCGAACCCCAGGCAGACCATTGTCGCCGCCGAGCGCCACGGCACCGGCAGCAGCCGCCACAGTGTCACCGCGCCCGCGATCAGCGCCGCCGTGGCCGCCGCCGTCGCCGGGGCGCCGCCGTGGCCCAGCCACAGCAACGGCACGCTGAGCAGCGGGGCCAGCGGGGGATAGCCGTACGTCAGGTCGTACCCGCCGTCGGCCGTCGGGGTGAGCGCGACGCCCGGGCCGTGGAACAGCCAGGGCCACGGCTGCCCGTACACGGCGTGGCCACCGGCCAGTTCCCGCGCCGCCTGCGTGGTGAGGACCGCCTCGTCGCCGCCGGCGTGGTTCAGTGCCCACGCGCACAGCACGAGGGTCACCGCGGTCACCAGCACCACCAGGTCCAGGCGGGCCAGCGAACGCGTCCGGCGGACCGTCAGGGCGAGCACTCCGGTCACCAGGATCGCGGCGTAGCAGACCGAGATGACCCCCGCGAGGACCAGCCGGTGCGTGGCCGCCTGGGTCCACACCGACCGCGTGCCGATGAACAGGCTCACGTCGGCGAGCAGGGTCAGCACACGGTGCCACTGCGCGGGACTGTCCGGGGCTTCCGTGCGCACGGCCCGCGGAGCGGGTGCCACCTGTTGTTTTTCTGCCAAGTGCACGGCACCGAACGCTAGCGGTCACCGGTGAGCGGAGCATGGAGGGCGGTGAAGAGTCGGGTATGAGCCCGGTAAGAATCGGGCGTATGCGCATATCTGACGCGAGAAAGGACCCGGATCGGGGTCCGGGCCGGTCGCGGACCGTGTCGCTGTTGGGCCGAACAGGTGACTTGGCGTAAGAATTGCCTGGTGCACGGATCGCAAGCGAGTCAGGTCAGGGGGAGCCGGTGAGCCGTTACGACGTCACCGATGAACAGTGGGAGGGGCTCGCCCAGGTCGTGCCACTGCGGGGCCGGGACGCCTGGCCCTCCGCGGTGAGCCACCGCTCACTGCCCGACGCCGAGACGGAGACCCGGCGCCGGTTCGTGGTCCTGCGGGTCAACGTCTTCGCGGACGCCCGCGAGGTCGCGGAGACGCTGATGGCGGGATCGCCGGTCCTGCTCGACCTGTCCGGAGCGGAGGGGGACGTCGCCAAGCGCGTCCTCGACTTCAGCACGGGCGTCGTGTTCGGCCTGGGCAGCGGCATGCACCGCGTCGACCGCAACGTCTTCCTGCTCACCCCGCCCGGCACGGAGGTCAGCGGCCTGATGGAGGGCGCGGTCTGACCCACGGGCCGGGTTGGCCTGCGGGCTGGGTTGGTTTGTGGCCTGGGCTGACTTACGGGTTGGGTTGGTCTGCGGGCTGGGTTGGCTTGCGGCCTGGGTCGGCCCACGGGCTGGGGTGGTCTGCGGCCCCGGCCCGCCGGAACCTCGCCGGACGCCGCCTGCGGTGCCGTTCCGGCGGAACTCCCGCCGCGCCACTTGCGCCGGCCGGGGCCGGCGGGACTCGCGGGGCGCGTGTCGGGTTCCGCCTGCGGGTTCCGGGCCGGTGGAGGCCTGGCTGTGGGTCGGGTGCCGCCCGTTGGGTCCGGGGCCCGGCAGATCCCCGGCCGTGAGCCGGACGCCACTTGCGGGCCTCGGCCCGGCGGGACTCGCGGGGCGCGTGTCGGGTTCGCCTGCCGGGCTCCGGCCCGAGGAAGCCCCGGCCTTGGGTCGGGTGCCGCCCGTTGGGCCCAGGTGGGGCGGATTCCCGGTCCGGAAGCGGGTTGCCGCCCGCGGGCTCCGGTGCGGCGGGAGGTTCGTCGCGAGCTGGGCGCCGCCGCCTGTGGGGCTGGGTCTGGCAGATTGCCGGCCGTGAGCCGGATGCCACTTGCGGGGTTCCGGACCGCAGTGCCCCGGCCGCGGGTCGGGTGCCGCCCGTTGGGCCCAGGTGGGGCGGATTCCCGGTCCGGAAGCGGGTTGCCGCCCGTGGGCTCCGGTGCGGCGGGAGGTTCGTCGCGAGCTGGGCGCCGCCGCCTGTGGGGCTGGGTCTGGCGGATTGCCGGCCGTGAGCCGGATGCCACTTGCCGGGCTCCGGTCCGATGGAGCCCCAGCCGTGCGTCGGATGCCGCCTGTTGGGCCCGGGCCCGGTGGATTCCCGGTCTGAGCCGGACGCCGGCTGTGGGCTGCCGTTGCCCGAACTCCCGGGGCGCGGGTCGGGTTCCGCCCGTGGGCTCCGGGCCGGGGGGACTTTCGCCGTGAGGTGGACGTCAGTCGTTCGGGCGGAGTCGTCGGCGTGCGCAGCCTGCCCCTGGCTGTTCTGCCGCCCCCTTCCACCGCAGGTGTTCCAGCACTGCCCGGTGGGCGGCGGGGAGCCGGTGGTCGCTCGTTCGTGGGAACCGGGTGGTGGGGAAACGGTTCGCCGGTCGGGCGGAGTCCTACGGTCCGCATATGGCCGTGCCTCCCGTGTCCGCCGACCTCCCGGCGGTCGCCGCACCCGCCGGGACCGTTCCCGCGCCTTCCCGCCCGCCCCTCGATGTCCGCGCCCGGATCACCGAGCTGCGGCTGTCGGCCTTCGCCGGACACCGCGGCGCCGGGTATCCGCTGGGGCCGGTCACCCTGTTCGCGGGGCCCAGCGGGTCCGGCAAGACGAGCGCGCTGGCCGCCTACGAGGCCCTCGCACGGCTCGGCGGCGGCGCCCAGCTCGCCGAGGCGTTCCCGGACCCCGCCGCCCGCGTACCGGAACGCGCGCGCCCCGACGCCGGGGGACGGCGGGGCTTCCGGATCGGGTGTACGGCCGACGGCGCGCAGGGCCCGGTCCGGCTGGACATCGCCGTACAGGCCGAGCCCGAGCTGCGCATCGTGGGGGAGCGGCTGACCGCGCGCGGAGTCGTCCTGCTGGAGACCGCCCTGCGCGACCCCGGCCGCCGTACCGTCCAGGCGGCCTGGCACACCGCGGGGTCCGCCCCCGTGACCCGCGCCCCGCTCCCCGACGACCGCCTCGGCACCGCCCTGCTGCCGCTGCGCGTGGCCGGCAAGACGGACGGGCAGCGCCATGTGCTGGCCGCGGCCGAGCAGATGGTCGTCGCCCTGCGCTCCGTCTTCCCCTGCGACCCCCGCCCCGCGTCCATGCGCGCCCCCGTCCCCCTGGGCTCGGGCCGGCTGCTGTCCGGCTGCGACAACCTCGCCGACGTGCTGTGGCGTACGCGCGCGGAGTGCGGCCGCCGGCACGCCCAGCTGGTCGAGGCGCTGCACGCGGGCTGCGCCGGACCGGTGGCCGACCTGGTCGCCGAGCCGCTGCCGGACGGCACGGTCCGGGCGGTGCTCGACCGCGGCGACGGCTTGCGCACCGGACTCGCCCGGCTCGGCGACGGCGAACTGCGCTATCTCGCGCTGACGCTGGTGCTGCTGACCGGACCCGGCGTCCTGGCGGTGGACGCCCCGGGCGAGGTGCCCGACGCCCTGCGCACCCTCACGGTGCTGGCCGACGGTTTCGACCGCGGCCTGGATCCGGTGCAGCGCGGGGAACTGCTGGGGCTGGCCGCGCGGATGGGCGGACGCGGGCACATCCGGTGCGTGGCCGCGGTGAGCGACGCCTCGTGGGCCACGGGAACCCCGGACGTCACGGTGGTACACATGAACCCGTGACAGAACATCCTGACCTCGCCGGACTCCAGCGCAGGCTGGCCGAGTTCGCCGCCGTACGCAACTGGCAGCCTTTCCACACCCCCAAGAACCTCGTCGCCGCCCTCTCGGTGGAGGCCTCCGAACTGGTCGAGATCTTCCAGTGGCTGACCCCGGAGGAGTCCGCCGGGGTGATGGCGGACCCGGACACCGCGCACCGGGTCACCGACGAGGTCGCCGACGTGCTGGCCTATCTGCTGCAACTGTGCGAGGTCCTGCGCATCGACCCGCTGGCGGCGCTGGCCGCGAAGATCGACCGGAACGAACACCGCTTCCCGGTCCCGGGGCCGGAGGAGCAACAACCGGAGTCCTAGATTCCATTATTACTCTCCGGAGTCAAAAAGCCCGCCGAATCCGAATTGTTGTCCACAATTTCCGTCTTCCTCTAGCTTTTCGATCCGGATCCCCTCACGCTGGGTAGTGGGTAACTGAGAGTCCCAGAAGAGGCGCGACAGCGCACGGAGGACGGACGGGGGCACCGGATGGACGCGGTACGGCTCATCCTCACGAGCAGGCGTGCGCTGGCGGGCGGCGTCGACGCGGCGGAGATGATGGCGGAGGTCTGGCAGGCGCAGGCCCTGGCGCAGGCGATCGGCAGCCGCCTCGCGGTCTCCGGTCCGCCGGAGCTGCGCGGCGAGGCGCTGGGGCTGACGGAGCTGGCGGGCCGGGGCTGCGGCGTCCTGGACCCGCCCGAACTCGACCCCGGCGACCTGCGCGCCGCCCAGCTCACCGAACTGGCCGACGCCCGCGAGACTCTGCTCTGCCTCGGCGGCCTGCTCGGCGAGGTCGGCATAGCCCTGGTCGGCATGGCCAGCGCCGCGGCCGACGAGACGACGTACTGGCAGTGCATGGAGGCCATCGACGCGGCCGACGAGTCCCGCGACCGCGTCCGGGAGATGCTGCGCAAACTGGCGGCCCGGGAGGAGGTGTTACGGGAGAGCGGCAACGAGAGCAGCAGCCCCTCCGGCGCCCTGTGACGGCGAGCGGCACGAGCGCCGCGGGCAGGACGAACGGACGGCGGGTCCGGACGGGTGCTCACCCGACCGCGGACGGCCCTGCCGGTCGGTACCGGCGCGGTCGGCGCGCCCCGTGGCGTGCAGGATAGGTGTATGGACCTTCGAATCTTCACCGAGCCCCAGCAGGGCGCCACCTACGACACCCTGCTCACCGTGGCCAAGGCCACCGAGGACCTCGGCTTCGACGCTTTCTTCCGCTCCGACCACTATCTCCGCATGGGCAGCGTGCACGGCCTGCCCGGTCCCACGGACGCCTGGATCACGCTGGCCGGCCTGGCCCGTGAGACCAAGCGCATCCGCCTCGGCACCCTGATGACGGCCGGCACCTTCCGGCTGCCCGGCGTGCTCGCCATCCAGGTCGCCCAGGTCGACCAGATGTCCGGCGGCCGGGTCGAACTGGGCCTGGGTGCGGGCTGGTTCGAGGAGGAGCACAAGGCGTACGGCATCCCGTTCCCGAAGGAGAGGTTCGCCCGGCTGGAGGAGCAGCTGGCGATCGTCACCGGGCTGTGGGCGACCGAGGCCGGCAAGACCTTCGACTTCCACGGCACGTACTACGACCTCACCGACTCGCCCGCGCTGCCCAAGCCCGCCCAGCGGAAGGTCCCGGTGCTCATCGGCGGTCACGGCGCGACGCGTACGCCCCGGCTCGCCGCCCGGTACGCCGACGAGTTCAACATCCCGTTCGCCTCGATCGAGGACAGTGAGCGGCAGTTCGGCCGGGTGCGGGCCGCCGCGGTGGAGGCCGGCCGCGACGCGGACGACCTGACGTACTCGAACGCGCTCGTGGTCTGCGTCGGCAGGGACGACCGGGAGGTGGCCCGGCGGGCCGCCGTCATCGGCCGCGAGGTGGACGAGCTGAAGGCCAACGGACTGGCCGGTTCCCCGGCCGAGGTCGTCGACAGGATCGGCCGGTACGCGGCGATCGGCTCGCGGCGGATCTACCTCCAGGTGCTGGACCTCGACGACCTGGACCACCTGGAGCTGATCTCCTCCCAGGTCCAGTCGCAGCTGTCGTAGGGGTCGCAAAGGCCCGACGGCCCGGCCCGGTTCCGGGGAGCCGGCCTGTGCTCGGGGGGATCGCCCGGCCCTGGGGCCGGCCGGTGCCGGGAGGATCGGGCGATCCCCCCGGCCCTGCTCAGCCGCGCCGGGCGAAGCCGTAGTCCAGGATCTTCGTCGCGTCCTTGACCCGCTGGTCCACCGAGGTGTCGGCGAGCACGGCGCCCACCACGGTCTTCGAACCGCGGGTCGCGGCGAACACCAGGCAGAACTTCGCCTCCGGCCCCGAGCCGGTCTTCACGCCGATCGCGCCCCGGTAGGAGCCGAGCAGCGTGTTGGTGTTCTTCCACGGGTTCATCGCGTGCGTCCCGCCGCCGGGCCGGTAGGACTTCATGTCGCCGTAGACCTTCCTGCCGACGACCGCCTTGAACGTCCTGTTCTTCAGCGCCGTCCCGGCCAGCTTGGCCAGATCACGCGGCGAGGCGTGGTTCTTGCCGTTGGACACCCCGTCGAAGCCGTCGAAGTGGGTGTTCGTCAGGCCGAGTTCACGGGCCTTGGCGTTCATCTTGGCGACGAAGGACCTGGTGCGCTGAGCCGTCGTGGTGCCCGTGCCGTAGGTGTCGGCGAGCGCGTACGCCGCGTCGCAGCCCGAGGGGAGCAGCAGCCCGTACAGCAGGTCGCGCACCGTCATCGAGTCGCCGAGGATCAGGTTCGCGCTGGAGTAGCGCTGGGCGTGGGTCACCGGGTCGATGACGTAGTCCGTGTACTCCTTCCTGATCCTCACCTTGCGGTCGAGGTCCACATTCCGCTGGGACAGCACCACGAGCGCCGTCATGATCTTCGTGGTGGAGCCGGTCCGCAGCTGCCCGTCCGGCGCCTTGCCGAAGAGCTGCTTGCCGGTGGCCACGTCCATCGCGTACGCACCCTGGGCCTGCACCTGCGGCGCCGCCGCGGCGGCGCGCGCCACCCGCGCGGCGGATGTCGGCGTGGCCGCCCGGGCCGGAGCGGTCGCGAGGACCCCCGCACCCAGGACGGCGCCGGCCGCCACGACGGCGGCGGCTCTCCCGCGCACCCGGACTCCCTGGCCGATGGTCATGGTTCCCCCTTCTGTCATTGGTCAGTTGACGAGCCATCAGTTCACCAGCTCCGGGGTGCGGGGGCCATAACGGAGATCACACCGCACACCTGTGCGCCCAGGCGGCCCGCTGCGGGCGCCCCGGCCGGCCGCCGGGGTGCGGAAAACCTCTGGTCACAGGGGCCCGGGCCCGGGAGACTCGGCAGCATGTTCGTGACGATCTCCACCACCGGTGCGCCCGGCAGCCCGGCCACCGACCTGGGGTACCTGCTGCACAAGCACCCCGGCAAGGCGCAGGCGTTCTCCACCTCGTACGGCACGGCGCACGTGTTCTACCCCGAGGCGGACGCCGAGCGCTGCACGGCCGCGCTCCTGCTGGAGATCGACACCGTCGCCCTGGTCAGGCGGGGGAAGGGCAAGGGCCGCGGCGGCGCACCCGACGCGGCCCTCGCGCAGTACGTCAACGACCGCCCCTACGCGGCCTCCTCGCTGCTCGCGGTCGCGCTGAGCAACGTGTTCTCCAGCGCCCTGCGCGGGGTGTGCGCGGCCCGCCCGGAGCGGGCGGCCACGCCGCTGCCCCTGCGCGTCGGGATACCGGTCCTGCCGGCCCGCGGCGGCGCCTCCCTCGTACGGCGCCTCTTCGAGCCCCTCGGCTGGAACGTGACCGCCGACCCGGTGCCCCTGGACACCGAGTTCCCCGCGTGGGGCGACTCGCGGTACGTCCGGCTCGACCTTCAGGCGCGGACCCTGACCCTCGCCGAGGCGCTGCGCCACCTGTACGTCCTGCTGCCGGTGCTCGACGACGCCAAGCACTACTGGGTCTCCGCCGACGAGGTCGACAAACTGCTGCGGGCCGGCGAGGGCTGGCTGGCCGGGCACCCGGAGCAGGAGCTGATCACCAGCCGCTATCTCTCCCGCCGCTGGTCGCTGACCCGGCAGGCGCGGGAGCGGCTGGAACTGGTGCGGCTGGCCGAGGCCGACGACAGCGCGGTCGAGGACATCGACAACGCGGTCCCGCAGGACACCGGCGCGCAGGCCGAGGAGAAGCCGGCCCCGCTCGCCGTCCAGCGCCGGGAGGCGATCCTCGCCGTCCTGCGTGACCGCGGCGCCGCCCGCGTTCTCGACCTCGGCTGCGGGCAGGGCCAGCTGGTGCAGGAGCTGCTGAAGGACGTGCGGTTCACCGAGGTGGTCGGGGTCGACGTGTCCGTGCGGGCCCTGACCATCGCCTCCCGCAGGCTGAAGCCGACCGCATGGGGGAGCGGGAGGCGTCCCGCGTCAAGCTCGTCCAGGGTTCGCTGGCCTACACCGACAACCGGCTCAAGGGCTATGACGCCGCCGTGCTCAGCGAGGTGATCGAGCATCTCGACCTGCCCCGGCTGCCCGCCCTGGAGTACGCCGTGTTCGGCCACGCGCGCCCCGGCACGGTCGTGGTGACCACCCCGAACGTCGAGTACAACGTCCGCTGGGAGACCCTGCCCGCCGGGCACGTCCGGCACGGCGACCACCGTTTCGAGTGGACCCGTGAGCAGTTCCGCGCCTGGGCGGCGGCCGTGGCCGGACGGCACGGCTACGACCTCGCCTTCACCCCGGTCGGACCGGACGACCCCGAGGTCGGGCCCCCCACCCAGATGGCCGTGTTCACCCTCACGACCGCCACGGACGAGAAGAAGGACGACAAGAAAGACGAGAAGAAGGACGACAAGAAAGAGGTGAAGGCCGCATGACCGAGACCCGCACGGGACGGGTGCTGCCCGTCACCGACCTCTCGCTGGTCGTCCTCGTCGGCGCGTCCGGCTCGGGCAAGTCCACCTTCGCCCGCCGGCACTTCAAGCCGACCGAGGTGATCTCCTCCGACTTCTGCCGCGGCCTGGTCAGCGACGACGAGAACGACCAGAGCGCCTCCGGCGACGCCTTCGACCTCCTGCACTACATCGCCGGCAAGCGGCTGGCCGCCGGCCGCCGCACCGTCGTGGACGCCACCAGCGTGCAGCAGGACAGCCGGCGGCAGCTGATCGAACTGGCGAAGAAGTACGACGTGCTGCCCATCGCCATCGTGCTGGACGTGCCGGAGGAGGTGTGCGCCGAGCGCAACGCAGCCCGCACGGACCGCGCCGACATGCCCCGCCGGGTCATCCAGCGGCACATCCGCGAACTGCGCCGCTCCGTGCGCGGGCTGGAGCGCGAGGGTTTCCGCAAGGTGCACGTGCTGCGCGGCGTGGAGGAGGCGGAGAACGCCACCGTCGTCACCGAGAAGCGCTTCAACGACCTGACCCACCTCACCGGTCCCTTCGACATCATCGGCGACGTCCACGGCTGCTCGGCCGAACTGGAGTCACTGCTCGCCGAGCTGGGGTACGCCGACGGCGTGCACCCCGGGGGCCGTACCGCGGTGTTCGTCGGCGACCTGGTCGACCGCGGCCCGGACAGCCCCGGCGTGCTGCGCCGCGTGATGTCGATGGTGAAGTCGGGCAACGCCCTCTGCGTCCCCGGCAACCACGAGAACAAGTACGGCCGCCATCTCAAGGGCCGCACGGTCCGGCACACGCACGGACTCGCCGAGACCGTCGAGCAGATGCGGGGCGAGAGCGAGGAGTTCCGCGCGGAGGTGCGGGAGTTCATCGACGGACTGGTCAGCCACTACGTCCTGGACGGCGGCCGGCTCGTGGTCTGCCACGCCGGTCTGCCGGAGAAGTACCACGGCCGCACCTCGGGCCGGGTCCGCTCGCACGCCCTGTACGGCGACACCACCGGGGAGACCGACGAGTTCGGGCTGCCGGTGCGCTATCCGTGGGCGGAGGACTACCGGGGCCGGGCGGCCGTGGTCTACGGGCACACTCCCGTCCCGGAGGCGACCTGGCTCAACAACACCATCTGCCTGGACACCGGCGCCGTCTTCGGCGGCAAGCTGACCGCGCTGCGCTGGCCGGAACGCGAGCTGGTCGACGTACCTGCGCAGCGGGTCTGGTACGAGCCGGCGAGGCCGCTGCGCTCCGAGGCGCCCGGCGGGCACGACGGCCGGCCGCTGGACCTGGCGGACGTGCACGGCCGCCGGGCCGTGGAGACCCGGCACGCCGGCAGGGTGGCGGTCCGGGAGGAGAACGCGGCGGCGGCCCTGGAGGTCATGAGCCGCTTCGCGGTCGACCCGCGCCTGCTGCCCTACCTGCCGCCGACCATGGCGCCGACGGCCACCTCGGCGGTGGACGGCTACCTGGAGCACCCTCGGGAGGCGTTCGCGCAGTACGCGCGGGACGGGGTCGCGCGGGTGGTGTGCGAGGAGAAGCACATGGGCTCGCGGGCCGTGGCCCTGGTGTGCCGGGACGCGGACGTCGCCCGCACCCGCTTCGGCGCCGGGGCGGGGCCGACGGGCTCGCTGTACACCCGTACCGGGCGGCCGTTCTTCGACGACGCGACGATGACGGAGGAGATCCTCGGCCGGCTGCGCTCGGCGGTCACGGACGCCGGGCTGTGGGACGAACTCGGCACGGACTGGCTGCTGGTGGACGCCGAGCTGATGCCCTGGTCGCTCAAGGCCGCCGGGCTGCTGCGCAGCCAGTACGCGGCGGTGGGCGCGGCCTCCGGCGCGGTGTTCCCGGACGCGCTCGCCGCTCTGGAGGCGGCGGCCGCGCGCGGCGCCGACGTCGGCGGCCTGCTCGCCCGGCAGCGGGAGCGCGCCGCGGACGCCGCCGCGTTCACCGCCGCCTACCGCCGCTACTGCTGGACCACCGAGGGCCTGGAAGGGGTCCGGCTGGCCCCCTTCCAGATCCTGGCCGCCCAGGGACGCAGCCTCGCCGCGCTGCCGCACGACGGGCAACTGGCGCTGATCGACCGGATGGTGGAGCACGACGGCAGCGGACTGCTGCGGACCACCCGGCGGCTCTACGTCGACACCGGTGACCCGGAGTCGGTCCGCGCGGGCGTCGACTGGTGGCTGGAGATGACCGGCCGGGGCGGCGAGGGCATGGTCGTCAAGCCGGTCGGCGCGCTGGTCCGGGGCGGGGACGGACGGCTGGTGCAGCCCGGCGTCAAGGTCCGGGGCCGGGAGTACCTGCGGATCATCTACGGTCCCGAGTACACCCGGCCGGACAACCTCGCCCGGCTGCGGGGGCGGTTCCTGAACCACAAGCGGTCCCTGGCCCTGCGCGAGTACGCGCTCGGTCTGGAGGCCCTGGACCGGCTCGCGGACGGGGAGCCGCTGTGGCGGGTGCACGAGGCGGTGTTCGGGGTGCTGGCGCTGGAGTCGGAGCCGGTGGACCCCCGTCTGTAGGCGGGCCGGCGCAGAAAGCCCTTGTGCCGCACACATGCTGTCCATACGGTGGACAGCCGTGCGGCACAAGGGTGTTGGCGGGTCGTGAGGGGAGTGGCGGGCGTGGAGATCAAGAAGGTGGTGGTCCGCGAGGACCCGAAGAGCACCACGCGCAGGCCGGCGATCCTGGAGAAGCGGCCGACCCGCTGAACATGCGCGTCCACCTCGTCACCATGCCATGGCATCCGCTCGACCTGCCCTCGCTGCAACTGGGCCTGCTGCACCGGATCGTGCGGCAGGCGCGTCCCGGCGACGAGGTGACCGAGTTCCACGGGTCGCTGCGCTGGGCGGAGTTCCTGCTGGAGCGGACCGGCGGCCGGCTGCTGCCGGGCGACTGTGTGGAGGTCGGCAGCGACGGCATCTTCCACGGCCTGGGCGACTGGGTCTTCTCCGGAGTCCTCCACGACGACCCCGGCTGGGGCCTGGCCCGGCTGCGGGACTACGCGGCCGGCCGGGACGTCCGCATCGACACGGCCGTCGCGATGCGTCCCTACGCGGCGCCCTTCGTCGACGCCTGCGCCACCGAGGTGCTGGCGGCCGAGCCGGACGTGGTCGGGTTCACCAGCACCTTCATGCAGAACGTGCCCTCCCTGGCGCTGGCCCGCGAACTCAAGCGAAGGAGACCGGAGTTGACGGTCGTCTTCGGCGGCGGCAACTGCGAGGGCCCCATGGGCCACGCCCTGCACCGCAACCACCGCTTCGTCGACCACGTGGTCCGCGGCGAGGCCGAGTACGCCTTCCCGGCCCTGTTACGGCACCTGGCCGACGGCACCACCCCCGCGGACGTGCCCGGCCTGTGCTGGTGGGACGGCAGCACGGCGCGGGCCAACACGGAGACCCGGCGCACCGTGGCCCCCGCCGACATCCCCTCACCGGACTACGACCAGTGGCAGGCCGCGCTGGACGCCTCCCCGGTCCGGGAGCACATCCACCCCAAGCTGGTCGTGGAGGGAGCCCGGGGCTGCTGGTGGGGCGAGAAGCACCACTGCACCTTCTGCGGCCTGAACGGCACCGCCATGGAGTTCCGGGCCAAGCCGGGGGAGCGGCTGTGGGCCGAGATCGACCGGCTGGTGCGCCGCCACCGCCTCCTCGACGTGGTCACCGTCGACAACATCATCGGCATGGCCTACTTCCGCGACTTCCTGCCCCGTGTCGCCGGCAGCGGCTGGGACCTGCGGCTGCACTACGAGGTCAAGTCGAACCTCACGGCCGACCAGCTCCGGCTCCTCGCCGCGTCCGGCACGGTGCACATCCAGCCCGGCATCGAGAGCCTGGGCAGCCGGGTCCTGGACCTCATGGACAAGGGCGTCACCGGCGCCCGTAACGTCCGCACCCTGCGCGAGTGCGAGAACCACGCGCTGACCTGTTCCTGGAACCTGCTGTACGGCTTCCCCGGCGAGAGCGCCGACGACTACACGCCCGTCATCGACCAGCTCCCGAACCTGGTCCACCTCCAGCCGCCCAGCGGCGCCCACCGCATCCAGCTGGAGCGGTTCAGCCCCCACTTCACCGATCCGCGGCTCGGCTTCGGCAAGCGCCGCCCGGCCGGCATGTACCAGCACGTCTACGACCTGCCCGAGGAGGAACTCACCGACCTCGTCTACCTGTTCGACACCGAGGAGGCGGGCATCACCGGCCGGGTCGAACGGCGGCTGCGGGAGGCCGTGGCCGCCTGGCGGGCCGGGCACGCGCACTCCCGGCTGCTCTTCGAGGAGGACGGCGCGGACCTGCTGGTGCACGACCGGCGGCACGGCCGCCCGCCCGCCGGCCACCGCTTCACCGGCTGGCGCGCCGCGGCCCTGCGCCGGCTGGAGGACGGCCGGACCGTCCCCGCGCTGCACCGGCTGCTGGCCGCCGACGGCCACGAGGTGCCGTCCGGCGCGCTGGCGGACTGGGCCGAGGAGGCCCTGCGGCTCGGCCTGCTGTTCCGGGACGGCGCCACCTACGTGTCCCTGCCGACCTGGGGCGAACCGGTGCGGCTGCCCGAGGGGGCCGGATGACCGGGCCGGCCGCGACCGTGCCGCACCGGCGGACCGGGCAGCGGGTGGAGGCGGCCGGGCCCCTGGACCTGAGCGGAAGCGGGCGCGGGACCGCGGAGGCGGTGCGGTTCCTGCGCGAGTGCCAGGGCCTCGGCCTGCGCGTGGACTGGCGGGCGGCGGGCACCCCGTCGTACGACCTCGCCCTGCTGCACCACCTGCCGCCGCCCACCGCGCTCCCCTCGCCCGCCCCCGGGCAGGCGGACTGGCGGGCGGCCTACGGCCACGGCATCCTCTACCACCGGCGCGGCCCGGACTTCGTCACCGTCCTGGACCGCCGGGAGCGGGGCACGGCCGTGCGGCTCACCCTGGACCACCCCGCTCTCGTCGGCACGTTCCTGCGCCTCCTGGAGCCGACGCCCCTCGACGCCCTGGACCCCGTCGGACGCGAGGCGCTCGGCCTGCTCGCCGACGAACGGCTGGTCCTCGCCGCCGGCGGGTGGGCGGTGAGCCTGCCGCCGCGGATCCGGCGGTGGCCGGTCCCGTGCACCGCGATCTGAGCCGGCCCCGCGCACCGCTCGGGGCCGCAGTGACGAAGAACGCCGACGCGGATCCGGCCGGGCAGGGGGTGAACCCCGCCCTGCGTGGTCAGGATGGAGGCATGGGATTCCACGTCGACTCCGAAGCCGGGCGGCTGCGCCGCGTCATCCTGCACCGGCCGGATCTGGAGCTCAAAAGGCTCACCCCCAGCAACAAGGACGCCCTGCTCTTCGACGACGTGCTCTGGGTGCGCCGGGCGCGCGCCGAGCACGACGGCTTCGCCGACGTCCTGCGCGACCGCGGGGTCGAGGTCCACCTCTTCGGGGATCTGCTCGCCGAGACCCTGGCGCTGCCCGAGGCCCGCACGCTCGTCCTGGACCGCGTCTTCGACGAGAAGGAATACGGCCCGCTCGCCACCGACCACCTGCGGGCCGCCTTCGACGGCATGGCCCCGCCCGAGCTGGCCGAGGCGCTGGTCGGCGGCATGACCAAGCGGGAGTTCCTGGACGCGCACGCGGAACCGGCCTCGGTCCGCTTCCACGTCATGGACCTGGACGACTTCCTGCTGCGCCCGCTGCCGAACCACCTGTTCACCCGCGACACCTCCGCCTGGATCTACGACGGCGTCTCCATCAACGCCATGCGCTGGCCCGCCCGGCAGCGCGAGACCGTGCACTTCGAGGCGATCTACCGGCACCACCCGCTGTTCCGTGACGAAACGTTTCACGTCTGGTCCCGGGGGCAGGCCGACTACCCCTCCACCATCGAGGGCGGCGACGTCCTGGTCCTCGGCGGCGGCGTCGTCCTGATCGGTATGAGCGAGCGCACCACCCCGCAGGCCGTCGAGATGCTCGCGCACAAGCTGTTCGCGGCCGGTTCGGCGCGCACGATCGTGGCCCTGGACATGCCCAAGCGGCGCGCGTTCATGCACCTGGACACGGTGATGACCATGGTCGACGGCGACACCTTCACCCAGTACGCGGGCCTCGGCACGCTCCGCTCGTACACCATCGAACCGGGCGTCGGCGAGCGGGAGCTGAAGGTCACCGACCATCCCCCGGAGCACATGCACCGCGCGATCGCCGCCGCGCTCGGCCTCGGCGAGATCCGGGTGCTGACCGCCACCCAGGACGTGCACGCCGCCGAACGCGAGCAGTGGGACGACGGCTGCAACGTCCTCGCCGTGGAACCCGGTGTCGTCGTCGCCTACGAGCGGAACGTGACCACCAACACCCATCTGCGCAAGTGCGGCATCGAGGTGATCGAGATCCCGGGCAGTGAGCTGGGCCGGGGCCGGGGCGGTCCGCGGTGCATGAGCTGTCCCGTGGAACGAGACGCCGTATAGAAATGTGGAAGGTCGTATAGACTTTCAGGGTCATCCGTAGTCGTACGTCTGGAGCGCCCGCCATGGCGACAGTGCCGACGGCCCTCGCCGGCCGCCACTTCCTCAAGGAGCTCGACTTCACCGAGGAGGAGTTCCGCGGCCTGGTCGAGCTGGCCGCCGAGCTGAAGGCCGCCAAGAAGGCCGGGGCCGAGACCCAGTACCTGCGGGGCAGGAACATCGCGCTGATCTTCGAGAAGACCTCGACGCGCACCCGCTGCGCGTTCGAGGTCGCCGCCGCCGACCAGGGCGCCCACACCACCTACCTCGATCCCTCCGGCTCGCAGATCGGGCACAAGGAGTCCGTGCGGGACACCGCCCGGGTCCTCGGCCGGATGTACGACGGGATCGAGTACCGGGGCGACAGCCAGGCCAAGGTCGAGGAGCTGGCCGCGCACGCCGGCGTGCCCGTCTACAACGGCCTCACCGACGACTGGCACCCCACCCAGATGCTCGCCGACGTGCTCACCATGACCGAGCACAGCGCCAAGCCGCTGCGGAAGATCGCCTTCGCCTACCTCGGCGACGCCCGCTTCAACATGGGCAACTCCTACCTGGTCACCGGCGCCCTGCTCGGCATGGATGTCCGGATAGTCGCCCCGAAGGCCTACTGGCCCGCCCAGGAGATCATCGACCGCGCCCATGACCTGGCGGCGTCCAGCGGTGCCCGCATCACCCTCACCGAGGAGACCGCCGAGGGCGTCGCGGGCGCCGACTTCGTGGCCACCGACGTCTGGGTCTCCATGGGCGAGCCCAAGGAGGTGTGGAGCGAACGCATCACCGCCCTCGCCCCCTACGCCGTCACCATGGACGTCCTGCGCGCCACCGGCAACCCCGACGTCAGGTTCCTGCACTGCCTGCCGGCCTTCCACGACCTCGGCACCGAGATCGGCCGGGAGATCCACGACCGCCACGGCCTGACGGCCCTGGAGGTGACCGACGAAGTGTTCGAGTCCGCGCACTCGGTCGTCTTCGACGAGGCCGAGAACCGCCTGCACACGATCAAGGCGGTGCTGGTGGCGACACTCGCCTGACCCGCCTTATCCTGACCGGCGGCCCGGAGCCACCCCTTCCGGGGCCGCCGCCGCGCCCGTACGACGGGTGCCCGCACCACCAGAAACGAGCACCACCCGCATGCCCGCTCCCCGCATCAAGTCCCCGCACGTCCTCGTCGCCGAATCCGGCGCCGACCGCGAGGGGCACGGCCTGAAGCGCACCATGGGCCTCTTCCAGCTCATCTGCTTCGGCGTCGGCGCCATCGTCGGCACCGGCATCTTCGTCGGCCTCTCCGACTCCGTCGCCCAGGCCGGCCCGGCCGTCGTCGTCTCCTTCATCCTCGCCGCGCTGACCTGCGTCTTCACCGCCTTCTCCTTCGCGGAGCTGGGCGGAGCCATCCCGGTCTCCGGTTCCTCGTACTCCTTCGCCTACGCCGGCCTCGGCGAGTCCACCGCGTTCCTGGTCGGCTGGTGCCTGCTGCTGGAGTACGGCATCTCCATCTCGGCCGTCGCGGTCGGCTGGAGCCAGTACGTCAACGAGCTGCTGCACAGCCTCACCGGCTGGCAGCTCCCGGCCGCCCTGTCGGCGGGGCCGGGCGACGGCGGGGCCGTGAACCTCCCCGCGGTGATCGTCATCGCCATGGCCTCCGTGCTGCTCGTGCGCGGGGTGCGCGAGAGCGCCCGGGCCACCGCCGCCATGGCCGCCGTCAAGCTGGCCATCCTGCTCGCCTTCTGCGCCATCGGCTACAGCGCCTTCAAGGACGGCAACCTCACCCCGTTCTCCCCGGCCGGCCTCGGCGGCATCGGCGCGGGCACCACCGCCGCGTTCTTCTCCTACATCGGCTTCGACGCGATCACCACCGCCGGCGAGGAGGCGAAGAACCCGCGCCGGGACGTGCCCGTCGCGATCCTCGTCTGCATGGGTCTGGTCACCCTGCTCTACTGCGCCGTCGCGGTCGCCGCGATCGGCGCCATCGGCGGCGACCAGGTCGCCGGCCGGCCCGCGGCCCTCTCCTACGTCGTCAACGAGGTCACCGGCTCGGCCGTCGGCGGCGGTGTCATCGCCTTCGGCGCGGTCGTCGCCATCGCCTCCGTCGTCCTCGCCGTGATGTACGGCCAGACCCGCATCCTGATGTCGATGTCCCGGGACGGCCTCGTCCCGGCCGTCTTCGAGAAGGTGTCCCCGAGGACGTCCACGCCCGTCGCCGGCACGCTGATCGTCGCCGTCGTCTTCGCGGTCCCGGCGGCCTTCGCCTCCCTCGACGCAGTCATGAACCTGTGCACCATCGGCACGCTCGCCATCATGGCCGTCGTCAACATCTCCGTGATGGCCCTGCGCCGCCGCGAGCCGGGCCTCGCCCGCAGCTTCCGCGTGCCGCTCTAC
Source organism: Streptomyces sp. NPDC006309 (assembly GCF_040613095.1). Classification (NCBI taxonomy): domain Bacteria; kingdom Bacillati; phylum Actinomycetota; class Actinomycetes; order Kitasatosporales; family Streptomycetaceae; genus Streptomyces; species Streptomyces sp. NPDC006309. Next base: position 344,508 of record NZ_JBEXRO010000002.1, on the reverse strand, counting down.
CCCGTGGCACCGCTGCTCGGCGTCGGCTTCTGCCTGTACCTGATGTACGAGACGGGCTGGCGGACCTGGATCCAGTTCGCCGTGTTCCTCGCGGCCGGCCTGCTGGTCTACGGCGCCTACGGCCGCCGGCACTCCACGCTGGCCACCGCCGCGCCGGACGCCGTCACGCCGGACGCCGCTGAGCGGGAACCACAGGCAGTCTGAACCACACCGCCTTGCCCGACGGGGTGGGGCGGTGCCCGCACGAGGAACTCAGGGCGCGGATCAGGAGCAGCCCGCGCCCGCCCTCGTCCCACACGTCGGGCTCCTCGATCACCGGCCGGGTCAGATGGCCGGGCGGCGCGGGGTCCGGGTCGTGCACCTCGACCCGGCAGCCGGTCGGCGCCAGCTCCACCACCAGCTCGATCGGGCCCCGCCCGGCGGTGTGCTCCACCGCGTTGGCCACCAGCTCGGCCGTGAGCAGCTCCGCCGTGTCGCAGTCGGTCACGTGCTCCACCTCGGTGAGCGCGGTGCGCACCAGGGCGCGGGCCACCGGCACCGCCGCCGTGGTGTGCGGCAGCGCGATGCGCCAGGAGGCCGGTCGGGCGGAGCGTTCGGGCAAGGTGAGTCCGTTTCGTGGAGCAGGCTGTCCTGCTTTCGGCTGTGGGAAATGGTACGGGCCCGGCTCCGCGGGCCGTCGCCGGGCGTCGTCCGGTGCCTCCGAGCCCGGGCGACGGCCCCGCCTTGTCGCGCACCCGTGACGACAGTCACAAACAGGTGATAACTTCGTCAGGAAGAGCAACGTACGGCACCGCCCCGCCTAGGAGGCCGCACGTCATGAGTCCCTTCACCGGCTCCGCCGCCCGCACCGCCGACTGGGAACACCTGCGCGTCCGGTTCGACGACGGGGTCGCCACCGTCACCCTCGCGCGTCCCGAGAAGCTCAACGCCCTCACCTTCGGCGGCTACGCCGACCTGCGCGACCTGCTCGCCGAGCTGTCCCGGGAGCGTGCGGTGCGCGCCCTCGTCCTGGCCGGCGAGGGCCGCGGCTTCTGCTCCGGCGGCGACGTCGACGAGATCATCGGCGCCACGCTGTCGCTGGACACGGCCCAGCTGCTCGACTTCAACCGGATGACCGGCCAGGTGGTGCGGGCGATCCGGGAATGCCCGTTTCCGGTGGTCGCGGCCGTCCACGGCGTCGCCGCCGGCGCCGGCGCCGTCCTCGCCCTCGCGGCCGACTTCCGGATCGCGGACCCCTCGGCCCGCTTCGCCTTCCTCTTCACCCGGGTCGGTCTCTCCGGCGGCGACATGGGCGCGGCCTATCTGCTGCCCCGGGTCGTCGGCCTGGGCCACGCCACCCGCCTCCTCATGCTCGGTGACCCGGCTCGGGCCCCCGAGGCCGAGCGCATCGGCCTGATCAGCGAACTGACCGAGGAGGGCCGCGCGGACGAGGCCGCCCAGGCCCTCGCCCGCCGCCTGGCCGACGGCCCGGCCCTGGCCCACGCCCAGACGAAGGCCCTGCTGACGGCCGAGCTGGACATGCCGCTGGCCGCGTCGGTGGAACTGGACGCCTCCACCCAGGCCCTCCTCATGAACGGCGCGGACTACGCCGAGTTCCACGCCGCGTTCACGGAGAAGCGCCCGCCGAAGTGGCAGGGAAGGTGAGCTCGTGATGCCGACCCCGGACGGACCGGACCGAGGGGCGCGGGGAACCGCGCGACCGGCCACCGACGGCCTGCGGACACCGGCCGCGGGCGGCCGGCCCGCGCGTATAGCGGTCGTCGGCGGCGGCCCCGGCGGCCTCTACGCCGCAGCCCTGCTGAAACGCCGCGACCCCGCCCGGGACGTCACCGTCTGGGAACGCAACGCCCCGGACGACACCTTCGGCTTCGGCGTCGTCCTGTCCGACGAGACCCTGGGCGGCATGGAACACGCGGACCCCGTCGTCCACGAGGCCCTCAGCCGGGACTTCACCCGCTGGGAGGACATCGACGTCGTGCACCGGGGCGTGCGGCACCGCTCGGGCGGACACGGATTCGCGGCCCTGGGACGGCGCCGGCTCCTGGAGATCCTGCACGCCCGCTGCCACTGTCTCGGCGTGCGGATCAACTTCCGTACCGAGGCCCCGCACCCGGACGTCCTGGCCGCCGGACACGACCTCGTCATCGCCGCCGACGGTGTCCACAGCACCGTCCGCGCGGCCTACGCGCAGGTGTTCCGCCCCCAGGTGGCCGAACACCACTGCCGCTACCTGTGGCTCGCCGCCGGCCTGGCCTTCGACGCCTTCCGTTTCGAGGTCGCCGAGACCGAGCACGGCGTGATGCAGCTGCACGGCTACCCGTACGCGCCGGACGCCTCCACGGTCATCGTCGAGATGCGCGAGGAGGTCTGGCGGGCGGCGGGGTTCGACGACATCACCCCCCGAGAATCCGTCGAACGCTGCGCCAAGATCTTCGCCGACGCGCTCGGCGGCCGGCCCCTGCGCTCCCACAGGCCGGCCTGGACCACCTTCCGCACGGTGGTCAACGAACACTGGTCGCACGGCAACGTCGTCCTCCTCGGCGACGCCGCCCACACCGCCCACTTCTCCATCGGCTCCGGCACCAAACTCGCCGTGGAGGACGCCGTGGCCCTCGTGGCCTGCCTGGAGGAACAGCCCGGCATCCCCAGGGCACTGGCGGCCTACGAGGAGGAGCGCAAGCCCGTCGTCGCCTCCACCCAGCGGGCCGCCCGGGCCAGCCTGGAGTGGTTCGAGAACCTGCGGCTGTACCTGCGCCAGCCGCCCCGCCAGTTCGCCTTCAACCTCCTCACCCGCAGCCGCCGCGTCACCCACGACAACCTCCGCCTGCGCGACGCCCACTTCACCGGCGCGGTCGAGCGCGAGTTCGGCTGCCCGCCCGGCACACCCCCGATGTTCACACCGTTCCGGCTGCGCGGCCTGACCCTGCGCAACCGGGTCGTCGTGTCACCGATGGACACGTACTGCGCCACCGACGGCCTCCCCGGCGACTTCCACCTCGTCCACCTGGGCGCCCGCGCCCTCGGCGGGGCCGGCCTGGTGATGACCGAGATGGCGTGTGTGAGCGAGGACGGCCGCATCACCCCGGGCTGCGCCGGCCTCTACACCGGGCGGCAGGCCGAGGCCTGGCGGCGCGTCACCGACTTCGTGCACACCCGGGCACCGGGCACCGCGATCGGCGTGCAGCTCGGGCACTCCGGCCGCAAGGGCTCCACGAAGCGGATGTGGGAGGGCATGGACGAGCCGCTGCCCGACGGCAACTGGCCGCTCCTGGCCGCCTCGCCGCTGCCCTACCGGCCGGACGGCCAGGTCCCGCGCCAGCTCTCGCGCGCCCAGCTGACCGACATACGCGAGCAGTTCGCCGCCGCCGCGTGGCGGGCCGCCCGGGCCGGCTTCGACCTGCTGGAACTGCACTGCGCCCACGGCTATCTGCTCTCCGGCTTCCTCTCCCCGCTCACCAACCGGCGCACCGACGCCTACGGCGGCTCGCTGGAGCGGCGGCTGCGGTTCCCGCTGGAGGTCTTCGACGCCGTACGCGCGGTGTGGCCGGCGGAACGGCCCATGACCGTCCGGATCTCCGCCACCGACTGGGCGGAGGGCGGGACGACCGCGGAGGACGCCGTCGAGATCGCCCGGGCGTTCGCCGCGCACGGCGCCGACGCCCTCGACGTCTCCACCGGGCAGGTGGTGGCCGAGGAGCGGCCGGAGTTCGGGCGGTCGTACCAGACGCCGTTCGCCGACCGCATCCGGCACGAGGCGCGCGTCCCGGTGATCGCGGTCGGCGCGATCTCCTCGTGGGACGACGTGAACTCCCTGATCCTGGCCGGGCGGGCCGACCTGTGCGCACTGGCCCGCCCGCACCTGTACGACCCGCACTGGACCCTGCACGCGGCGGCCGAGCAGGGGTACGAGGGCCCCGGCGCCGGCTGGCCCGCGCCCTACCGCGCGGGCAGCCGGCCCCCGCGCACCGGCCGCACCGACGCGCCCAGGCCCCGCCTGTCGCTCGGCGGCTGAGAACCGCCGCCCCGGCTCCCGGGGACGCCGGGGGTCACAGCCCCGCGAACTCCGCGCCCGCGTCCCGCAGCCGTTCGTGCAGGCCCCGGAAGACCTCCGCGGACCGGACGCCCGGCCAGTCGGCGGGCAGCAGCCGGGCGGGCAGGCCCGGGTCGGTGTAGGGCAGGTGGCGCCAGGAGTCCAGGACGAGGAGGTAGTCCCGGTAGGCCTCCTCGGGCGGGGTGCCGGTGCGCCGCTGCCAGGCGTGCAGCACCGGCGCGTGCGTGTCCAGGAACCGCTCGTGCTCCTTGGCGATCGCGGCCAGGTCCCACCAGCGGGCCACGGCCTCGCCCGTCGGCGCGAAGCCCAGGTGCTCGCCGCGGAAGAAGTCCACGTACGGATCCAGGCGCAGCCGGCGCAGGGTGTGCTCCGCCTCCTCGTACAGCCGGGCCGGGGCGATCCACACCCCCGGGGCCGCCGTGCCGAACCCCAGCCGGGCGAGCCGGGAGCGCAGCACGTGCCGCTTCTGCCGCTCCGATTCGGGCACCGAGAACACCGCGAGCACCCAGCCCTCGTCCCCGAAGGGCGCGGTGGCGTAGATGCGCCGGTCGCCGTCCTCCAGCAACTGGCGTGCCTCGGCGGACAGTTCGTAGCCGGCGGCGCCGGAACCGGTGCGGGCCGGCAGCAGCAGGCCGCGCCGTTTGAGCCGGGACACCGAGGAGCGCACGGAGGGCGCGTCCACCCCTACCGCGGCCAGCAGCCGGATCAGCTCGGCGACGGGCACCGGGCCGGGCACGAAGCGGCCGTACGCGCCGTAGAGCGTGACGATGAGGGACCGGGGGGCGTGTTGCTCGGACACGTTGATCATTTTAGGTCGTCGGCATCGCCGCTGGTCACGTGGGTGCGCAGCCGGAACCGCTGCACCTTGCCGGTGGCCGTGCGGGGCAGCGCGTCGAGGAAGACGAACTCGCGCGGGCACTTGTAGGGCGCCAGTTCCGAGCGGAGGAAGGCGCGCAGCGCCTCGGGGTCGCGCCGGGCTCCGGCGCGCAGCACGGTGTAGGCCACCGCGATCTGGCCGCGGGCCTCGTCGGGGCGGCCCACGACCGCCGTCTCGGCCACGTCCGGATGGCGCAGCAGCGCGTCCTCCACCTCCGGGCCCGCGATGTTGTACCCGGCGGAGATGATCATGTCGTCGGCACGGGCCATATGGCGGAAGTACCCGTCGGCCTCGCGGACACACGTGTCCCCGGTGACGTTCCAGCCGTCCCGGACGTACTCCCGCTGCCGCGGGTCGGCGAGATAACGGCAGCCGACCGGGCCGCGTACCGCGAGCAGACCGGGCTCGCCGTCGGGCACGGGCCTGCCGTCGGCGTCCTGGACGCGCGCCTGCCAGCCCGGGACCGGGACACCCAGGGTGCCGGGCCTGATCCGCTCGTCGGCGGCGGAGACGAAGATGTGCAGCAGCTCGGTGGCGCCGATGCCGTTGATGAGGCGCAGGCCCGTGCGTGCGTGCCAGGCCCGCCAGGTGGCCGCGGGCAGGTTCTCGCCGGCCGACACACAGCGCCGCAGCGACGACAGGTCGTACCGGTGCATGTCGTCCAGCATGGCGCGGTAGGCGGTCGGCGCGGTGAACAGGACCGAGACCCGGTGCTCGGCGATCGCGGGGAGCAACTGCCGGGGGCCCGCCCGCTCCAGCAGGAGCGCGCTGGCGCCGGCGCGCAGGGGGAAGATCACCAGTCCGCCGAGGCCGAACGTGAATCCGAGCGGGGGGCTGCCCGCGAAGATGTCGTCCCCATGGGGGCGCAACACATGCTTCGAGAAGGTGTCGGCTGTTGCCAGCACATCCCGGTGGAAGTGCATGCACCCCTTCGGGTGGCCGGTCGTGCCGGAGGTGAACGCGATCAGCGCGACGTCGTCGGCGGCGGTGTCCACCGCCGGGTACGGGGCGGCGGGCGCCGGGCGCCGCAGGAGGTCGTCGGGGGTGTCGCCGCCGTACGTGGTGATGCGCAGCCCCGGTATCCGGGCCCGCGCCAGGTCGTCCACGGCCCGTATGTCGCACAGCGCGTGCCCCACCCGGGCGATACCGCACAGGGTGGCCAGTTCGTGCGGGCGCTGCTGGGCCAGCACGGTGACCGCGACCGCGCCCGCCTTCAGCACGGCCAGCCAGCAGGCGGCGAGCCACGGGGTGGTGGGGCCGCGCAGCAGGACCCGGTTGCCCGGAACCACGCCCAGGCCGGTGGTGAGGACGTGCGCGATGCGGTCGACGCGCGCCCGCAGCTCGCCGTACGTCCAGGTGGCACCGGCCGGGGTGCGGAACACCGGGCGGTCCGGATCGGCGTGGTCCACCAGCTCCGCGGCACAGTTCAGCCGGCCGGGGTAACGCAGCTCCGGCAGGTCGAACCGCAGCTCGGGCCAGGCGTGCGGCGGTGGGAGGTGGTCGCGCGTGAACGTGTCGACGTGGGCCGAGCGATGCATGGCGGTCCGCCCCCTTGCCGTGACAGACGTCCGGACGGGCTTCCTGGTGGGCTCGCATCTGGAGCGTATCGTGTTGGTGACGGCAGTCAACTGTGCGCGATAACGTCAGGGGGAGACGGGAAGCCGCCTCGGAAGGTGACGGCACGTCGGTGGGGGCGCGCGCCCCCGGATGGCGAGCGTCATGGCGTCGCGGGGAGGGTCCGTTGTCCTTCCCGGAGGGAGGAACGGCAGTGTCCGCATTCTCGCTCGGGCCGGAACAGGCCGCCTGGTGCGCCGAGCTGCGCGCGCTGGCCGCCGGACCGCTGCGCCCGCTCGCCGACCGGGGCGAACCCGGCCGCGTCAACCGGCCGCTCCTCGCCGAACTGGGCCGCCTCGGGCTGCTCGCCCGATTGTTCGACTCCGGCGCGCTCGACCTGTGCCTGATGCGCGAGTCCCTCGCCCAGGCCTGCACCGAGGCCGAGACCGCACTCGCCCTCCAGGGCCTGGGCGCCCACCCGGTGCACGCGCACGGCACCCCGGCCCAGCGCGGGCACTGGCTGCCCCGGGTCGCCGACGGCAGCGCCGTCGCCGCGTTCGCGCTGAGCGAGCCGGGGGCCGGTTCGGACGCGGCGGCGCTGGCCCTCGCGGCCGAGCCCGACGGCAACGGCTGGCGCCTCACCGGCGCCAAGTGCTGGATCTCCAACGCCCCCGAGGCCGACTTCTACACCGTCTTCGCCCGCACCACCCCCGGCGCCGGCGCCCGGGGCGTCACCGCCTTCCTGGTCCCCGCCGACCGGCCGGGACTCACCGGCAGTCCCCTGGAGATGCTCTCCCCGCACCCCGTCGGCGCCCTCGCGTTCGACGCCGTTCCCGTCACCGCCGACGACGTGCTCGGCGAGCCCGACCGCGGCTTCGCCGTCGCCATGGGCACCCTCAACCTCTTCCGCCCCAGTGTCGGGGCCTTCGCGGTCGGCATGGCCCAGGCCGCACTGGACGCCACCCTCACCCACACCAGCCGGCGCGAGGCGTTCCGGGGCCGGCTGATGGATCTCCAGGCCGTGTCCCACCAGGTCGCCGAGATGGCGCTGCGCACGGAGGCGGCCCGGCTGATGGTGTACGCGGCGGCCTCCGCGTACGACGCGGGGGCCGCCGACGTACCCCGGCGCGCCGCGATGGCCAAACTGCTCGCCACCGAGACCGCCCAGTACGTCGTCGACACCGCTGTCCAGTTGCACGGCGCCCGCGCCCTGCGCCGCGGCCACCTCCTCGAACACCTCTACCGCGAGGTGCGCGCGCCCCGGATCTACGAGGGCGCCAGCGAGGTGCAGCGAGGGATCATCGCCAAGGAGCTGTACGCCACGGCACCCGAGGAGGCCCGGTGACGACCGAGCGCGTCAACCCGCCCGAGCTGTCCCCGCCCACGGGGTTCTCCCACGCCGTCGTCGCGACCGGTTCCCGCGTGGTGTTCCTCGCGGGCCAGACCGCCCTCGACGCCGACGGCGAGGTCACCGGCGGCACCCTCCCCGAGCAGTTCGGGACGGCGCTCGGCAACCTCCTCACCGCCCTGCGCGCGGCCGGCGGCAACCCCGCCGACCTGGCCCGTGTCACCGTCTACGCCACGGACGTCGCCGCCTACCGCGCGCACGCCCGGCAACTGGGCGGCATCTGGCACCGGCTGGCGGGCCGTGACTATCCCGCGATGGCCGTCGTGGAGGTCGTCCGGCTGTGGGACGAGCGGGCGCTGGTCGAGCTGGACGGGTTCGCCGTACTGCCGTAGGGCGACCCGGCCCGCGCACCCGCCGTACCCCCGCCCGACCGGCTCCGGCGGTGCCATGACGCACCGCCGATGGGGTGACGGTCACGCCCGCCCGCTTAGCCGCCCGGTACCAGTGGAATTCCTCGAATCCATCGAAACCGGGAGGTATCACATGCCCCTGCGCCCCGCACTCGTCACGGCCCTCGGTGCCGCCGCCCTGCTGTGCGCCGCCGCCGGCCCGGCCGGCGCCGCCCCCGCCGGGACCGTCACCGACCCTTCCGAGACCGTCACCGTCGACACCGTCGGCCGGCTCGCGTCCGACGGCTCGGTGACGCTCTCGGGCACCTACCGCTGTGCCGGCGGAACCGGCCCGGTCTTCATCAGCTCCTCGGTCAGCCAGGGCGACTCCCGGGTCCGGCACGGCATCGGCGGCGGCCTGGCCCGGTGCGACGGCGCCGAACACCGCTGGGAGAACTCCGGGCAGGTCTCCTCGGAGGTGCTGAACGCCGGGGCGGCGCACGTCGAGGCCACCCTCACGGAGCTGCGCCCCACGGGCTTCCTGCTGCTGCCGGCCTTCCACGCGGTGACCGGGCAGGACGTCACGCTCGTCCAGGGGTGACACCGGGCAGCCCCGCCCGTCCGTGGTCCGGCCCCTCACCGCAGGGGCCCGACGGACGACTCCCCGCCCACCGGCCCGCGGCCGCCGCCCGCCCGGTTCAGGCGCAGCCGGGTCCGTCCCGGTCCGCGGCGACCGTCCTGCGCCGGACCACCGGGGCGCCCGGCCGGTGCAGGGCGGCGACGAACTTGTAGCGGGAGCCCCGGTACACCGAGCGCACCCACTCCACGGGGGAGCCCTCCGCGTCCCGTGAGTGCCGGGAGAGCAGGAGCATGGGCAGCCCCACGTCGGTGCCGAGCAGCTGCGCCTCGCGCGGGGTGGACAGCGAGGTCTCGATGGTCTCGTCGGCCTCGGTGAGGTGGACGCCGTACACCTCGGCGAGCACCGTGTACAGCGACGGGCACCCGGCCAGGGAACGGCGCAGGCCGGGGAAGCGCCGTACGGACAGGTGGGTCGTCTCGATCGCCATCGGATCGCCGCTGGCCAGCCGCAACCGCTCGATGCGCAGCACCCGTTCGCCGATCCCGATGCCGAGCAGGCCCGCCAGTCTCTCGTCCGCGGGCACCTCCGCGACGTCCAGCGTCTGCGAGGCGGGCGTGAGGCCCTGCGCCCGCATGTCCTCGGTGTGCGAGGTGAGCTGGAGCGTGCGGTACAGCTTGGGCTGGGCGACGAAGGTGCCCTTGCCCTGGATCCGGTCGAGCCGGCCCTCGCCCACGAGTTCCTGGAGCGCCTGGCGGACGGTGGTCCGGGAGGTGTCGAACCGCACGGCGAGCAGCCGTTCCGCGGGCATGGCCGAACCGGGCTGGAGCGCCTCGGCCATACCGAGGAGCTGCTGCTTGATCCGGTAGTACTTCGGCACGCGCGCGGTGCGGCCGGGCACTCCTCTGTGCGGCTGGGCGCTGCTGACGTCGGTGGTCATGCCTGCCTTCCCGGCTGGGTCGATGGGCTCCCGTTATAGCGACCAACTGCCTTATGGTCTAGTCCAACTGGCCCGTCCGGGGGAATGCGGCCGAATGCGGACGGACGCGCTCCGGTGTCTTTCTCGTAACGGCCGGGACCGGCTTCCCGAACCACCCTTGACACTCCAAAAGGTCTAGGCCAAGCTCCACCGTACTGGTCTACACCATTAGTGGCCAGGTCCCGAGCCCTACGTGCAACAGCGTCATATGCAGGTCACCGCCGAGGGCGTGGGGGGATAAGTGGCATCCCTGAGGAGGGTGGCGTGAAGCGCAAGCTTGCGGCCGCGATCGTGATCGCGGGCATGATGGTCTCCGTGTCGGCGTGCGGCGGAGACAACGGCGACGACAGCGGCAAGAACGCCGGACCGGACAGCTTCAAGGGGCAGACGCTGACGGTCTGGGCGATGGACGGCTCCACGCCGGACCAGTGGTCCAAGGACGTCACGGCCGCCTTCGAGAAGAAGACCGGCGCCAAGCTGAAGTTCGAGACGCAGAAGTGGGACGGGATCCAGCAGAAGATCACCACCGCCCTCTCCGAGTCCACTCCGCCGGACGTGCTGGAGGTCGGCAACACCCAGACCCCGGCCTACGCGGCCACCGGCGGCCTGGCCGACCTGAGCGACCTGAAGAAGGAGATCGGCTCCGACTGGACGCCGTCGGTCTCCCAGTCCTCGGTCTACGAGGGCAAGCAGTACGCCGCCCCCTGGTACTTCGCCAACCGCGTGGTCATCTACAACAAGAGGATCTGGGCGAAGGCCGGCATCAAGAACACCCCCAAGACCCGCGACGAGTTCTACCGGGACCTGGAGACCATCGGCAAGAAGACCGACGCCGAGCCGCTCTACCTGCCCGGCCAGAACTGGTACTTCTTCGACGGCCTGACCATCGGCCAGGGTGCCGACCTGGTGAAGAAGGACGGCGGCAAGTACGTCTCCAACCTCGGTGACCCGAAGGTCACCAAGGCCATGGAGATCTACAAGAAGTACGCCTCCTACTCCAAGGCCCCCAAGGACAAGGACGAGGCCACCCCGCAGCAGGCCGAGGTCTTCGCCAAGGGCAGGACCGGCGCCTTCATCGGCATGGGCTGGGAGGCCGGCACCGCCGTCACCGCCAACAAGGCGATCGAGAAGGACCTCGGCTACTTCACGATCCCCGGCGAGAGCGCGGACAAGCCCGAGGGCGTCTTCCTCGGCGGCTCCAACCTCGCCGTCGCGCAGGGCAGCAAGAAGCAGGCCCTGGCCAAGGAGTTCCTGAAGATCGCCCTGTCGGACCAGTACGAGGGCGAGCTGGCCAAGCTCAACGGCGTCATCCCGAACAAGCAGGCCCTGGAGAGCAACCTCAAGGGCAACGTCGTCGCCGAGGCCGCCGCTCCCGGCGCCGCCGTGGGTGGCACCACCCCGCTGATCCCCGAGTGGGGCGCGGTGGAGAACAGCCCCAACCCGATCAAGTCCTACATGACCGCCGTGCTCAACGGTAAGTCCCCGGCGGACGCCGCCAAGCAGGTCGAGGGCGAGATCAACAAGCGCCTGGCCCAGCAGAACTAGACCCGCGCCGGGGGCGCCACGAGGGGGCGCCCCCGGCTCACCTGTGCCGTGCGCACGGCCCGGAAGGTCGTGCGCACGGCCGAGGAAGTCGTTCGTACGGCCACGGAAGAGATGGCAACTCATGTCAGTGCAGACCGAAGGCACGGACACGGCCGGGGAGCCCGCCGTCCGCAAGGCCCGGGTACCGGCCCCGCCGCCAGGTGAGGACCGCGCCTTGGCCGGGGCCCCGTCCCGGCGTGCCGCCACCGCCCCCTACCTGCTCCTGCTCCCCGCGCTGCTGGCCACCCTGGTGCTGCTCGGCTGGCCCCTGGTCAAGAACGGCATGCTGTCGTTCCAGAACCTCAACCCGCGGCAGCTCATCCAGCACCTCACCGAGTGGAACGGCGTCGACAACTACCGGGAGGTGCTGTCCGGCGGGGAGTTCTGGCACGTCGTCGAGCGTTCCGTCGTCTTCACCGCCGTCAACGTCGTCCTGATCATGGTGATCGGCACCCTGATCGGGCTGCTGCTCGCCCGGCTCGGCAAGAAGATGCGGCTGCTGCTCATGGTGGGCCTCGTGCTGGCCTGGGCCATGCCGATCATCGCGGCCACCACCGTCTACCAGTGGCTGTTCGCCCAGCGCTTCGGCGTCGTCAACTGGGTGCTGGACAAGCTCGGCTGGCACTCCATGGCCGACCACAACTGGCTGGAGACCCAGCTCTCCACCTTCGCCGTGGTCACCCTGCTCATCGTCTGGCAGTCGATCCCGTTCGTGGCGATCAACCTCTACGCCGCCACCACCACGATCCCCAAGGAACTGTACGAGGCCGCCTCCCTGGACGGCGCCGGCGCCTGGCAGAACTTCACCTCCGTGACCCTGCCCTTCCTGCGGCCGTTCCTGTACGCCACGACGTTCCTCGAAGTCATCTGGGTCTTCAAGTCATTCGCGCAGATCTTCGCCATGAACGAGGGCGGCCCCGACCACCTGACCGAGACCCTGCCGATCTACGCCTACGTCCAGGGCGTCGGCAACCAGCACTTCGGGCTCGGCGCGGCGATCTCCTTCCTGACCATCGTGGTGCTGCTCGCCATCACCTCGTACTACCTGCGCATGGTGCTCAAGCAAGAGGAGGACGAGCTGTGAAGCGCTCGCTCATCGGCCGCATCTGGCCCAACGCGACCGCCGTCGTCCTCTTCGCCGGCTTCGTGTTCCCCGTCTACTGGATGTTCGCCACGGCCTTCAAGCCGACCGGTGACATCATCGCCGACGACCCGGTGTGGTTCCCGGCGCACGCCACGCTCGACCACTTCAAGAAGGCCGTCGACGCCGACCACTTCTGGACCCTGGTCCTCAACTCCGTCACCGTCACGGTCCTGTCGGTGCTCTTCTCGCTCGTCATCGCCCTGCTCGCGGCCTTCGCCCTCACCCGGATGCGGTTCCGTGGCCGGCGCGGTCTCATCGTGACGTTCATGCTGGCGCAGATGGCCCCCTGGGAAGTCATGATCATCGCCATCTACATGCTCGTCCGTGACAACGACATGCTCAACAGCCTGGTCCCGCTCACCGTCTTCTACACGATGATGGTGCTGCCCCTGACCATCCTGACGCTCCGCGGCTACGTCGCCGCCGTGCCCAAGGAGCTGGAGGAGTCCGCGATGGTCGACGGCTGCACCCGCTTCCAGGCCTTCGTCAAGGTGATCTTCCCGCTGCTCGCGCCCGGCCTGATGGCGACCTCGCTGTTCGGCTTCGTCACGGCCTGGAACGAGTTCCCGCTCGTCCTGATCCTCAACAAGGACATCGAGAAGCAGACCCTCCCGCTGTGGCTGTCCCAGTTCCAGACCGCCTTCGGCGACGACTGGGGGGCCACGATGGCCGCCTCGTCCCTGTTCGCGCTGCCCATCCTGATCCTCTTCATCTTCCTGCAACGCAAGGCAGTCAGCGGTCTCACCGACGGCGCCGTGAAGGGATGACGCCCCCGATGACCACCATCCCCACCACCGCCTCCGACAGCGGCTCCGCCCCGGGCGACACCCTCAGCAGGGATGCGCTCGCGGTGCTCCAGCCGGGGTTCGACGGCACCACCGCTCCCGACTGGGTGCGCCGCCGCCTCGGTGAGGGCCTCGCCTCCGTCGCCCTGTTCGGCCGCAACGTCGTCAGCGAGGAGCAGGTCACCGCCCTCACCGCCCAGTTGCGCGCCGAACGTGACGACCTGCTGGTCGCCATCGACGAGGAGAGCGGCGACGTCACCCGCCTCGACGTACGCACCGGCTCGTCCTTCCCCGGCAACCACGCCCTGGGCGCCGTCGACGACCCCCGGCTCACCCGGGCCGTCTCCCGCGAACTGGGCCGGCGCCTGGCCGCCTGCGGCGTCAACTTCGACTGGGCGCCCTCCGCCGACGTCAACGCCAACCCCGACAACCCCGTCATCGGCGTCCGCTCCTTCGGCGCGAGCCCCGATCTGGTGGCCCGGCACACCGCCGCCTGGGTCGAGGGACTCCAGTCCACCGGCGTCGCCGCCTGCACCAAGCACTTCCCCGGCCACGGCGACACCAACGTCGACTCCCACCACGCCGTACCCCGCATCGACGTCGACGCCGACACCCTCTACGCACGCGAACTGCCGCCCTTCCGCGCCGCGATCGCCGCCGGCACCCGCGCCGTCATGAGCGCCCACATCCTCGTCCCGGCCCTCGACCCGGACCGCCCCGGCACCCTGTCCCGGCGCATCCTCACCGAGCTGCTGCGCGGCGAACTCGGCTACCAGGGCCTCATCGTCACCGACGGCATGGAGATGCGCGCGATCTCCGGCACCTACGGCCTGGAGCACGGCGTGGTCCTCGCGATCGCGGCCGGCGCCGACGCCATCTGCGTGGGCGGCGGACTGTGCGACGAGGGCACCGTGCTGAACCTCCGGGACGCGCTCGTGGCCGCCGTACGCTCCGGTGCACTGCCCGAGGAACGGCTGGCCGACGCGGCCACCCGGGTGCGGGCGCTGGCCGCCTGGACTGCCGGAGCACGCGGTGACGCGGACAGGACCCCGGCCGACCCGGAGATCGGCCTGGTCGCGGCCCGCCGCGCGCTCACCGTGACCCGCGCCGGCGCCGCCGCACCCGTCACCGCACCCGTGTTCGCCGCCCAGTTCAACCCCGCCCCGAACATCGCCGTCGGCGACCAGACCCCCTGGGGCGTGGCCGCCGAACTCCAGCGGCTGCTGCCCGGCAGCACCGCCGGCTCCTTCACCGGCGACGGCGCCGGTGACGCCGTCCTCGCCGCGGCCGGCGGACGCCGGATCGTCGCCGTCGTCCGCGACGCACACCGGCACGACTGGATGCGCTCCGCGCTCGACTCCCTGCTCGCCGCCCGCCCCGACACCGTCGTGGTGGAGATGGGTCTGCCGCAGGCCCCGCCCCGCGGCGCCCTGCACATCGCCACCTACGGCGCCGCCCGCGTCTGCGGCGTGGCGGCGGCCGAGGCCGTCGTCGCCGGCTGACCCACGGCCGCACCGGGCCGCCCGCCCCGCGGCGGGCGGCCCACTCCTTCCCCTCCCCGCGGAATCCGGCGGCCCTCCCGCGCTCCGGCGCTTGCCACCGGCACATGTCTCACGCCCGACCCGAAGGTGTTCCCGTTCCACCCCGGAGTGATCGCATGCAGACACCCGCCCCCTACCTGCACCGAGCGGCGACCGGCCGCCCCTACTTCAGCGCCGACGGCGAGACCTACCTCGCCCCGGCGCCCCTGCGCGACCTGGAGAAGACCCAGCCCCTGCGCGTACTGTCCGAGGAGGACCTCGCGTTCTGGCAGACGTACGGCTACGTCGTCGTCCGCGAGGCCATCACCCCCGGCGACGCCAAGGAACTGCTCGACTTCGCCTGGGAGTTCCAGGGCCTCGACCCGGACCGCCCCGACACCTGGTACACCGAACCGGAGTTCCGCTCCGAACTGGACCGGCACCTCTACATCTACGGCTTCGTCGAGGCGTACCACCACCAGCTCCTGTGGAACAGCCGCCAGAACACCCGCGTCCACGGCGCCTTCGCGGACGTCTGGGACAGCGAGGAACTGTGGGTCACCCTGGACCGGCTCAACCTCAACCCGCCCAACCGGCACACCCGTTCACGCTCCCTGATCGAACCCACCGACGAGGGCTTCGACATCGAGCTGCACTGGGACGTCGACACCACCCTCGCCGTGCTGCCGCAGCGGGTCCAGGGCATCATCGCGCTCACCGACACCCGGCCCGAACTCGGCGGCTTCCAGTGCGCGCCCGAACTCTTCCGCCGCTTCGAGGAGTGGCGCGTCGCCCAGCCCCCCGGCCGCGACCCGGTCCGGCCCGCGATCGACCGCGCCGAGTTCCCCGTCGTCCGTCCCGACCTCCAGGCCGGCGACCTGCTGATCTTCAACGGGCTGCTCGCCCACGGCGTCGCGCCCAACCTCTCCGACAACGCTGTCCGGGCCGTCCAGTACCTGTCGATGATGCCCGCGCTGGAGGAGCACACCGCCCTGCGTGACTCCCGCGTGGAATCCTGGCGCACCCTCGCCACCCCCGACTGGAACGCCACCCTGCTCGGCGACGCCCGCACCCCCGAGGCCCTGCGTTACGGCACCGCCGAACTGAACGGCCTCGGGCGCAGACTGCTCGGTCTCGACTCCTGGGCCCTTGCGGAAGGCGTCCGGTGAACCGCGTCTGCCTCACCCTGCCCACCAACCGGGCCTGCTCGCCCACCATCACCACCGTGCACGCCGAAGCGACCTACGCCGCACGCCACTTCGGCGCCGACGTCCAGCTGCTGATCCTGGACTCCGCCGACGAGCGGACCCGGGCCGGGCACGCCCGCACGGTCGCCGCCCTGCCCCGCGAGCCGGGCGTGACCGTCCACCACCTCGACGAACACCAGCAACGCGACCGGCTGCGCCGGACGATCGCACGCGCCGGCCTGCCCGGCCCGGACCGCCTGCTGCGCCTGATGCTCCCGTCCGCCGTCTCCTACGGCGCCTGCACCAACCGCGCCTTCCTGCTGGCCGCCTCCCTCGGCTGCCACTCGGTGCACCGCAGGGACTCCGACAGCGCCTACCAGGTCCACTCCGGGGAACCGGTGTTCCCCATCCACCACGAGCTGCCCTGGCTGGGCCGGCCCGCCGCCGACGCCTCGGCCGCCGTCACCCGCACTGACCTCGACCCGGCCCTGGCACACCGCCCGGTCTCGCTGGCCGGGGCCTCCTTCATCGGCGAACTCTCCGTGGACATCGCGGAGATACGGCAACTGGACGAGAGCGTCTACCACGACGTGGTCGGTCTCTGGGCGCCCGGCGACTGGCCGGAGGACCGCACACGCGCGCTGGTCGAGGAGTCCTTCACCGGTGCGGGCACCGCACCCTTCACCGGGGACCACTCCACCCTCACCCTGGTCGACCCCATGCGCGTCGACATGTGCAACGTCGCCTTCGACCGGGCGGTCTACGAACGGGTGCCGCTCCCGCCCGCCACCGACACCATCGGCAGCGACTACTTCCTCCTCCACCTCGTCCACGACGCGGGACTGCCCGGCATCCTGCACAACCGGCACATCGAGAACTTCCACACCCCCGAACGCCGCACCGACACCGGCTTCCCGGCCTACCAGCGGCGGTTCGTGAAGTTCCTGCTCTCGATGCTCTACTTCCACCACGTCTACGACCGGATGGCCGCCGAGGGCGACCGGCTCCTGGGCCCCGACCTGCGCGTGCGCACCGAGGCCGTCACCGGCCTGCTGCGCGGGAGCACCGGAGCCGACCGCGCCGAGAACGTCTGGCGGCTCGACCGCGTCGACACGGCGTACCGCAAACTCGGCGGACGGTACGCCGCCTTCGCCGACCGGCTCGCGAGGGAACGCGACCGGTTACTGGACACGGCCCAGTCGGACATCGATGCCTTCGCCGACCTGACCGAGGTCTGGCCCGCACTCGTCGAGGCGGCCCGCACATGAACGGCCCACGACCGGCGCGGGGACGGCCGGCGCCCGTTCCTGACGGTCCCGGCGACCCTCTCCTCACCGCGCTGGCCACCGCCGAGACCGACCGCATCGTCTACGACCTGACCGGCATAGCGCGCCAGTACGACGCGCTGCTGGCCGAGTTGCCCGCGACCCGCGTCCGCTTCGCCCTCAAGGCCTGCCCCGTGGACGACGTCCTGAGCTGCCTGGCCGCCCGCGGAGCCGGGTTCGACGCGGCGAGCCCCGCCGAGATCACGCAAGCGCTGCGCGCCGGCGCGGAACCCGGCCGCATCCACTACGGCAACACCGTCAAGTCCGACCACGACATCGCCGCAGCCCACCGCCTGGGGATCCGCACCTTCGCCACCGACAGCGTCGAGGACGTCACCGCGATCGCCGGCCACGCCCCCGGCGCCCGCGTGTTCTGCCGCCTCGCCACCAGCGGGCACGGCGCCCTGTGGGGCCTGAACCGCAAGTTCGGCTGCACCCCCGGCGACGCCGTCCGTGTCCTGGAGACGGCCCGCGCGGCCGGCCTCGTCCCGGCCGGCCTGTCCGTGCACGTCGGCTCCCAGCAGATGACCGGCGAGGCCTGGCAGGAGGCGTTCGACACGCTCGCCGACACCCTGACGGCACTGGCCGGGCGGGGGATCGTACCCGACCACGTGAACCTCGGCGGCGGTCTGCCCGCGCTCGGCTACCGGGACCGCCACGGCGCCCCCCTCGACCCGCCCCTGGACAAGATCTTCACCGTCATCCGCGAAGGCACCGACCGCCTGCGCGGCCTCACCCCCACGCCCCTCGCCCTCGTCATGGAACCGGGCCGCCACCTCGTCGCCGACCACGGTGCCGTCCGCGCCCACGTCGTGCGGCTGACCCGGCGCCGGCAGCCGGACGGCGAGGACGCGCACTGGCTCTACCTGAGCTGCGGCAAGTTCAACGGCCTGTACGAGATGGACCAGGTGACGCACCGGCTGGTCTTCCCCGCCCACTCCCCGGCGGACGGCCACGTCCGGGCGGTCGTCGCCGGCCCCACCTGCGACAGCGACGACGCCTACGGCGGCGGCCGGCACCCCGTGTCCGTCCCCCGCTCCCTCACCTCCGGCGACCCCGTCTGGATCCTCTCCGCCGGCGCCTACGCCACCAGCTACACCACCCGGGGGTTCAACGGCATCCGCCCGCTGCCCTGCGTCTGCGTACCCGGCACCGCCCCCGACGCCCCCGACGAACGGCACTGAAAGGACACCCCATGCGCATACGGGGGATCACCGAGGCCGACTGGCCGCGGCTGGCCGCCCTGGAGAGCGAGGCGTACGCGGACCTCTCCCTCGCGGAGGGCGAGGAACTGCTGCGCTCACGGGCCCGCGCCTCCGCCGGCACCTGCTTCGTCCTCGACGTCGACGGCCGGCCCGAGGCCTACGTCCTCGCCCTGCCCTACCCGCCGTTCCGCTGCCCCGACCCCACCCGCCCCGAGCGGACCGTCCACCACACCACCAACCTCCACCTGCACGACCTCGTCGTCAGCGCCCCGCTGCGGCGCCGCGGACTCGGCACCCGGCTCGCACACCATCTGGCCCACGTGGCCCGCACCCGCGGCTTCACGACCATGTCGCTCGTCGCCGTCGCCGGCAAGGAGGCGTTCTGGCAGGCCAACGGCTACCACCCCCACCACGCGGCACCCGTCCCGCCGGGCTACGGCAGCGACGCGGTCTACATGTCGGCCCCGCTGGCCACCGCACCCCGCCCGCACCAGGCCCGGGAGGCCGTGTGATGCCCGAACCCTCCTTCACGCGCGCCAAATGGTCGATCGCGGCACTGTTCTGCTTCCTCGGCTTCCAGTACGGCACCTGGGTCGCCCGCCTGCCCGCGCTCAAGACCCGCCTCGACCTGGGCGCCGGCGAGGTCGGCCTGCTGCTGATGGCCTGCGGCGCCGGCGCGGCGGCCTCCTTCCCGCTGGTCACCTTCCTCATGCGACGGCTCGGCTCCCGGCGTCTGTCCCTCGCCTCCGCCGCCTGCCTGGTCGCCGTACTGGCCGCCCTGTCCGTCGTTCCCGACTACCCGCTCGCGCTGCTCGCCGTCGCCGCCGACGGCGTCGCGGTCGGCTGCCTCAACGTCGCCATGAACGCGCAGGGCGCCGCACTGGAGCGCGCCCACGGGCGTACGGCCATGTCCCAGCTGCACGCCACCTTCAGCGGAGGCCTGCTCGCCGCCGCCCTCCTCGCCTCCGGCGTCACCACCCTGACCACCTCCGTCACCGGCCACTTCGCGCTGGCCGGGGCCCTGCTGCTGCTCCTGCTCGGCGCCGCCCGTCCGGGTCTGCTGACACACCGGGAGACGTCCCCCGCGACCGAGGACGGGCCGAAGCGGCACGCCCGCCGCCTCCCTTCCGGCACGACCCTCCTCATGGGCTGCGCCATGGCCTTCGGCACGATCACCGAGGGCGCCATGAACGACTGGTCGACGCTCTACATGAAGGACGTCGTCAAGGCGTCCGCGACCGTCGCCCCGCTCGGCATCGCCGTCGTCTCCGTGATGATGCTGCTCGCCCGCCTCCGAGCGGACCGCTGGCGCAGCCGCTGGGGCGACGGGCCGGTGGTCCGCGCCGGCAGCGCGGTGGCCGCCGCCGGACTGGCTCTCGCCCTGCTCACCGGGGGAGTGGTCCCCACGCTCCTCGGGTTCGCCTGCGTCGGCCTCGGCGCCGCCGCGATCACCCCGTGCGTGTACGTGGCGGCTGCCGGACACGGTTCCGGTGCTCTCGCGCTGGTCGCCGCGATGGGCACCACGGGCCTGCTGGGCGGCCCCGCCCTGATCGGCTTCGTCGCCGGCGCGGCGAACCTGACGGCGGGCATGGCCACCGTCGCCGTATCGGCGCTGATCGTCACCCTGACCGCCCTCCGCATCCCGTGGCGGACCCACACCTCCGGCCCCGACTCCGACCCCGACCGTCTGCCGGGCGAGGCACCGGCACCGGCCGGGTGACGGGCGCGCCGCCTCACGGGCCGGGCCGGGCCGGGCCGGGCGAGGGCCGGATGGCGTGCTTCGGGGGCGGCCGGGTGCCGGGGGAGGCCTCAGCGACCGGGTTCCGGGGGCCCCTGGCCGGCCGGCTGGCTGCCCGGCCGGCCGGGCGAGGGGCGAGGCACCGACAGCGCCCGGGGACCGGGCCGGACCCGGTGCGGGGTGCCCGGGTGCCGGGGGACACTCCCAGCGGCCGGATGACGGGGGGAGACCGCAGCGGCCGGATCACGGTGACGGGCGCCGGCTGCCGGGTGGCACCCCGGCGGTGCCGCCCTCCGACCACCGCCGGTGAGCGGGCCGGCCACCGCCGGGGAGCGGGCACCATCGGAGATCCGTCGGCCGCGGGGTCCGGGACGGCGTGCCGACCGCCGTCCAGGGCGGTAGCGTCCCCCTAGGGGCTGACGTCACCGGCGCGGTGTCCCGCGCGGCCCGGCCCGAGCCCCTCCGTGGTGACTTCCCGGAGTCGCCGGCCAGGCTGGAGGCGCCTCGTGACGAGTGCGGGTGGCGGGGGCACGGACGCGGAGGCACGGGATGCCGCGTTCGCGGAGACGGTGCGCCGGGCGGGCGCGTCCATCGGCGCTCTCTACCTCCTCACCCCGGACGGGCAGCAGCTCTCCCTGGACGTGCTCTGCGGCGCGCCCGCGGACTTCGCCCTCCCGTGGACCAGGATCCCGGTCGGCGCACCGGCGCCGGTGGCCGACGCGCTGCGCGGCGACCGCGTGGTGTGGGTGGCCAGCCAGGAGGAGATGGCCCGCAGCTACCCGCGTACCGCGATGGCGCTGCCGTACCCGCTCGCGCTGGCCGCCGCGCCGGTCACCGGCGTCCGCCGCTGGGGGACCCTCCTGCTGATGTGGCCGGCCACCCGCCCGCCCTACATGACCCAGCGGGAACGAGGGCACATCACGGCCAGCTGCGGACGGCTGGCCCGGCTGATCGAGGAGGGCGTCGACCACGGGGCGTTCCCGGTCCCCGGCGACCGGCCGCGTGTACTGGCCCCCCACCGGGTGCGCCGGTCAGCGGGCCCGGAGATGGCCGCCGCCGACTTCGTGGAGCGGCTGCCCGGCGGCAGCTGCGCCCTGGACCTGGAGGGCAACTTCACCTACCTGAGCGCGGGAGCCTGCGAACTGCTGGGCCGCGACGCCGGTGAGCTGCTGGGGACGCTGCCCTGGCAGTCCCTGCGCTGGCTGGACGAACCCGTCTACGAGGACCGCTACCGCGCCGCGGTCATCAGCCGCGAGCCCGTCGTCTTCACCGCGTGCCGCCCGCCCGACCAGTGGCTGGACTTCCACCTCTACCCGGACGCCAGCGGCATCAGCGTCCGTATCGTGCCCAGCGGCGGTCAGGGGCCGCCGTCCCCGGCGGCCCCGCAGTCCTCACGCACCGCCCCGGCGACCCGCGCGGGCCGCCTCTACCAGCTCATGCACCTGGCCGCCGCGCTGACCGAGGTCGTCGGCGTCCAGGACGTCATCGACCTGGTCGCCGACCAGATCATGCCCGCCTTCGGCGCCCAGTCCCTGGTCCTGTCCGCCGCCGACGCCGGGCGACTGCGGATCACCGGCTACCGCGGCTACGACCCCGAGGCCATCGAGCGTCTCGACGGCCTGCCCCTCGACACCATGTTCACCCCGGCCGGACGGGTCCTGCGCAGCGGCATCCCCGCCTTCTTCGCCGACCCGGAGGACATGCGGCGCAGCTACCCGGAGGCCTCCGGGATCAGCGGCAAGCAGGCCTGGGCCTTCCTGCCGCTCATCGTCTCCGGCCGGCCCGTCGGCTGCTGCATCCTCTCCTACGACGAACCCCGCGCGTTCCCGGCCGAGGACCGGGCCGTCCTGACCTCGCTGGCCGGCCTCATCGCCCAGGCCCTGGACCGCGCCCGGCTCTACGACACCAAACGCGACCTCGCCCACGGCCTCCAGCAGGCACTGCTCCCGCGCACCCTGCCCGAGGTGACCGGCCTGCGCGTCGCCGCCCGCTATCTGCCCGCCACCCGGGGCATGGACATCGGCGGCGACTTCTACGACCTCATCCCGATCGGCGACAGTGCCGTCGCGGCCGTCATCGGTGACGTCCAGGGCCACGACGCGGCGGCCGCCGCGCTCATGGGGCAGGTCCGTACCGCCGTCCACGCCCACGCCACCCTCGGCACCACTGCGGACCAGGTCCTCGCCGGCACCAACCGGCTCGTCATCGATCTCGGCCCGGACCTGTTCACCAGCTGCCTCTACGCCCACCTCGACCTTGCCGGCCGCCGCGTGACCCTGGCCAGCGCCGGCCATCCACCGCCGATCGTCCGGCTGCCCGGCCGCGGCACCCGGCCCCTCGACGTGCCGCCCGGCCCGCTCCTGGGCATCGACCCCGACGCCGCCTTCCCCGTCACCGAGATCCCGCTCACCCCCGGACTCATGCTCCTGCTCTACACCGACGGCCTCATCGAACGGCCGGGGACCGACCTGGAGGACTCCATCGCCGCTCTCGCGGACCACCTCGCCCAGGCCGGCACCCGGGACCTGGAGGCTCTCATCGACACCCTCGTCGGCAAGGCGGGCACCAGCTGGCAGCGCACCGACGACGTCGCCGTCCTCGTCCTGCACGAGACGACTCCGCACCCGTGAAGTGTGCGCGGGCAGATCACTCGGGGCCGGTCCGGAACCGGCGCCGGTACTCGGTCGGTGTCGTGTCGAGTCTGCGGCGGAAGGCCCTGACCAGAGTGTCGACCGTGCCGAACCCACAGGCGGTCGCGACGCGTTCGAGGGTGGAATCGGTGGACTCCAGCTGGTTGCGGGCCCGTTCCACGCGGACCAGCTCGATGTAGGCGTGCGGGGTCATGCCCAGCTCGCTCTTGAAGATCCGGGTGAGCTGCCGGTCACTGATGTGGACGTGCTCGGCGAGGTGCGCGACGGTGAGCGGTTCGGCGATGTGGCGCAGGATGTGGTGGCGGAGTTCCTCGATGCGCCGGGTCGCGGAGACCTGTTCCAGCGGGACGCTGAACTGGCTCTGTCCGCTCGGCCGCTTCAGGTACATCACCAGTTGCCGGGCGACGCGCAGCGCGACGGCCTCGCCCAGGTCGTCGGCGATGAGCGCGAGCGACAGGTCGAGGCAGGCGCTGATCCCCGCGCCGGTCCACACGTTCCCCTCGCGGATGAAGATCGGGTCGGAATCCACCTCGACCGCGGGATGGTCGGCGGCGAGCTGCCGGGCGGTCGACCAGTGGGTGGTGGCCCGCTTGCCGTCGAGGAGACCGGAGGCGGCGAGGATGTGCGCCCCGACGCAGACGGAGGTGATCCTCCGTGTCCGCGGGGCGAGTTGCACCACCCGCTCGACCACGGCCGGATCGACGAGGGCGTGCACGCGGCGATCGCTGTCGACCTCGACGGCGCCCGGCACGATGAGTGTGTCGATGCTCCTCGTCGCCAGCTCCTCGAAGGTGACGTCGGGCAGGACGCGGACCCCGGCGGTGGTGACGACGGGGTCCATCGTGCCGGCGGCGAGGACCACGTCGTAGCCCGCCGCTTCCTCCGTCTCCCGCCGTGCGAGGGAGAACACCTCCGGCGGCCCCGTGACGTCGAGCAGGTCGACGCCCTCGAAGAGGACGATGACGATCAGTCGTCCGACGGTGTGCACGGACCCCCCTGGCGCGGCGACGGTGATGTCGTTTTCTGCATGCTAGATGACATTGCCGACGCGTCTGCCGGGCCATAGCGTCATACACACAGGCCGCCGCACCGGTGCGCCGCTCTCCCAACTCCCTCTCTTCAGGTGGTATTTCATGCCCAGAACGACGCTGCGTCAGCTCAACGGCTTCGACGACACGCCCGCGAAGCTCGCCGACACGACCCTGGTCATGATCGATTACCAGAACACCTACACGACCGGCGTCATGGAGCTGGACGGCTGGCAGGCCGCCCTCGACGCCGCCGCCCGGCTGCTGGAGCGGGCCCGCCGCGAGGGTGCCGAGGTCATCCACGTCGTCAACGACGGCGGCGAAGGCACGCCGTACGACATCCGCGCCGAGATCGGCCGCATCCATCCGAGCGTCGCGCCGGCCGAGGGCGAACCCGTCGTCGTCAAGCAGGCTCCCAACGCCTTCCACGGCACCGACCTGGGCCGCCTCGTGGACGAGGCGGGCCGGAGCGACCTCGTCATCGCCGGGTTCATGACCCACATGTGCGTGGCCTTCACCGCTCAGGGAGCCTTCCTGCGAGGCAACCGGCCCACGGTCGTGGCCGACGCCAGCGCCACCCGCTCCCTGCCGGTCGCGGGTACGGAACTGGACGCCCGCCAGGTGCACCTCAGCGCCCTCGCCACCATCGCCGACCTGTACGGGGTCGTCGTTCCGTCCCAGGAGGACCTCGACTGATGAAGCCGCTGCGTTCGGCCGTCGCGCTCTGCACCGTCGCCGTTCTCGCGGCCACCGTCGCCGCGTGCGGCAGAATCTCCGAGGCCGCCTCCCCCGAGGCCGGGCCACCGGCGTCCGCCGCTCGGCCGAACGTCGCCGAGGACACGACGACCCTCAGGGAACTCAACGGCTTCGACGAGACTCCCGCCAGGCTGTCCGACGCGACACTCATCCTCGTCGACTACCAGAACACCTACACCGACGGCGTGATGCAACTCGACGGATGGCAGCCCGCGGTGGACAACGCCAAGGCTCTGCTGAAGCGGGCCCGCAAGGCGGGGACCCCGGTCATCCACATCGTCGACAAGGGCTACGACCTGAAGTCGAAGGCCGGACGGATCATCCCGGCGCTCAAGCCCGTCAAGGGCGAGCCGGTCGTCGTGAAGAGCGTGCCCAACGCCTTCCACGGCACGGATCTCGCCGGCAAGGTCGAGAAGGCCGGGAACAAGAAGGTGATCGTCGCCGGGTTCATGACCAACATGTGTGTCCTGTTCACCGCGCAGGGCGCCTTCCTCGACGGTTACCAGCCGACCGTGGTCGCCGACGCCTCGGCCACCCGGCCGCTGCCGCTGAAGGGCAACCCGAACGGCATTCCCGCCAAGCAGCTCCACGAGGCCGCTCTCGCCACGGTCCAGGACCTCTACGGCGTCGTGGTGCCGTCACAGAAGTCCCTGACCTGAGACCGGGGTCCGGCAGACGGCGAGGCTCGGCCACCCCGGCCGGCGAACGCCCGGCCCAAGGCCGGTGAACGACCGGGCGTCCCCCGCGCCCGCACCACCGCGCCGTCCGCCACGCCCCCAGCCTGTTGTTCCCCACGCTTCTCCCGCACTCCGGACTTCCCCCCACGCCTGTCCCCCCACCCTGAATCCCCCCATACCTTTCCCCCCACCCCGCAGCACACCGATCACTCACCATGGAAAGACGGGGCATGGCAACTCGTAGAGGATTTCTGGGTACCGTTTCGGCAGCAGGGGCAGCCACACTCCTCGTACAGACCCGAGCGGCGACCGACGCGTCGGCCGCCGTGGCCGCGACCGACGAGAAAGCGGCGCGAAACGCGATACGCAATGTCAACGCCGGGATGCGCGCCAACTACGCGTCCCTCAAGGCTGAGCTCAGCAAGTACCTCACTCCGGTCATCGTCGTCGAGAACAACGCCGTCGGCGGACGCTTCACCCTGATCAGCAAGGGCGTGCAGGTCGAGAGGGTCAACCCGGTCCCGGAGTACTTCGAACTGGCCAAGTCCATCGCCCATGTTCCCCTGGGTATCTACTCGGTGCTCGCCGCCTACCTCAGCGACCAGGTGCCGAACATCCCCAACGCGGGCCGCATCGACCCCCACGACCTGGACATGGTCGCGTTCAGAACCCCGGGCGACAAGGGCTGGATCACCCCGCTCAACAGCTACCGCACCACGCTGGGTTCGGCACTCACGATGCTGCCCACCGCGAACCTCCCGGCCGACCTGGAGACGTCCTCCACCAGGATCCTCACCGAGGCCACCAGGTTCGTCGACACCATCGTCAAGGCGGGGTCGTTCGACATGGTGGCGTTCAACCGGTTCGCCGCGACCGTCTACCCGTCCATCCGCGTCAACATGACCTTCGCCGCCACCGCGCAGATCAACGGCATCGAGGGGCTGATGAAGCGGTGGCGCACGCTGATCGGTGAGCAGGCGTGGAGCGACCTGTACGTCACGGTCCTGTCGATCTGGACGACGTCCGAACTGAACCAGGCGTCCATCATCATCCGCCGCACCATGAACCAGGCGAAGGTGGCCACCCACCTGATCGACCTGCCCACCGTGCAGCCCCCCTCGGACCCGATCGCCGTGGCCCTGGACAACCTGGCGCGCATCGTCCAGGACAACGTCGCCGCCGAGATGGTCTTCAACGCCGACCTCCAGGTCGCCGACGCCCTCAAGGGCAAGGAGGACCTGCTGTCGGACGAGATTCTCCAGCAGATCGGCGGCACGGCACCCGCCGCGAAGACCGCCGCGCTCACCACCCCGGCAGCCGCCACCTGCCCGATCACCGGACACACCGCAACGGTCTGACCGATGAGCGCCCCCTGTACCGGGACCTCCGGGCAGGGGGCGCTTGGGCCGGCCGCGAACGGCGTCCTTCAGGCCGTCGGTTGCGAGGGAGCTGTTGATCTCCGCGGACGCGCTCTTCAGGTCGAGGGAGGTTTCCGCGTCCTGGCGCGGGTGCTGGGTGAACCGCTCCTGCGGATAGAGGACATGGTCGCGCGTCGACACGCGACGCCCGTTGACGCTCAGCGCGTAGCTGTCCGGGTGCCCCTTCGACGCGCACTCCACCAGATGCCCTCGATCCAGATCGTGATCCGCGACACCTGTCTCGGATCTGCTGCTCGACATGGGCGCGGTCCTCGACGACCGGCCCGACGCGGCCAAGGAGGCGCTGCGCGCCCTCGACGCGCTGATGCCCTTGGCGGTCCGGCGGAGCGCCACTCCGCTAGGGGGAGGCCTTTCCCGGATCACCGCCGACAAGCTGGAGGGAGGGGCCTGTGAGCAATCGACGGCGGAGTGGCGCATGTGGCAGGAGGCGCACGCCACGGGCAGGGCCTATGCTCCGCTGCTCGGTTACGGCGACTACGGGGTGCAGCATCCGAGCGTCCTCGCGCAGGCCCCGGCACCCGGGAGGAAAGGCGGCCCGCCCTGGGGCGTGCTCCACTACACCACCGACAGCTCGCACGTCCTCGTCAGGACGTTGACCCGGGCCCCGACCGGATCGCCGTCAACCGCGCTGCGGCCCGCCGGATCACCCAACTGCCCGAGTTCCGGGGAGCGGGAGCCGGACAGGGCGAGGAATGAGCGGCTGCGCGAACGGCCCGCTCTCGACGGGTGAGGGCGTGGGCGGGCCCACGGAGTGGCTGCGGGCGGGGAACCCGCAGCACATGACGTACGTCGTACGGAGCCTGCCCGGCGGCTGAGCGGGCCGCCGGGCAGGGGCGCCCGAGCCGGCTGCCCCGTCCGGCGGCTCAGCCGAACAGCGGTGCCAGCGCGGTCTCGCCCGCCAGGATCCGCCAGGCGGGCACGCGCACCGTCCGGCTCACCGGGCCGGGCTTGGCCCCGTGGCCCCCGGAGGGCAGTCCGGTGAGTAGGTCGCCTCGCGCGTGGGTGAGCCGAAGGTGCCGCGCGGGGTCTTCGCCGGGCCTCGGGCCGGGGTCGATCAGCACCGCCGTGTTCTCGCCGGCGTCGGTGAACAGCAGGTCCACCGGGTGCCCGCCCACGAGTACGGCGCGCTCCAGATCGGTGACGCCGCGTTCGGCCAGGCACCGCTGCAGGCGGTCGGCGAGGTCCTCGCGCGCCTCGCTCACCGGGCCGGGCACGGCGACCTCGGCCGCCGTGCCGTCGTCGCCTGCTCCCAGCGGTGCCGAGCGCGTGGCGAGGAGGGCGGGCAGGCCGCTCTGGTCCTGCCAGAAGACGTGGCCGCCCACGGTGATCAGCTGCGACTTGGCTCGGGTGACCGCCACGTTCCACAGGTTGACCTGGCTCGCGACCCAGTGCGTGGTCCGGGGCGGTGTGTTGTGCGCCGCCACCGGGCTGAGCACCATCACATCGCGCTGTCCGCCCTGGAAGGTGTGGACGGTGCCGACCCGGACGCGGTCGTCGTCCCGCCACATCCGGGCGAGTGTCTCCTTCTGCGCCCGGAACGGCGTGACCACCCCCACCGTCGCGTCCGGCGGAAGTCCCGCCAGCAGTCCGTCGACCACGCGCCGGACGGCCTCCGCCTCCGCCGCGTTCCGCCAGGACCGCCCGTCGCCGCCGCGCGCCGATGCCCCGGACGGTACGTCGACCCAGCCGAGCACCGGTGCCGGGCCGGCCGCTCCCGGGTCGTGCGCCGGCACCTGCCGCCGTACGTCGGTCAGCACCCGCAGCCGGCCGCCGTAGCAGTGGCCGTTGACGACGTCCGCGATCCGCGGGTGGCAGCGGTAGTGCTCGTCGAGGAGCAGCGCGCCGTCGCCGTGCTGTTCGGCCGCCTGGTACGAGGAGTGCGCGTGGTAGGTGAGGCGGTGGTGCTCCAGTTGTGCGCCGCTCAGCCCGGCCCGCACCCGTGCCTGCCGCTCCTGCTGCGGTGACACGCCGGGGATGTGCCCGAGCTGCATGGGGTCACCGATGATCAGTGCCCGCCGGGCCCGGAACAGCAACGGCAGCACCGACGGGATGGAGCACTGGCTGGCCTCGTCGATGACGACGAGATCGAACAGCTGCGGGGTGAGTTCCAGCTGCCGCACCGAGTGGGTGCTGACGGCCCATCCCTTGATGTGAGTCATCAGGTTCTTCTGGCTGCGCTGGTAGCCGGAACGGCGGCGGAGCGCCTGGAGCCGCTGGTTCATGAGCCCGGTGGCCCGGTCGAGGCTCTCGGCGGACAGCGCGCGGGACAGTTCCGCCGCCAGGCCGGACAGAGCCTCCGCCGTCGCCAGCCGGGACGCCTTGAGCCCTTCCTCGTCCCAGTCCCCCTGCCTGCGGACGAGTTCGCGCACCTCCCGCTCCACGGTCACGATCTCGGCCAGGGACTCCAGCAACTCGGGCGGCACCGGTCGTCCCGTCGCCCACTCCGGCCACGCCGGTCCGGCCCCCTCCGGCTGCTCCGCCCCCGCCGAGACCAGCGCGGCCAGCGCACGCCCACGCCGCCATGCCCCCAGCTGCCACCAGCGGGCCTCGGCCGTCTTCCGTGCCCGGTCCGCCCACCGGCCCAGCGCTGCCGGGCCGTCCTCGTCCGCCGCCCAGGCCCCTTCGAGGAGGGGCAGGGCCAGCTCCAGTCCGGCGGCCCGCTCCTCCCGGTCGCGGAGCAGTTCCAGCAGCCGCGTCTCCTCACCGACGCGGTGTGCCGCCTGTGCCCACAGCCGGTCGGCGGTACTCCGGGTGTTGCGCAGCTCGCCGCCGACGGTGGCCGATCCGCGTCGCGACGCCTCGACCGGTTCGGCGAGCAGCCGTTCCAGTTTGGCCGCCTCCCGCTCCAGCGCCTCCGCGTTGCCCGTCCGCATCAGCAGGCCGGGCGCGATGTCGTCGCAGCGCTTGGCGACGACGTTCACGGCCTCGTTGTTCGTGGAGGCGACCAGCACCGACTGTCCCGCGGCGACGCAGGTGGTGACGACCGCCGTGACGACCTCGCTCTTGCCCGTGCCGGGCGGCCCCGTCGCCACCGTCAGCGGCTGGGTCATCGCTGAGGAGATCACCTGTTCCTGGCTCTCGTTGCACGGCCCCGGGGCGACGGGTGTCACCGGGTTCGCCGAGGCCGCGATCGTGGCCGGCGCCCGCCGGTCCCCGCCGTCCAGCAGGGCGTCCAGGGCGGTGCCCGCGATCTGGGCGGTCCGGGTGGAGATCTCCAGCAGGTTGTCCACCAGCGCCTGGGTGGCCATGGCCTCCGCGCCCGAGGGCACCAGTAGCACGGCCGCGTTGTGCGCGCCGGGCCGCAGTGCCTGCATGACCGTGCGGTCGCTGAGCGCCGAGGGGTCCAGCGGTTCGAGTTCCGGCAGCCCCAGCTCCTCCAGCAACTCCCGTATGGCGCGCAGCATCTGGGCGTCGTTGCCCTCCTGCCAGGCCGGCTGCCAGCGGGCGACCAGGTCGGCGGCGTCGCCCGCGTCCAGGAGTTCGGAGACGACGCCGCTGTGCAGGGACGGCACGCCGCTGGGCCGGAGCACGTCCCGGCCGTCCTCGTCCGGCGCCAGCTCCATCTGCTGGACGAGCAGCGGCGCCAGCTCCACCGTCGCGCGCCGTCCCCGGCCGCCGTCCCGCGAGGGAAGCGTGATCGCCGGATACCCGTACCAGTACTCCTGCCGCGTCCCCGCCTCGGTGTCCGACCCGGCCCGCCCGCCCTGCGGCCGGGGCAGCGATCCGGGCGCGACGATGTGCGGTCCGCGGCCCGACTGGATGGTCTCCTCGCCCTGGGCGAGGAGGAAGTACTTCGTGTTCCGGCCGCTGTCCCGGTCGGGCCGCATGCCGGCCGCCGCCTGTGCGGTGAGGCAGTCCGCGTAGTACCGCAGCAGCCGCTGCGGGTCGACGCCGTCCCGTTCGTCCGCCTCGGCCAGCTCACGGGCCTTCAGCAGCGCGGGGGAGCGCCGGGCGGCTTCGGTGGCGTCGTGGGTCAGCGCGGGCAGGCGTACGGGCCGTGCCACCGACCGGGCGAAGGGGAGGCTTCGGGTGGCCCTGATCGTGGACTTGGTGGGCCGCTGCTCCTCCGGGACGCCGTCGCGGGCCATCTGGGCGGTCAGGTAGTCGAAGAGGTCGTCCGGGGTGATCCAGCCGCCGTCCTTGATCCGGCCGTTGCGCAGCCCCTCGACGATCTCCCCGGTGAACCGGGAGGTGCCCAGGCCCGACCCGGGCGGCGCCATCGCGGAGGCCGCCTGGAGGGCGTCGGACGCGGTGATGAAATACACGCCGGTCGGCCGCAGCAGGGTGCTGGCCGCGGGCCGGTCGGGTACCCCCGCCGGGCCCTTGGCGGTCCAGCCCTGTACGACGGAACCGCTGGAGCAGCAGTCCAGCAGCACCAGTTTGGAGGCGGCCCGGCAGGACTGGAGCATCCGCTCCAGGAACTCCGCCGGCACGGCCGTGCCCGGCAGGTCGGCGGGGTCGGTGTCGCGGGTCAGGAAGTAGAGCTGGCCGTCCTGCTCGCAGTACTCGCCGTGCCCGCTGAAGTAGAGCAGCGCGGTCTCACTGGGCTGCCGTGCCTCCAGGAAGGACTCGACGGCGTGCAGCATCTCCGCACGCGTCGGCTCGGCGGCCACCGCGCACTCGTTGTACATGCCGATCTCGGTGTTCTCCAGCACCGCCCGCATGTAGTGCAGATCGGCTCGCACGGCCGGGAGATCCTGGTACGCCTCGCTGTCGTAGGTGGAGACGCCGACGAGTAACGCGTGGCGGTCGTTGTCGGTCATCGCCGCTCAGCTCGCCGTCGTGCCGTCGTCGCCCTCGTCCGCGAGGAATCGCTCGATCAGCGTGTCGTCCTCGCGGGCCTCCTTGCCGGTGATGTGCAGGACCGCGCCGTCGGGCCGCGAGACGACGATGGTCCGCTGAGGGACCCGCGCCAGCCACGTCTGCACCAGAGCGACGACGAAAGAACCGGCGCTCAGCAGCAGCCCGACGGTCTCGGCGGACGGGCCACCCTTGTCGCCGGTTCCCACCGGGCCGCCGGGTGCGGGCAGGTCCAGCCTGGCCGTGGAGTCCGCCTCGGCGAGCACGGCGAGCAGTTCGCGCGCCTCCTTGCGGGCGCGCAGCGGGTCCTCGTCGACGACGGAGATCCGGTAACCGGTGTGGTTGTCGGGCATGGCGGTCTCGTGCTCCCCCTGGGTTCACCGGCTCCTTGCCGGGCGAACGACACTAGCGCCCGGTACTGACACTGCAGCCCCCGTTCGGCCTTGCCTCGCAGGTCGTTGGCGTGAAAGTGCTTGCCGATGGCCGGGGCCTGTGCGTTCCCTGCCGGGTCAGGTCACGTGCAGTTCCGCCTGGACCGCCTTGCCCGGCGCGCCCTCACGCGGGGCGACCGCCCAGCGGGTCGCCAACCCCGCGACGATCAGCAGACCCCGGCCGGACTCCGCATCGCCGGGCGGTTCCGGGTCGGAGAGTACGGGGACGCGTTCGGTCCGGGTGTCGGTGACCTTGACGCGCAGGGTGTTGATGCTGTGAGTGAGCCGGACGTGGAAGTCCCGTCCTGCGACATGCTGATCGGGGGTTGGGCGCTGCTGTGATGCTTCGCATCAGGCGGCGGGTGCGGGAGCTCCAGCGGGCAGGAGAAGTGCGCAGATGAGGGCGCCTGCGGTGAAGATCGCGCTGGTGGCCCAGAAGGCAACGGTGTAACTGTGGATCGCTGCGTCGGTCGGATGGCGGGGCTGGTGGCGTCATCAGTGGCCAGGTAGCGGGTCAGGGCCGAGGCGGCGAGGGAGTTCAGCAGGGGAGTGCCGATCGAGCCGCCGATCTGCTGGACGACGTTGACGGTGGCGGAGGTGACGCCGGCGTCACGGGGTTGAACGCCAGTGGTGCCGGCGTTCATGGCCGGGGCGATGGTGGCGCCGATGCCCAGGCCGAAGGGCATGAGCGGGCCCAGGACGTCGGCGACATAGGAGCTGTGGCGGCCGATGCCGGTGAGCCAGGCCATGGCGGCGGCAATGAGCATTCCTGCGGACACCGGGGCCTTCCCGCCCAGGCGCGGGTAGAGCTGGGTGGTGCACACCCCGCCGGCCATCACCAGGGTGGCGACCATCGGCAGGAACGCCAGGCCCGTCGTGATCGGCGAGTGGCGCAGGGTTCCTTGCAGGCAGGAGTCGAGGAACAAGAACGCGCCGAACATGCCTATCTGGGTTTCTCGATCGAAGGGGCTCGTGGCCGTTCGGGAGCGGTGGGAGCGGGTGGCATCGGGCGGTGGCCGGTCAGGCGACGGGCTGCCGGTCGCGGAACAGACCGCCGGTGGGGCCGTCGGGGCCGAGGGTCGCGGCCCACACTATGTCGAGAGCGTTCTCGGCGGCCGGGCGGTCGCTCTCGTCGTCGCCGAGCTCCGGGTGGGTGGCCGTGTTGCCGGGGTCGACGGCGTTGACCAGGACCGGAGTGTCGGCCAGGGCGCGGCCGAGCACGGCGGTCAGGGCGTTGAGCATGTACTTGGCCATCGAGTAGGCCGGGGAGCGGAGCGGGGCCCCGAGGTCGAGGCCGGTGGCGATCTGCTGGGCGGACAGGCTGGAGACGTTCACGATCCGGGCCGCAGGGGCGGCGGTCAGCAGGGGCAGCAGGGCCTGGGTCAGCGCCCACGTGCCGATCACCGAGACCTCCATGGCCGTTCGCACCTGGTCCATATCGGCGTCCAGCGCGGACAGGATGCCGAAGTCGGGCATCGCGGTGGCGTTGTTGACCAAGACGTCCAGGTGGCCGACGGTTCGCGCGAGGTGTTCGGCGGAGGCGTCGATGGTGGCGCGGTCGGCGAGGTCCAGACGCAGGGCTGTGGCGGTGTATCCGTCCCGGCGCAGTTGCTCGGCCAGCGGTTCTACGGCGGCGAGGTCGCGGGCGGTGAGGACGACGTGGTGGTCGAGTTCGGCCAGGCGGCGGGCGACGGCGAAACCGAGTCCGGCCTCGCGGCTGGTCCCGGTGATGAGGGCGGTCTTGAGCGTCATAGCAGGGGGTGTCCTTTCGGGCGGACGGGCATGTGGCCGGCGGCTCTACGTGGCTGGGCGATCGCGCCCCCGGGCCGGGGGCGGCCCCCGCCAGGGCTGAGATCCTGCGGGTCGTGGCCGCCGAGGGGTACGACGCGTTGACGGTCCGCGGCATCACGAAGGTGCTGGGCACCAGCCCGTCCTCCATCTACGCCCACATCGTCAACATGGCCGACGTCGACGATCTGTTGATCGGCCGGCTGTGCTCCCGCATCGTCCTGCCGGAGCCCGACCCGGATGACTGGCGCGCGCAGATCCGCGACGTGTGCAACCAGATGCGCGACCAGTACCTCCAGTACCCCGGCATCTCCCGCGCTGCGCTCGCCATAGTCTCGACCAGCCTGGAGGCGCTGCGGGTCAGGGAGCGTATGCTCGCCATCCTTCTCGCGGGTGGCATTGAGCCCCGAACCGCCGCATCGGCCATCGACGCCCTTAGTCTGTACGTCGCCGGCTACGCGCTGGAAGTGTCGATGGTCCAGCAGCGGCGCAAGCACCCCGATGACACCTGGGTCGAAAGCCGCGAAGAACTACTGCGCCGATTCCGCGCCCTGCCCGAGGCCACCTTCCCCCACACTCGGAAGCACGCCGCCCATCTGACATCCGGCACCGGCCACCATCGCTTCGACTTCGCCCTCGGGCTGCTCATCGGCAACCTTCACACCGACCCGGACCTCGACGACGTGACGCGCTCCGACGAGGCGCAGACCCCGCGCTGACCTGCCTGCCGCCCGCTTCGACAGCGCGGGCGCGGGCGGAGAGCGGGTCTGTACGGTGATCGGTGTAACTCCCGAGCTGGAAGCGGCAGTTGATGACTGACGTGAGGAGTGACATCGAGGCCGGGGGCGCCGCTGTGGGGGCAACGAGTACTGCGGATGACGGGCTGGTCGCCGAGCTGGCGGCCCGGGCTCAGGCCGGTGGTGTGAAGCTCACCGGGGAGGGCGGCCCGCTGGAGCAGCTGATGCCGATGTTCGAGGATCTCATCGTCGCCTGCAAGGGCGCCTGCTTCCGGCAGAGCTCCAGGACGGACCACCGCGGCTACCTCGGACAGCGGCAGGCGATGGCGCGGTCCGCCCGCGGATGTGAGCGTGGAACGAGACACGTCACCTCACCCGGGAGCAGCAAGTGATCATCAGCATCGTCGGGGCTGGGAACATGGCCCGTGGCATCGGTACACGGGCGCTGTCGGGTGGTCACTCTCTCCGGCTGCACGATCGCAACCAGGACAAGGCCGAGGAACTGGCCGTAGCCCTGTCCGGGGCGGCAGGCGGGGCGGACGTGCAGGCGCACGGCGTGGAAGGCGCGGCAGCAGCGGATGTCGTGGTGCTTGCCCTCCCCTACCCTGCCGGGCG
Organism: Streptomyces sp. NPDC006309; assembly: GCF_040613095.1. Lineage (NCBI taxonomy): Bacteria > Bacillati > Actinomycetota > Actinomycetes > Kitasatosporales > Streptomycetaceae > Streptomyces > Streptomyces sp. NPDC006309. The sequence continues at coordinate 309,323 of NZ_JBEXRO010000002.1, read as the reverse complement.
GGAAGTGGCCGGTTCGCTCGGCGCCGCACTGTCCGGCAAAGTCGTGGTCGACATCTCCAACCCCGTGGATTTCAGCACCTTCGACTCGCTGACGGTACCGCCCGGCACCTCGGCAGCCGAGGAGATCGCAACGACCGTAGAGAACGCACGCGTCGTCAAGGCTTTCAACACGACGTTCGCCGGCCCCCTTGTTGCGGGTGAAGTAGCCGGCCGGCCACTGGACGTCTTCATCGCAGGTGATGACGACGCAGCCAAGGAGACCGTGGCCTCGATCGTCACCTCAGGCGGCATGCGCCCGCTCGACGTCGGGCCGCTGCGCCGGGCACGAGAACTCGAAGCGTTCCAGTTCCTTCACATGGCATGCCAGGAGCGGCTCGGCCTCGCCTGGTCCAGCGCCATCGCCATCCTGCCCTAGCTACCCGCTGCCCCAGCAGCCCACGGCGATCCGCGATCTGAGCTGGTGCCCGGATCACGTACGAGAACTCCACCGCCCCTACCAGCGGCCGGTGCCGTTGCGTTCCTCGATGCCTCGTTCGGTGTACATGCCGTTGCGGCAGGATTTCCATCGGCCGTGCGCACCCATCATCAGCCGGTACTGGCTGAGGGCAGCCAGTCATCGCCCCTCTCGGACATATCCACGTCCCTGGCGAGCATCGCCAGTGAACCGGAGCGCCGTTCGGCGTGGTGCAGACGGGAGGCGACGATATCTGGGTCAACACTAAGGAATCCACTCGTACCGACGCCGAGAGGCAGCCTGGCCCATGTGGCACGACATGATGACCATGGGAATCCCCGTCGCGGAGAAGATCCTGCGGACGCTGTTGGTGTACCTGGTGATCCTCGTGCTCTTTCGGCTCACCGGAAAACGGGGACTCGCGTCGATGAACACCTTGGATCTCGTCGTGATCTTCCTGCTGTCGAACGTCGTCCAGAACGCTGTCATCGGCGAGGACCAGAGCCTGCTGGGTGGGGCCATCGGCGCCACCACTCTGGTGACCGTCAACGCGCTGTTGAACCGGTGGCTGGCCGTCGACGAACACGCCGCTCGCCTGCTGGAGGGGTCAGCGACCACCATCATCAGGGACGGCAGCGTCGAGACCAGCGCGATGCGGCGCCTCGGCCTGCGGCTCGGAGAGGTCAGCCAGGCGGTTCGGATGCAGACGGGCGGCAGTATCAGCGGTGTCGAACGGGGAAGTCTCGAGCCGGACGGACGGTTCCTCATCGTCGAAATGCCGTCCGAAAGACACGCGACACGCGGTGACATCCACCGTCTGGAACAGCGCTTCGCGGCCCTCGAGGACGCTGTACGGGCTCGTGGGGACGAGTGAGCCGGTCGCCATGACACGACGTCCGCGGCAACAGTGGGGGCGCTCCCGCCCGGCGACCGCACCGAGACCTTGCACACCGATACGCCTCGCGGCGGGACCCTGGTCTCCCAGCCCTCGTGGGCGCGACCCGTAGTCCTCTCGCCAGATGGCCGGCGCGGCGCATCTTCGCGCGGCGGCGTCCAGCGCGGCGACGGCGGCCGGTCCGCACTGGCCGCGCGGCACCGTGGCCGCACCGATCAGGCTCGTCCAAAACTGCGTGGATCACGGTCGTCGATCCTCCTCCGCGGCCACGACGGCGTACGTGATCAGGCCGTAGACGAGGTGGGGAACGATGTCCGAGACCCAGTCCTGGGCGGACCAGGTGGTGGGGTCGCTGATCTTGAGGCGGGCGAGCGGCAGGTCGGTCGCGGCCATGGCCAGGGTCCCGGTGAGCAGACCGCCGAGCCACAGGGGCATGCGGGCCCCGGCCCTGCGCGCCAGAGATACGGCGACGCCGGTGGTGCAGCCGACCGCGATGCCCGACAGTGCCCCCAGACCTGAGAGCCGGTTGTCACGGGTGTCGCCGGAGCCGGGCACCGGGTGCCCGCTCTTGGTGGTGATCTTGTCCACGGCGTCCGCAGGGGTGTCACTGGAGGGCCTTCCGCGCACTGCCATGTCGGCGTAGGTGATCGCGTTGAGGGCGGTGGTGCCGACAGCCCCCGCTGCGCAACCGCGCAGGATGCTGTGAGTCATACGGACCGGGTCTCACAAGGCCGGCAGGCGAAACACGAGGCCGGGACTCCTCGGGCAGAAACGCCGCAACGTGACGGGTTACGTGCGAGTGATCGCAGGAGGGCGACGTGCCAGCCGTACCGTCGGGGAGCCGTACGAGATCCGCCACGGCGAGCAGATCGTGGTGATCACCGAAGTCGGTGCGGGCCTCAGGTCCTATACGGCTGGGTCGGGGCGGGGCATCGACGGATACGCCCGCGACGAGATGTGCACGGGGCCCGCGGTCACTCCATGATTCCCTGGCCGAACCGCGTACGCGGTGGCGCCTATGAGTGGGCGGGGACCCAATTGCGACTGGACCTTCCGTAACCGGAGTTCCGCGGTGCCATCTACGGCCTGACCCGGTGGGCCTCCTGGCGTTGCCTGGAAGCGCCGAACCAACTCAGCCTCCTTCGGGCACACCTTGTTCGCCCAGCCCGGGTGCCCAGTACGGCAAATGCACCCGCTACCGCGTCAAGGGCATAGCCGGTGTCGAGGACCGTTCCATCGACTCGCTCCAGGACGCCAATACCTGGCTCGCCCAGGCCCAGACCGACGCAGGCCGAGGCGAGTTCGTCGATCCGCGTGATGGGGCCGTCTCCCTCAACGACTACATCGCGACGCACTGGTGGCCGACCCAGAGCGGCGACCCCTCCACGATCGGTGCTCGGCCGCTCAACGCCATCGGCACGGAAGTCCTGCGTCACTGGAAGAAGCGGCTGGAGAAGACCTCGGTCGACCTCGATCCGTCTGGGCTGGGCGACGCTCTCAAGGCCGCGGTCGAGGACCGTCGCCTCGGACGCAACCCATGCCGCTCCAGTACGGTCGGCCCTCCGGCCGCCGCACCCGGCAAGGGCGAAGCGTGGCCGCTCGAACGGGCCCTGGCGGTACGGGAAGCCCTGCCGGACCGCTACCGGCTCCTCGTGATCGGAGCAGGTCTCGGGTTCCGCCAAGGGGAGGCGCTCGGGCTTCATGTCCGGCGGCAGGTCAAGATGGTGCGCTCGAAGCTGTGTTTCCGGCTCCCCAAGGGGCGCAAGGACGTGCCCTCGCCGCCCAGCGTGGCCCGAGCCATCCGGCAGCACATGGCGCAGTTCGCGCGATTACTGGTACAGCACCCTGGCTTCCACGCCCTGCGTCACTTCTTCGCCTTGGAGGAACTGGAGGCCGGCGAATCGGTCGTCTCCCTGGCACGCTGGCTGGGGCACTCTGACCCCGGGTTCACGCTGCGGAAGTACTCCCATTTCCTGCCCCGCGCCGACGCACGGGGAAGTGCCGCCTTCGACGCGATCTTCGCGTAGCCGTAGCCGTAGCCGTAGCCGTAGCCGTACCCGGTCGGCAGAGACCTGTGGAGCGTGGCTCGCGGTCTGCCGCGGGCCCGAAGTCCCAGAGCAGTCCCAGAGAAGTCCCAGAGATGCCGCCGCACCTTTCCTGACCGGCTGAACAGAGGTCAGGACAAGGCGCGGCGGCATCGTCGTATCAGATGTCCCGGAAGGTTTCGATCTGCGCCCCGATCGAGTTCAGGCGTTCGGCGAGGTCCTCGTAACCGCGGTTGATGACGTACACGTTGCGCAGTACCGACGTGCCCTCGGCCGCCATCATGGCCAGCAGGACGACCACGGCCGGGCGCAGTGCGGGCGGGCACATCATCTCGGCGGCGCGCCAGCGGGTCGGGCCCTCGACCAGTACCCGGTGGGGGTCCAGGAGTTGGAGCCGGCCGCCCAGGCGGTTGAGGTCGGTGAGGTAGATCGCGCGGTTGTCGTAGACCCAGTCGTGGATGAGGGTCTGGCCCGACGCGACCGCCGCGATGGCCGCGAAGAACGGGACGTTGTCGATGTTCAGGCCCGGGAACGGCATGGGGTGGATCTTGTCGATCGGGGCTTCGAGCTTGGAGGGGCGGACCGTGAGGTCCACCAGCCGGGTGCGGCCGTTGTCCGCGAAGTACTCGGGACTGCGGTCGTGGTCGAGGCCCATCTCCTCCAGGACCGCCAGCTCGATCTCCAGGAACTCGATCGGCACCCGGCGCACGGTCAGCTCCGACTCGGTCACCACGGCGGCGGCGAGCAGGCTCATCGCCTCTACCGGGTCCTCGGAGGGGGAGTAGTCGACATCGGTGTCGATGTTCGGCACGCCGTGCACGGTGAGCGTGGTGGTGCCGATGCCCTCGACCTTGACGCCCAGTGCCTCCAGGAAGAAGCACAGGTCCTGGACCATGTAGTTGGAGGACGCGTTGCGGATGACGGTGACGCCGTCGTGCCGGGCGGCGGCCAGCAGCGCGTTCTCGGTCACGGTGTCGCCGCGCTCGGTCAGCACGATCGGCCGGTCGGGGCGGACCGTGCGGTCCACCTGCGCGTGGTACTGGCCCTCGGTGGCCGCGATGTCCAGACCGAACCGGCGCAGCGCGATCATGTGCGGCTCGATGGTGCGGGTGCCCAGGTCGCAGCCGCCGGCGTAGGGCAGCTTGAAGTGGTCCACGCGGTGCAGCAGCGGGCCGAGGAACATGATGATCGAGCGGGTGCGGACGGCGGCCTCCGCGTCGATCGCCGCCATCTCCAGCTCGGCGGGCGGGGCGAGTTCCAGGTCGACGCCGTCGTTGATCCAGCGGGTGCGCACGCCGATGGAGTTGAGGACCTCCAGGAGGCGGTACACCTCCTCGATCCGCGCCACCCGGCGCAGCACCGTGCGCCCCTTGTTCAGCAGTGAGGCGCACAGCAGGGCCACGCACGCGTTCTTGCTGGTCTTGACGTCGATGGCGCCGGACAGCCGGCGCCCGCCGACCACGCGCAGATGCATCGGACCCGCGTAACCGAGCGACACGATCTCGCTGTCGAGGGCCTCGCCGATGCGGGCGATCATCTCAAGGCTGATGTTCTGGTTGCCGCGCTCGATGCGGTTGACCGCGCTCTGGCTGGTGCCGAGAGCCTCCGCGAGCTGCGACTGGGTCCAGCCCCGGTGCTGCCGGGCGTCGCGGATGAGCTTGCCGATGCGTACGAGGTAGTCGTCTGACATGAGGTTGAGGCTATCTCAGATATGAGATTGCGCCCGTCAGGGGGTCCGTTCGAGTGACGCCCTTTCGGGTGACCGTGGTGACGGCCCGTCAACGCCCCTGCTCAGCCTCGTAGCCTGACGCGACATCTGGCGTTCACGGGCAAATCGTATGGCTTCGGGAGAAAGCGCCTAATCAGGACATCCGCTCGGCGTCCGCGGAACCCTGTCCGCGCGGTAACGGGGAGCTGGGAAGCTGCCGCATTCCGATCTCCCCGCGCGCCCCCCTTCCGGAGGCGGTGGCCGCCGTGCGCGCCGGTCCGGGATGCGTGCCGGGCCGGGTTGGGCATGACCATCCGACGCCCATGTACTAGAGTTATCTCGACATCGAGATATCTGCCGAGGCGCACCGCGGTCGCCACGCCAGTAAGGGCCGCCTAACTTAGGTTTACCTTAGCGGATCGGCCCGGTCGGCGTGGCGGCAGGATTGACGGTGGTACGCGTACATCAATGAAGGAGACTGTCGTGTCGGCGAACAGCTTCGACGCCCGCAGCACGCTGCCGGTGGGCGACGAGTCGTACGAGATCTTCCGGCTGGACAAGGTGGAGGGCTCGGCCCGCCTGCCGTACAGCCTCAAGGTCCTGCTGGAGAACCTGCTCCGCACGGAGGACGGCGCGAACATCACCGCCGACCACATCCGCGCACTCGCCAACTGGGACTCCCAGGCCCAGCCCTCCCAGGAGATCCAGTTCACGCCGGCCCGCGTGATCATGCAGGACTTCACCGGCGTCCCCTGCGTGGTGGACCTCGCGACGATGCGTGAGGCCGTCAAGGAGCTGGGCGGCGACCCGGCCAAGATCAACCCGCTGGCGCCGGCCGAGCTGGTCATCGACCACTCCGTCATCGCCGACAAGTTCGGCACGAACGACGCCTTCAAGCAGAACGTCGAGCTGGAGTACGGCCGCAACAAGGAGCGCTACCAGTTCCTGCGCTGGGGCCAGACCGCGTTCGACGAGTTCAAGGTCGTACCGCCGGGCACCGGCATCGTCCACCAGGTGAACATCGAGCACCTGGCCCGCACGGTCATGGTCCGGGGCGGCCAGGCGTACCCGGACACCCTCGTCGGCACCGACTCGCACACCACCATGGTCAACGGTCTCGGTGTCCTCGGCTGGGGCGTCGGCGGCATCGAGGCCGAGGCCGCGATGCTCGGCCAGCCGGTCTCCATGCTGATCCCGCGCGTCGTCGGCTTCAAGCTGACCGGTGAGCTGCCCGCCGGCACCACCGCCACCGACCTCGTGCTCACCATCACCGAGATGCTGCGCAAGCACGGTGTGGTCGGCAAGTTCGTCGAGTTCTACGGCGAGGGCGTCTCCGCCACGTCGCTGGCCAACCGCGCCACCATCGGCAACATGTCGCCGGAGTTCGGCTCCACCGCCGCGATCTTCCCGATCGACGACGAGACCCTGAAGTACCTGCGCCTGACCGGCCGCGACGAGCAGCAGGTCGCGCTCGTCGAGGCCTACGCCAAGGAGCAGGGCCTCTGGCTGGACCCGCAGGCCGAGCCGGACTTCTCCGAGAAGCTCGAGCTGGACCTGTCCACGGTCGTGCCGTCCATCGCCGGCCCGAAGCGCCCGCAGGACCGCATCGTCCTCGCCGAGGCCGCCCAGCAGTTCGCCAAGGACGTCCTGAACTACGTCGAGGCGCCCGTCGGGCAGACGCCGGCCGCCTCCGGCTCCCCGGTCGACGAGGCCAGCGACGAGTCCTTCCCGGCCTCCGACGCCCCGGCCTACGGCCACCAGGAGAACGGCGCCGGCGCGCCGCGGCACGGCGAGGGCACCGGTGCCGTCCCGTCCAGCCCGGTCCAGGTGACCGCCCCCGACGGCACCACCTACGAGCTGGACCACGGTGCGGTGACGGTCGCGGCCATCACCTCCTGCACCAACACCTCCAACCCGTACGTCATGGTCGCCGCCGCCCTGGTGGCCAAGAAGGCGGTCGAGAAGGGCCTGACCCGCAAGCCGTGGGTCAAGACGACCCTCGCCCCGGGCTCGAAGGTCGTCACCGACTACTTCGACAAGGCGGGCCTGACCCCGTACCTGGACAAGGTCGGCTTCAACCTCGTCGGCTACGGCTGCACCACCTGCATCGGCAACTCCGGCCCGCTGCCGGAGGAGGTCTCCCAGGCCGTCAACGACCACGACCTCGCGGTCACCTCGGTCCTCTCCGGCAACCGGAACTTCGAGGGCCGCATCAACCCCGACGTCAAGATGAACTACCTGGCGTCCCCGCCGCTGGTCGTCGCGTACGCCCTCGCGGGCTCCATGAAGGTGGACATCACCCGTGACGTCCTCGGCACCGACCAGGACGGCAACCCGGTCTTCCTGAAGGACATCTGGCCCTCCGAGGCCGAGGTCAACGAGGTCGTCGCCAACGCCATCGGCGAGGACATGTTCAACAAGTCCTACCAGGACGTCTTCGCGGGCGACGCCCAGTGGCAGGCGCTGCCGATCCCGACCGGCAACACCTTCGAGTGGGACCCGCAGTCGACGTACGTCCGCAAGCCCCCGTACTTCGAGGGCATGACCATGGAGACCACCCCGGTCTCCGACATCACGGGCGCCCGCGTCCTGGCCAAGCTGGGCGACTCGGTCACCACCGACCACATCTCCCCGGCCGGTGCCATCAAGGCCGACACCCCGGCCGGCAAGTACCTCACCGAGCACGGTGTGGAGCGCCGCGACTTCAACAGCTACGGCTCCCGCCGCGGCAACCACGAGGTCATGATCCGCGGTACGTTCGCCAACATCCGCCTGCGCAACCAGATCGCGCCGGGCACCGAGGGCGGCTACACCCGCGACTTCACCCAGCCGGACGCCCCGGTGTCGTTCATCTACGACGCCTCGCGCAACTACATCGAGCAGGGCATCCCGCTGGTCGTCCTCGCGGGCAAGGAGTACGGCTCCGGCTCGTCCCGCGACTGGGCGGCCAAGGGCACCGCGCTGCTCGGTGTGAAGGCCGTCATCGCCGAGTCGTACGAGCGCATCCACCGCTCGAACCTCATCGGCATGGGCGTCCTGCCGCTCCAGTTCCCGGAGGGCCGGAACGCCGAGTCCCTCGGCCTGACCGGCGAGGAGTCCTTCTCCATCTCCGGTGTGACCGAGCTGAACGACGGCACCACGCCGCGCACCGTCAAGGTCACCACCGACACCGGTGTCGAGTTCGACGCGGTCGTCCGCATCGACACCCCCGGTGAGGCCGACTACTACCGCAACGGCGGCATCATGCAGTACGTGCTGCGCAGCCTGATCCGCAAGTAAGCGGCACGGCAGGCGGTCCAGGGCCGCATCCCCGACCCCGGGGATGCGGCCCTCGCCGTGCCCGGGCCCCCTCAGTCCGCGGGGAACGCCGAGAGGTCCGGCAGCGTCAGTTCGGCCCAGATCACCTTGCCGTGCGGGGTGTACCGGGTGCCCCAGCGCTCGGCCAGCTGGGAGACCAGGAACAGCCCCCGGCCTCCCTCGTCGGTCGTCGCCGCGTACCGCAGATGCGGCGAGGTGCTGCTGCCGTCGGCCACCTCGCAGATCAGCGTGCGGTCCCGGATCAGCCGCACATGGACGGGATCGGAGCCGTACCGGATGGCGTTGGTGATCAGCTCGCTCAGTACGAGTTCCATCCCGAAGCCCAGCTCCGACAGCCCCCACTCCTCCAGCCGGCCGGAGACGGCACCGCGCATCCTCGACACGGCGGCCGGGTCGCGCGGCACGTCCCAGTCGGCGACCTGCCCGGGCGGCAGCGCCCGGGTGCGGGCGACCAGCAGGGCCACGTCGTCCTTGGGGCGCTCGGGCAGCAGCTCCTCCAGCACCGCCCGGCAGCTCTCCTCCGGCGACCGGTCGGGGTGGCCAGCCAGTGCCCGGCGCAGCATCTCCAGGCCCACGTCCAGGTCACGCGAGCGGTCCTCGACCAGGCCGTCGGTGTACAGCACGAGCTGGCTGCCCTCGGCCAGCTCCAGCTCGGCCGTCTGGAACGGCATGCCGCCCAGGCCCAGTGGCGGGCCCGCCGGCAGGTCGGGGAAGACGACATGGCCGTCGGGGTGGACCAGCGCGGGCGCCGGATGCCCGGCCCGGGCCATGGCACAGTGCCGCGTCACGGGATCGTAGATCGCGTACAGACAGGTGGCGCCCACGATCTCCCCGGCCCGGTCCGCGCCGGCCTCGTCCTGGTCGATGCGGCTGACCAGGTCGTCCACGTGATGGAGCAGTTCGTCGGGCGGCAGGTCGAGGGTGGAGAAGTTGTGCACCGCGGTCCGCAGCCGGCCCATCGTCGCGGCGGCGTGCAGACCGTGCCCGACCACGTCACCGACGGCCAGCGCGACCCGGCCGCCCGGCAGTGGGATCACGTCGAACCAGTCACCGCTCACCCCGGACTGCGCCGGCAGATAGCGGTAGGCGACGTCCAGCGCGCCCTGCTCGGGCAGGGCGCGCGGCAGCAGACTGCGCTGGAGCGTGACCGCGAGGGCGTGCTCCCGGGTGAAGCGGCGGGCGTTGTCGATGCTGACCGCTGCCCGGGCCACCAGCTCGTCCGCAAGGGACAGCTCCTCGACGTCGAAGGCCTCCTGCTTGGCACGCCAGAAGTTGGCCATGCCCAGCACGACCCCGCGTGCCTGGATCGGGGCGGCGATCAGCGAGTGGATGCCGTAGTCCAGGATCTGCCGGGTCCGCTCCGGGTCCTGTGCCCGCCAGCCGTCGGCCGACGACAGGTCCGTCACCAGCTCGGAGCGTCCGGCGCCGTAGCCGCGGGCCTGCGGCGTGGACGGCAGGAAGTCGATCAGCCGGCCCTGCTCGTAGAGCGGGTGGTCGTCCCGGATGCCGCTCACCGCGACCCGCCGCATGTCCGTCGCCGCCAACATGGTGTCCCGCGCCGGAGCGGGTTCGTCCCCGTGCAGTACGGCGTCGGCCAGGTCCACGGTGACGAAGTCGGCGAAGCGGGGCACGGCGACCCGCGCCAGCTCGTCGGCCGTGCGGACCACGTCCAGGCTGCTGCCGATGCACAGCCCCGCGTCGTACAGCAGCTCCAGGCGCTCCCTGGCGGCCTCGGCGCGGCCCGACACCGCCTGGAGCTCGGTGGAGTCGCGCAGCGTCACGACGGTCCCGCCGGGGCCTCCCGCCCGGTCCGTGGGGCGCTGGTTGACCGCGAGCAGACGTCCCTTGGCGAAGTGCACCTCGTCACTGGCCTCGCGCCCGGAGGCGAGCAGCTCCACCGTCGCGGGGTCGAGGTCGGGCAGGTTCCGGACGGTCCGTCCCTCGCTGTCGGCCGGCAGCTCCAGCAGGCGTCTGGCCTCGTCGTTGACGAGCAGCAGCCGGCCGTCGGGGCCCACGATGAGCACGCCCTCGCGCACCGAGTGCAGGACCGTGTCGTGGTGCTCGTACATGCGGGTCATCTCGTCCGGAGCCAGGCTGTGGGTCTGGCGCCGCAGCCTGCGGCCCACCAGCGCCGTACCACCCGTCGACACCACGAGGGCGCCGGCGCCGGCGCCGAGGATGATCGGCAGCTGCCGGTCCAGCTCGCTGGTGACGTTCCTGACCTTCAGCCCGGCGGAGACCAGCGCGATCACCTTGCCACGGGCGTTCTCGACGGGCACGGTGGCCTGCACCTCGTGGCCCAGCGGACCGTGCACGCTCTCGGTGTACACCTTTCCGGCCAGGGAGGGCGCGATGGTGCCCACGAACCGCTTGCCGATCCGGCTGGGTATCGGATGGGTGTACCGGATGCCGTGCGTGTCCATGACCACGATGAAGTCGACACCGGCGGGCTTGCGCGCCGCCTCGGTGAGCGGCTGGAGGACCTTGGACGGATCAGGGCGTTCCAGTGCCTGTCGCAGGCCCGGAGCGTGGGCGAAGGTCTCGGCGACGGCGACGGACCGGCGCCTGGCCTCCGTGGTGGTGTCCCGCCGCGACTGGAGGACGAGGGCGAGGACGGCGCAGAGCACGAGCAGCACCACCAGCGCGACCTGGAGCAGGAAGACCTGTCCGGCGACGCTGCGGGGACTTTTGCCGATCACAGTGCGCCATGCGAGGCGTCTGAATCGGGCAGGTGCGTCCGACATGCGGCATGTGTAGCACTGGTGAATTGCGGCTGGCTATGGCCCGTCCACGAGATGGACGGTCCGTATACCGTCCCGGGACTCCTGACCCGGGACGGCATCTGCTCTCCAGCATCCACCCGCCGCGCCCGGGCGTCCAAACGGCCACCGGCGGGACGGAGCGGGCGGAGTGGGGCCGCGACCTGCCCGGAGGGGGCGGGGCGTGCGTGGCTCGTGCGCCGGCGTGGAGGCGCGACATCGTTGTCAGAAAGTTCGTACGTGACTCCACCGCCGCGACCACCAACGATGTCGACCCGCTTGACCGGTCCGGCCGGGTGAGGCGGGGGCGCGCCCGGCCGGACGCGGGCGCTCTTCCGTGGTACCGGTGCCCCACCGTCGACGGGCTGACGTTCACCTGGCCCGCCTCACCCGACGGCCGCCGAGGTCGTCGCCAGGAACGCGTACCGCGATGTCGCGGGCGCGGACAAGGACCCGGTCGCGACGTACGTGTTCGCCGCCAGGCCGTACCGGGTCCGGCGGGCAAGGCGATCCGAAGTGTCACGCTCCCGCGCGACGGCGACCTGCACGTGTTCACCCTCGCGACGGGCTGAGGCCCGCACACCGAGGCGGCCCGCCCCCGGATCCGGGGCGGGCCGCCTCCCTTCCACCGCCGTGCCGCGCGCCGTCCGGCGAACGGCCGGCCGCCGTACGCGCCGGCCGGTCAGGCCAGCAGCTCCACCTCCGCCAGGTCCGAGGCGCCGTCCAGGACCAGGCGGTACCTCGTGTACGTGCCGGGCGCGGCGATGGTGAAGGCGCGGGTCTGCCGGTCCCAGGCGAACGTCTCACCGGAGCGGTGGTCCAGGGTCCGCCAGGCCGTGCCGTCGGCGGAGCCCTGGAGGGTCCAGCCGGCCGGCGCCCTGGTGCGGTCCGCCGACGAGGTCAGGGTGTACTGCACCGGCTTCACGGCGCCCGGGACCGGCAGGTCCGCCGAGGTGAGCGTCGCGCTCGTCGCCGAGGTGTCGTCGAAGAGCGGGCCCTCGCCCTTCAGGACGTCCGACCGGGGCGCCGGGACCTTGTCGTCCCGGGTGACGGAGACCGGGGCCGCGTCCTTGCCCGTTCCCCACGTCGAGGGTTCGGCGCCCATGGAGAAGTCCAGCACCCCGCCCTTGGACAGCAGGGAGTGGGGGAGCGAGGTCGACGTCCAGGGGCGGCCGTCGAACGTGACGCCCTGGACGTAGACGTTCCTGGCGCTGTTGTGCGGCGCCCGGACCACCAGGTCCCGGCCGTTCTCCAGGTGCACCGTGACCTGCTTGAACAGCGGGGAGCCGATGGAGTACTCGCCACTGCCCATGACCAGCGGGTAGAAGCCGAGCGCGGAGAAGAGGTACCAGGCCGACTGCTCGCCGTTGTCCTCGTCGCCGTGGTAGCCCTGCCCGATCTCGCTGCCGGTGTAGAGCCGGGAGAGCGCCTCGCGCACGTGGGCCTGCGTCTTCCAGGGCTGGCCGGCCGCGTCGTACATGTAGAGCACGTGGTGCGCGACCTGGTTGGAGTGGCCGTACATGCCCATGCGGACGTCCCGGGCCTCGGTCATCTCGTGGATGACTCCGCCGTAGGAGCCGACGTAGTCCGGGGAGGCCGTCTCCGGGGTGGCGAAGTAGGTGTCGAGCTTGTCCGCGAGCCCGTCCCGGCCGCCGTAGAGGTTGGCCAGGCCCCGGCTGTCCTGCGGGGCGGTGAAGGCGTAGCCCCAGCCGTTGGTCTCCGTGTAGTCGTAGCCCCACACGCGCGGGTCGTACTCCGAGGACTTCACGCGCCAGTCGCCCCCGGTGTCCCGGCCCTGGAAGAAGCCGGCCCTGGCGTCGAACAGCTTGACGTAGTCCCGGGCCCGGTTGAGGAAGTACTCCGACTCCTCCCGGTAGCGTTTCCCGCCCGTCTTCCGGTAGAGCGCCTCGCCCATCTTCGCGATGCCGTAGTCGTTGACGTAGCCCTCCATCGCCCAGGACAGGCCCTCGTGCGTGTCGGTGCCGGTGTAGCCGAGGAAGGGTGAGGTGCTCATGCCCTTGCGGCCCACGCCCGGCATCGGCGGGACGACGGTGGCGTTCTTGACGGCCGCGTCGTACGCCGCCTCCGCGTCGAACTTCACGCCCTTGACGTAGGCGTCGGCGAACGCCACGTCCGAGGAGGTGCCGGTCATCAGGTCGGCGTAGCCGGGGGAGGACCAGCGGGACGTCCAGCCGCCGTCCTTGTACTGCTGCACGAACCCGTCGACCATCCGCCCCGCCTGGGAGGGCGTCAGGAACGAGTACGCCGGCCAGGTGGTGCGATAGGTGTCCCAGAAGCCGTTGTTGACGTACACCGTGCCGTCGACGATCTTCGCGCCGGTGTGCGTCGGGGTGTCCGGGCCCGGCATGGGGGAGAACGGGGAGGCGTACCGGTTCTTCCCGCCGGCCTTCTCGAAGCCGGAGTTGGGGTAGAGGTACAGCCGGTACAGCCCGGAGTACAGCGTGGTCAGCTGGTCCGGCGTCGCGCCCGCCACCTCGACCCTGCCCAGCAGCTTGTCCCAGACGCGCTGCGCCCGTGCCCTGACCGTGTCGAAGGACGCGCCGTCCGGTACCTCCTGGCGCAGATTGTCCTTCGCCTGGTCGACGCCGATGAGCGAGGTCGCGATCCGCAGGGTGACGGTGCGGTCGGCGCCCGCGTCGAAGCGCAGGAAGCCCTTCACCCCGCTCGCGCCGCCGTCCGTCACCGGCTTGTCGAACTCGCCGTACACGAACAGCCGGGTCGCGCCCGTGGACAGCCCCGACTTCACGTCCGAGTAACCGGTGAGGGTGCCGTGCTCCTTGTCGAGCGTCAGACCGGCCTGTTCGGTGACGTTGTCGAACAGCACGCTCGCGTCGTCACCGGGGTAGGTGAAGCGGAGGACGGCCGCATGGTCGGTCGGGGTCATCTCGGCCTTGAGGCCGTTGTCGAACCGGACGCCGTAGTAGTAGGGCCGCGCGGTCTCGTTCTCGTGCCGGAAGGGCAGTGCCCGCGCCTCGCGCCCGGTGTCCGGGGTGCCGGACGCGGCCGACGGCATCAGCTGGAAGGTCTGCCGGTCGCCCATCCACGGGCTCGGCTCGTGACTCGCGCTGAACGCCTGGATCGTCGGCAGGTTGTCGGCGTTGTTCGCACGTGCGTACTCGTACAGCCAGCTCAGCGAGGACGCGTTGGTGACCGGCGTCCAGAAGTTGAAGCCGTGCGGCAGGGCCGTCGCCGGGAAGTCGTTGCCGCGCGAGAAGCTGCCGCTGGAGTTGGTGCCGCGGGTGGTCAGGGCGTAGTCCGACAGGTGCGCCTTCGGCCGCTCCGGTGCCACGGGTCGCAGAGACACGTCGTCGATCCAGCCGCGGAACTTCGCCGGACCGGCGGGGGAGTCGTACGCCACCAGGATCCGGTCGACCGTCCGGCCCGCCGCCACCGCGCCGATCCGCGCGCTCACGTTGTTCCACTGGTTGACGTACAACGCCTTCGAGGCGCCCTGTCCGCGCGGCGAGAGCGGGAAGCCGTGCTGGTCCAGTGCTTTCAGATCGCTCAGATAGGTGCCGTCGGTGAAGGCCAGGTCGAGGGAGACGAAGGTGGCGTCGTAGTCGCGGTCGCCGTCGGCCATCGAGGGGAAGAGGCGGTACGACAGCAGGGTGTCGCGGCCGACCTTCACGTTCACGTCGAAGACCTTGTCGGAGGAGTACGCACGGCCGGCCGCCGTGTGCCGTCCGGCGTAGCGCAGGGCCCGCTTTCCGGTGAAACCGGCCCGCGCCTTGGCGGTCGGCGAGCCGCTCGGTCCCCGGTCGGTCAGGGCCAGCATGTCCTGCGGCACCGGCCCGCCCCCACCGCCGGTGGAGAACTGCACGTCGGCGAGCTGGAGGAGGTCAGGGGCACCGTTGTTCCGTGTCACCTCCAGCCGGAAGTGCCGGAACTCGGCCGGTTCGGCTAGGTCGTAGGACTTGGTCTGGAACCGTTCGGAGAACGCCTCGCCCGAACGGGTGTCGACGGTCTTCCAGTCCTTGCCGTCGGTGGAGCCCCGCAGGGTCCAGTCCGCGGGGTCCCGTTCGGCGTAGTCGTTGGCCGAGGTGAGGGCGTACGTCGTTATCCGGATGGGTTTGTCCAGGTCGAACTCCGCCCAGCCGGTGGGCTCGAAGGTCAGCCACTTGGTACCGGGCTCGCCGTCGACGAGGTTCTCCTTCACCTCGCCCGCGCCCGGGTTCTCGCCGCTCGCGCCGACCTCGGTGACATGGTCGGTGACATTGCCCGGGATGCCGGTGCTGTACCCGCCGTCGACGCCCGAGGCGCGCTTGCCGCCGTCCGGCCCGGTGTCGACGGTGTTCAGCCAGTCCGGCGCCGGATCCCCCGCCTCGAACGAGGACGCGAACTCCTGGTCGGCCGCCGCGGCCCTGGCCGGCAGGGCGACCGCCGCGCCCTGCGCGCTGACGGCCATGACAAAGGCGGCCGTGAGGACGGCCGCCGGGCCCCAGCTGTGCCGAGTTCTGAGCTGCATCTACGGAATTCCCCTCCCGCACCCTCTTCGGACAACGTTGTCAGTTACGGGGCGCAGAAACCAGTAGGTGGTCAAGTGGCCGGAGATGTCAAGGGTGTTGGCTGTGGCATTCAGGGCGTTATGCCGCTGGTTTTCCGGGCATGGCACGCGGCGGCTCCGGATATTTCCGCGAGGTCTCAACTCGGAAAAGACCCATGGCCACCTTGCGCTCGATCTTGCTCCGTCGGCGGGAAGTGGACTATACCTGTCGGCGCCCGGTACAGAATCGCACTCCCGGCAGCACGCGTACTCCGCACTTCCTGCACCACCCAGCTTGACCCGACCGCGGTGCCGGGCAGGATCCGGTTCACCGCCTGAGTCCTGGAGAAGGCGAGGACTTGAGCATGGCATCCACTTCTGAAGGGGACCACGGCAGCGCAGGTGTCGGCCGCCGCGCACTGATCAAGCGGTCCGCCGCGCTCGGCCTGGTCAGTGTCCCGGCGATGAGCTTCCTGTCCGCGTGCGCCAGCGGTGGCGGAGGCGGAGGTGACGGCGAGGGCACGGCCAAGGGGAAGACGTCGAAGGACAACCCCTTCGGCGCCAAGAAGGGCAGCAAACTCGACGTCGTCGTCTTCAAGGGCGGATACGGCGACGACTACGCCAAGGCGTGGGAGGCCGACTTCGCCGGCAAGCTCGGCATCACCTCCAGCCACACCGGCACCCAGGAGATCACCGGCAAGCTCCAGCCGCGCTTCAACGCGGGCAACCCGCCGGACATCGTGGACGACTCGGGCGCCCAGAAGATCAACATCGATGTCCTGTACAAGAACGGCCAGCTCCTCGACCTCGCCGAGGTCCTGGACGCGCCCTCGCTCGACGACCCGGCCCGCAAGGTCCGCGACACCCTGATCCCCGGCACGCTCGACCCGGGCATGCAGGAGGGCAAGATCGTCGCGCTGAACTACATCTACACGGTCTGGGGCCTGTGGTACTCCGGCAAGCTCTTCAAGGAGAAGGGCTGGCAGGCGCCGAAGACCTGGGACGACTTCCTCGCCATCTGCAAGGACGCGAAGTCGCAGGGCATCGGCGGCCTCGCCCACCAGGGCAAGTACCCGTACTACATCAACGTCGCCCTGATGGACCTGATCGCCAAGAAGGGCGGTCTGGACGCGATGAAGGCCATCGACAACCTGGACCCCAAGGCGTTCGTCGGCTCCGACGCCGCGCAGGCCGCCGTCGAGGCCGTCTACGAGGTCGTCGAGAAGGGCTATCTGATGCCCGGCACGAACGGCCTGACCCACACCGAGTCGCAGACCCGCTGGAACCAGTACAAGGCCGCGTTCATCACCTGCGGCTCCTGGCTGGAGAACGAGCAGCTCAAGCAGACGCCGACGGACTTCGACATGAAGTTCCTGCCCATGCCGCTGCTGTCGGGCAGCGCCCTGCCGTTCGAGGCGATCCGGGCCGGCTCGGGCGAACCCTTCGTCATCCCGTCGAAGGGCGGGAACCTGCCGGCCGCCAAGGAGTTCATGCGGCGCATGCTCTCCAAGGAGTGGTCGACGCTCTTCGCGAAGCAGGCCAACTCGCTCACCATCCTCAAGGACGGCGTCGACCCGGATGTGCGGCTGCGTCCGGGCACCCAGTCCACGGTCGAGGCGTCCAAGGCGGCCGGTGACCACACCTTCCGCTACCTGTACACCGAGTGGTACGGCGAGATGGGCACCGCCATCGAGGCCGCGTCCAACGAGCTGATGGCCCGACGCATCCAGCCGAAGGAGTGGCTGAAGCGTTGTCAGGCAGCGGTGGACAAGCAGGCCAAGGACCCCGCGTCGAAGAAGAACCACCGGGACTAGGTCCGCCGGGCCGCCTCCGGGGGGCGCGGGTGTGACTGCGGACGACGGCCCGTCGCGGCGTGTCGCGCAGTTCCCCGCGTTCCCTCCGGGGCGCCGGTGCGGGCCGGAATGTCAGGGGCAGGTATGCGCAAAGGGCAGTACCGGTTCGTCACGGGGTTTCTCCTCGTCCCCGTGGCGCTTTATCTGATCTTCGTGATCTGGCCGTACATCCAGACGATCGGCTATTCGCTGACCGACTGGAGGGGAGAGTCGCAGACCTTCCGCTTCGTCGGTCTGGACAATTACCGGGCGCTGTTCCAGGACGACATCTTCCTGGAGGCCGTCTGGCACAACATCCTCTTCCTGGTCTTCATCCCGGTGATCACGATTCTGCTCGCCCTGTTCTTCGCCTTCATGCTGAACGCGGGCGGGCGCAGCCGGGCCGGCGGGGTGCGGGGAGTCGCCGGAGCGACGTTCTACAAGATCCTCTACTTCTTCCCGCAGGTGCTGTCACTGGCGATCCTCGCGGTGCTCTTCAACGCCGTGTACCGCAGCGACGGCGGCGGCCTGCTCAACGGCCTGCTGATCAAGACCGGGCTGGTCGACGCCGACAACCCCGTGGAATGGCTCAACGAGCCGAACATGGTGCTCTGGGCGCTGATGCTGGTCGTGGTCTGGCACGGCGTCGGCTTCTACCTGGTGCTGTTCTCCGCCGCCATGCAGTCCGTCCCGCGGGACATCTACGAGGCCGCCCTGATCGACGGGGCGAGCCGCAACCAGTCCTTCTTCCGCATCACCCTGCCCCTGCTGTGGGACTCGGTGCAGACCGCCTGGGTCTACCTCGGCATCGTCGCCATGGACATGTTCGTCCTGGTGTCGGCCATGACCCAGAACATGGGCGCGTACGGCGGCGGCCCCGACCACCACAGCGACGTGATGTCGACGGTGATGATGCGCAACTTCCTCTACTACGGCAAGAGCGGCTACGCCTGCGCCATGGGCGTCGTCATGCTGCTGCTCACGCTGGTGCTGTCCGTGGTCACGCTGCGCGCCACCCGCCGCGAGCGCATCGAGTTCTGAGCGGAAGAGACGACGATGAGCACACCCATCAAGGAAACCGCCCCCGCGCCGGCCGCCCGGCCCGTCGCCGGCACCCCCCTGCGAGCCGGCGGCCGGCGCGGCGAGGGCGTGGTCCTGAACGCCTTCTCCCACGGCTTCCTCGCCCTGTGGGCCCTGCTGATCGTGCTGCCGCTGCTGTGGCTGGTGCTCAGCTCCTTCAAGACCGACACCCAGATCGGCGGCTCGGCCTTCGGCTGGCCCCGGCACTGGTCCCTGGACGTCTTCGCCCGCGCCTGGGACAAGGGCATCGGCGACTACTTCCTGAACACCGTGATCGTCCTGGTCTTCTCCGTACCGCTGACCATGCTCTTCGGGTCGATGGCCGCCTACGTCCTGGCCCGCTACCCGTTCCCGGGCAACCGGCTGCTCTACTACTTCTTCGTCGCCGGCGCGATGTTCCCGGTGTTCCTGGCCCTGGTCCCGCTGTTCTTCATGGTCAAGCGACTGGACATGCTGAACACCTACCAGGGGCTGGTCCTGGTCTACATCGCCTACTCGATGCCGTTCACGGTGTTCTTCATGCACGCCTTCTTCCGGACCCTGCCCACCGCGGTCTTCGAGGCGGCCGTTCTGGACGGCGCCTCGCACACCCGGACGTTCTTCCAGGTGATGCTGCCCATGGCGAAGCCGGGACTGATCAGCGTGGGGATCTTCAACACGCTGGGGCAGTGGAACCAGTTCATCCTGCCCACGGTCCTCATGCAGCCGCAGAGCGGTTCCGACCCCGAACGCTACGTTCTCACCCAGGGCCTGATCCAGCTGAACCAGCAGCAGGGATACGCCGCCGACCTGCCGGTTCTGTTCGCGGGTGTGACCATTGCCATGATCCCGATGCTGGTCGTGTACCTGTCCTTCCAGCGCCAGGTGCAGGCGGGGCTGACCTCGGCGACCCTCAAGTAACCGCACGCCGCGACCGTCCGCGCGCACGCCGCCCCGGGCTCCGGGGACGGCGCGTACGCGTGTGTCCGGATACCCGGAAACGGTTCAACCTCTTGACGGGAGTCACCCCGAACGGCTCAGCTTAGAGTTCACTAGTTGGACATACACGGGGCCTCATCGAAGCGGCCCCGCGCTCAGGAGGTCGTCGTGGAGACTCCAGGGTCGCAGTCATCACTGCACCGAGCCAACCTGGAGCGGGTCGTCCGGGCCGTGCGCCTGGCCGGGTCCCTCACGCAGGCGGAGATCGCGCGGACGACCGGTCTGTCGGCCGCGACCGTCTCCAATATCGTGCGGGAACTGAAGGACGGCGGAACCGTCGAGGTCACGCCCACGTCGGCGGGCGGGCGGCGGGCCCGCAGCGTCAGCCTGAGCGGGGACGCCGGCATCGTGATCGGCGTCGACTTCGGGCACACCCATCTGCGCGTCGCGATCGGGAACCTCGCCCACCAGGTGCTGGCCGAGGAGGCCGAGCCGCTGGACGTCGACGCCTCCGCCGACCAGGGCTTCGACCGGGCCGAACAGCTGGTCAGCCGGCTCGTCGCGGCCACCGGGGTGGACCGGTCCAAGGTGGCCGGCGTGGGACTCGGCGTGCCGGGTCCGATCGACGTGGAGTCCGGCACGCTGGGGTCCACCGCGATCCTGCCCGGCTGGGGCGGCACCAAGCCCGCCGAGGAGCTGCGCGAACGGCTGGGCGTGCCCGTGCACGTGGACAACGACGCCAACCTCGGCGCCCTCGGCGAGCTGGTCTGGGGCAGCGGCAAGGGCGTGCGCGACCTGGCCTACATCAAGGTCGCGAGCGGCGTCGGCGCCGGTCTGGTGATCGACGGGAAGATCTACCGCGGCCCCGGCGGCACGGCCGGCGAGATCGGGCACATCACCCTCGACGAGTCCGGCCCGGTCTGCCGCTGCGGCAACCGCGGCTGCCTGGAGACCTTCGCAGCGGCACGCTATGTGCTCCCGCTGCTCCAGCCGAGTCACGGCAGCGAGCTGACCATGGAGGGCGTCGTACGGCTGGCCAGGGACGGTGACCCGGGCTGCCGCCGGGTGGTCGCCGACGTGGGCCGCCACATCGGCAGCGGAGTGGCCAATCTCTGCAACCTGCTGAACCCGAGCCGGGTGGTCCTCGGCGGTGATCTCGCCGAGGCCGGTGAGCTGGTCCTCGGGCCCATCAGGGAGTCGGTCGGCCGCTACGCCATCCCCAGCGCGGCGCGCCAACTGTCCGTGCGCCCCGGGGCACTTGGCGGTCGTGCGGAAGTACTGGGAGCGCTCGCCCTGGCCCTCAGCGAGATGGGTGATTCGACCCTTTTGGAGGGGGCGTTCCACGTGGCGACCCCTGCCTTCACTTAGAGAACGGATGGCACCGTTGCCATCTCGTTAAGGATTTACTTCTTGACGTCGCACGTGTGGCCGAGTTGACTTCCAGCCACCTCGGCCGCAACGACGCGGCCTCGTCAGGGAGGTTTCTCAAGTGAACGCACGTATGCGTCGTGTCGCCGTTGCCGTCGCCGCCGGTGCCATGGCCGTCTCGTTGGCCGCCTGTGGCAGTGCCAAGGAATCCAAGGGTGGCAGCGACCACGCCAGCTCCGGCAAGAAGAAGGGCGACGCCATCACGGTGGGCCTGCTCCTTCCGGAGAACCAGACCGCGCGGTACGAAAAGTTCGACAAGCCCATCATCGAGAAGCAGGTCGCGGACCTGACGAACGGCAAGGGCAAGGTCGTCTACGCGAACGCCAAGCAGGACGCCACCACGCAGAACCAGCAGGTCGACACGATGGTGACCAACAACGTCGACGTGCTGATCGTGGACGCGGTGGACTCCAAGGCCATCGCCAGCTCGGTCAAGAAGGCCAAGGACGCCGGCATCCCGGTCATCGCCTACGACCGCCTGGCCGAGGGCCCGATCGACGCCTACACCTCCTTCGACAACGAAGCGGTCGGCCACACCCAGGGCAAGGCCCTGCTGAAGGCGCTGGGCGCCAAGGCCAAGCCCTCCGCCAAGATCGTCATGATGAACGGCGCGATCACCGACCCGAACGCCGCCTTCTTCAAGAAGGGCGCGCTGGCGGAGCTCAAGGGCAAGGTCGACATCGCCAAGTCGTACGACACCAAGGAGTGGAAGCCGGAGAACGCCAACGCCAACATGGAGGGCGCCATCTCCGCCCTCGGCAAGAAGAACATCGTGGGCGTCTACTCCGCCAACGACGGCATGGCCGGCGGTATCATCACCGCGCTCAAGGCCGCGGGCATCAACGTCCCGGTGACCGGCCAGGACGCCGAGCTGGCCGGTGTGCAGCGCATCGTCACGGGTGACCAGTACATGAGCGTGTACAAGTCCTACCCGCAGGAGGCCGCCGTGGCCGCTAAGATGGCCGTCGCGCTCGGCAAGGGCGAGAAGCTCGACTCCATCGCCACGAGCAAGGTCGACAGCGCGACCACGAAGCAGGTCCCCTCGGTCATCGTCCCGGTCGTCTCGCTGACCAAGGACAACATCAAGCAGACCGTCATCAAGGACGGCTTCTACACGATCAGCGACATCTGCACCGACAAGTACAAGTCGGCCTGCGCCAAGATCGGTCTGAAGTAAGCAGCCGCACGACGCTCACCCCACCCGCGAGGTCCCCGGAGAAAACCTCCGGCGGACGCGCGCGGTGACAAGCCCCTCCGGTGCCCCGCATCCACCAGCCCCGCAAAGCTAGGGCGGGGCGCCGGACGGACCCCCCTTTCCACACTTCTGCACAACCTCCCGCCGGGTCAGGCGGCGAAGGAGATGGTTCACGTGTCCGCTACGCCCGTGCTGGCGTTGCGCGGGGTCTCCAAGCGGTTCGGTGCCGTCCAGGCGCTCACCGACGTCGAGCTTGAGGTCCACGCCGGTGAAGTGGTCGCCCTGGTGGGCGACAACGGCGCCGGAAAGTCCACGCTGGTCAAGACGATCGCCGGCGTGCATCCCATCGATGAGGGCGTCATCGAGTGGGACGGCAGAACCGTACAGATCAGCAAGCCGCACGACGCCCAGAACCTGGGCATCGCGACCGTCTACCAGGACCTCGCGCTGTGCGACAACATCGACGTCGTCGGCAACCTCTACCTGGGCCGGGAGCTGCGCAAGCGCGGCGTCCTGGACGAGGTGGAGATGGAGCGCCGCTCCCGTGAGCTGCTCACCACGCTGTCGATCCGCATCCCCAGCGTGCGCATCCCGATCGCCTCGCTCTCCGGCGGTCAGCGCCAGACCGTGGCCATCGCCCGCTCCATGCTCGGCGAGCCCAAGCTGGTCATCCTCGACGAGCCCACCGCGGCCCTCGGTGTCGAGCAGACCGCGCAGGTCCTCGACCTCGTGGAGCGGCTGCGCGAGCGCGGCCACGCCGTGATCCTCATCAGCCACAACATGGCCGATGTGAAGGCCGTGGCGGACAAGGTCGCCGTGCTGCGCCTGGGGCGCAACAACGGCGTGTTCGAGGTCAAGTCCACCTCGCAGGAAGAGATCATCTCCGCCATCACCGGTGCCACGGACAACGCCGTGACCCGCCGTGCGGCGCGCAACGGGGAGGCTCAGAAGTGAGCATCGACAAGACCTCCGCCCCTGCCGGGTCCCACACCGTGGAGAACCCGGAGGCCGCCGCCGGCTCGGACGTGGCCGTCGACCCCCGGCTGCTCGTGCGCGAGCAGGGCTTCGCGGGCTACGTCGGCGAGTTCAAGCGCAAGATCCGCGCCGGTGACCTCGGCTCGATCCCGGTCGTCGTCGGCCTGATCGTCATCTGGGCGATCTTCGCCAGCCTGAATTCCAACTTCCTCACCGCGGGCAACCTGTCCGACATCTCCGTGGCCATGGTCGGCACGGGCATGATCGCCGTCGGCATCGTCTTCGTCCTGCTGCTCGGCGAGATCGACCTGTCGGTCGGTTCGGTCAGCGGTGTCGCGGGCGCCACCTTCGCCGTCCTCAACATCACGCACGGCATGGCCGAGTGGCTGGCGCTGATCCTCGCCATCCTCACCGGCGCGGTCGCGGGCGCGATCCACGGCTTCTTCTTCGCCCGGGTCGGTGTCCCGGCCTTCGCCGTCACCCTGGCCGGCCTGCTGTTCTGGAACGGCTTCATGCTCCAGATCCTCGGCAGCAACGGCACGATCAACCTGGACGACAGCGGTCTGGTCGCCAAGCTGAGCGGCTACTACTTCAGTGACGTGGCGGCCGCCTACGGCCTCGCCGTCGTCGCCGTCGCCGTGTTCTTCCTCACCACGTTCTTCGACAACCGCCGCCGTGAGGCCGCGGGTGTGCCGTCCCGTCCGCTGAGCGAGATCATCGTCCGCACGGTGCTCCTCGCCGTGGTGGCCTTCGCCGCCGCCGCCGTCTTCAACCAGTACAAGGGCCTGCCGCTGGCCGTGGTGCTGTTCCTGGCGGTCCTGGTGATCACCGACTTCGTGCTGCGCCGCACGGCGTACGGCCGCAAGATCTTCGCGCTCGGCGGCAGCATCGAGGCGTCCCGCCGGGCCGGCATCAACGTCGCGGCGGTCCGGATCTCGGTCTACGCGATCTCCGGCACCTTCGCCGCCATCGGCGGTCTGTTCATCGCCTCCAAGATCACCTCGGCCAACCAGGGCGCCGGCGGCGGTGACCTGCTGATGAACGCGATCGCGGCGGCCGTGATCGGCGGCACGTCCCTGTTCGGCGGCCGGGGCCGGACCTGGAACGCGCTCCTCGGCGTGCTGGTGATCGTCTCGATCCAGTACGGCCTCGCCCTCCAGGGCATCGCCTCCCCGGTCCAGTACATGATCACCGGCGGCGTCCTGCTGGCCACCGTCGTCATCGACGCGGTGACCCGCAAGACCCAGAAGTCGGCCGGGCGGGCGTAACACCCCGACGATCCCCGTGCCCGGCGCCCTCGCGGCGCCGGGCACTGCCGTGTCCTACACCCGGACACCACCCGCGAAGCCGGAACATTAGACTCGACAGGCCCGGCAAAGCTCGATCAGCTCTACTGCAAGGAGGCACGGGTGCCGCTGCTGACCCGTATCACGGGACCGCGCGATCTGGACCGGCTCAGCCTGGAGGAGCTGGATCAGCTGGCAGGGGAGATCCGGACCTTCCTCGTCGACGCGGTTTCCAAGACCGGCGGCCACCTCGGCCCGAACCTCGGTGTCGTGGAGCTGACCATCGCCCTGCACCGGGTCTTCGAATCGCCGAAGGACAAGGTGCTGTGGGACACCGGCCACCAGTCCTACGTGCACAAGCTGCTCACCGGCCGGCAGGACTTCTCCCGGCTGAAGATGAAGGGCGGCCTGTCGGGCTACCCCTCGCAGGCCGAGTCCGAGCACGACGTCATCGAGAACAGCCACGCCTCCACGGTCCTCGGCTGGGCCGACGGCATCGCCAAGGCCAACCAGCTGCGCGAGCGGGACAGCCATGTCGTCGCCGTGATCGGTGACGGCGCGCTGACCGGCGGCATGGCCTGGGAGGCGCTGAACAACATCGCCGAGGCCAAGGACCGCCCGCTCGTCATCGTCGTCAACGACAACGAGCGCTCCTACGCCCCGACCATCGGCGGGCTCGCCAACCACCTGGCGACGCTGCGCACCACCGACGGCTACGAGCGCTTCCTGGCCCGGACGAAGGAGATCCTCGACCGCACCCCGGTCGTCGGACGGCCGCTGTACGAGACGCTGCACGGCGCCAAGAAGGGGCTGAAGGACTTCATCGCCCCGCAGGGCATGTTCGAGGACCTGGGCCTGAAGTACGTCGGCCCGATCGACGGGCACGACATCGAGGCCCTGGAGTCGGCCCTGGCCCGGGCCAAGCGGTTCGGCGGCCCGGTGATCGTGCACTGCCTGACCGAGAAGGGCCGCGGCTACCAGCCCGCCCTCCAGGACGAGGCCGACCGCTTCCACGCCGTCGGCAAGATCCACCCCGACACCGGGCTGCCGATCGCCTCCTCCGGCGCCGACTGGACCTCCGTGTTCGGCGAGGAGATGGTGCGGCTCGGCGAGGAGCGCGAGGACATCGTCGCGATCACCGCGGCCATGCTCCAGCCCGTCGGCCTGGACAGGTTCGCCAAGCGCTTCCCCGATCGGGTGTACGACGTCGGGATCGCCGAGCAGCACGGCGCCGTCTCCGCGGCGGGCCTCGCGCACGGCGGGCTGCACCCCGTCTTCGCCGTGTACGCCACCTTCCTCAACCGCGCCTTCGACCAGGTCCTCATGGACGTCGCCCTGCACCGGTGCGGGGTCACCTTCGTGCTCGACCGGGCCGGTGTCACGGGCACCGACGGCGCCTCGCACAACGGCATGTGGGACATGTCCCTCCTCCAGGTCGTGCCGGGGCTGCGGCTCGCCGCGCCGCGCGACGCCGACCAGGTCCGCGCCCAGCTGCGCGAGGCCGTCGCCGTCGAGGACGCGCCGACCGTGGTGCGCTTCTCCAAGGGCGCCGTCGGCCCCGCCGTACCGGCCGTGGGCCGGGTCGGCGGCATGGACGTGCTCCGCGAGCCCGGCACCGACGGCCCGGACGTGCTGCTGGTCTCCGTGGGCGCCCTCGCCCCGATGTGCCTGGAGATCGCCGCCCTGCTGGACCGGCAGGGGATCTCCACCACCGTGGTCGACCCGCGCTGGGTCAAGCCCGTCGACGAGGCCATGGCCCCGCTGGCCGAGCGGCACCGGGTCGTCGTCACCGTCGAGGACAACAGCCGCGTCGGCGGTGTCGGATCCACGATCGCCCAGGCGCTGCGCGACGCGGGCGTGGACGTGCCGCTGCGCGACTTCGGCATCCCGCCGCGCTTCCTCGACCACGCCTCCCGCGCCGAGGTGCTCACCGAGATCGGACTGACCGCGCCCGACATCGCCCGCCAGGTCACCGGGCTGGTCTCCAAGCTCGACGGCCGGTTCGACCGCGCGGCCGACGCGGTGGACTCCGTGGAACCCGCGCGCGACTAGAACCGCACGCTCCGGGCGCCGGCTCCGCCACTCCAGGTGGCGGAGCCGGCGTTTTTGCGTGAACCTGCCTGTGCCGGGGCATACGCGTCCCCGGCCCTCTCGAATCATGTCGAGGACGACAAGCGCGTGGGAGGTAGGCCCGTGAGCAGTACCCTCTTCCGGACGAAGAAGGTCGAGCAGTCCATCCTCGACACCGAGGAACCGGAGCACGCGCTCAAGAAGTCCCTGTCCGCGCTGGACCTGACCGTGTTCGGTGTCGGTGTGATCATCGGCACCGGCATCTTCGTCTACACCGGCTCGGTCGCCAAGACGACCGCGGGCCCCGCGATCTCCCTGTCGTTCGTCGCCGCGGGCGTCGCCTGCGCCCTCGCCGCCCTGTGCTACGCCGAGTTCGCCTCCAGCGTCCCGGTGGCGGGGTCCGCGTACACCTTCTCGTACGCCTCGATCGGCGAGCTGCCCGCCTGGATCATCGGCTGGGACCTGGTCCTGGAGTTCGCACTGGGCACGGCGGTGGTCGCCGTCGGCTGGTCGGGCTACTTCCGGTCGTTCCTCGGCAACAACATCGGCTGGCACGTCCCCGCCGTACTCGGCGGACGCGACGGCGCCCAGGGCTTCGGGTTCGACATCTTCGCCGCCCTGCTGGTGCTGGCGCTCACGGCCGTCCTCGTCGTCGGCATGAAGCTGTCCGCGCGCGTCACCCAGGTGGTCGTGGCGGTCAAGGTGACCGTCGTGCTCATCGTCATCATCGCGGGCGCGTTCATCGTCAACACGGCCCACTACCACCCGTACATCCCCCCGGCGCAGCCCGCGGAGGCCGGCGGCAACCTCAAGGCCCCGCTGGTCCAGCTGATGTTCGGCTGGGCACCGTCCAACTTCGGTGTGATGGGCATCTTCACCGGCGCCTCGATCGTGTTCTTCGCCTTCATCGGCTTCGACGTGGTGGCCACGGCCGCCGAGGAGACCCGCAACCCGCAGCGCGACATGCCCCGCGGCATCATCGGCTCCCTCATCATCTGCACACTGCTCTACGTCGCGGTGTCGATCGTCGTCACCGGCATGGAGAAGTACACGAAGCTGTCCGTGGAGGCCCCGCTCGCGGAGGCCTTCAAAGCCACGGGGCACCCCTGGTTCGCGGGCGTGATCAGCTTCGGCGCCACCATCGGCCTCATCACCGTCTGCATGATCCTGCTGCTCGGCCAGACCCGGGTGTTCTTCGCGATGAGCCGCGACGGGCTGCTGCCGCGGTTCTTCTCGCGCACCCACCCGCGCTTCCGCACGCCGTACCGGCCGACGATCCTGCTCGGCGTCATCATCGCCGTGGTCGCGGGCTTCACCAGCCTGCAAACCCTCGGCGAACTGGTCAACATCGGCACGCTGTTCGCGTTCGTCGTCGTCGCGATCAGCGTCGTCATCCTCCGCCGGACCCGCCCCGACCTGCCCCGCGCGTTCCGCACCCCGTGGGTGCCGGTCATCCCGATCCTGTCGGTGTGCGCCTCGCTGTGGCTGATGCTGAACCTGCCCGCCGAGACATGGCTGCGCTTCGCGATCTGGATGCTCATCGGTTTCGTCGTCTACTTCCTCTACGGCCGCTCGCACAGCCGCCTCGGCCGGCGGGAGAGCGTCACGGCCGGCCGGGCCGCACCGCCGCCGAGCGGGGACACCGCCTGACCGGACGCGTTCCGGCACCGGCCCCGTATGTCCGCCACGGCGCGGACCGCGGGGCCGGATAGCGTGCTGACCATGCTCGCCGCCCCGCTCGCCCCCGTACGGACCGCGGTCACCCGGACGGCGTACTGGCCGCGGCTGCTGCCCCTCCTGGCGGCCCTGGCCTGCGTCACCCGGATCCCGTCCTTCCTCCGGCCGCTGTGGAACCCCGACGAGGGCTATCTCGCCGTACAGGCCGGGCTGCTGCTCCAGGGCGGCCGGCTGTACGACACGGTGGTGGACCGCAAACCGCCGCTGCTGCCCTGGCTGTACCAGGCCGCGTTCGCGGTCTGCGGGTCCGGCTCCCTGGCCCCGCTGCGGGTGCTCGCCGTCCTCGCCCAGCTGCTCACCGCCGTGACGCTGGCCTCCCTCGCCCGCCGCCGCTGGGGCGACCGCGCGGGCCGCACCGCCGGAGTGCTGTACCTGCTGGTCTCCGTCGGCCTCAACCCCGAGGACGCACAGGCCGCCACCTTCGAGGTGTTCATGCTGCCCGCCACCGCCGCGGCCCTGTGGTGCGCCGACCGGGGGCGCTGGGGCGCGGCCGGGACCGCCGTCGCCGCCGCGTTCCTGACCAAGCAGACCGGCGGCGCGGTCCTGCTGCCGGTGGCCTGGCTGCTGCACAGCCGGGGCGCCCCGCGCGCGGACGTGGCACGGCTCGCGGCCGGCTGCGTGGTGCCGGTGACCGTCGCGGCGCTGCTCACCGGCCCGGCCGGCTTCCTGTTCTGGACGGTGACCGGTTCCGCCGCGTACGCCTCCCTCACCGGCTCCGGACTGCACGTCCTGGCCCGCGCGTCGGCCAACACCGCCCTCCTGGCCGGGGCGTCGGCGGGCCTGCTCCCGCCCGTCGTACGGGCCGTGCGCGCCGCCCGCTCGCCGGCGCCCGAGCTGTGGCTGTGGCTGGCATCCTCGGCCGCCGCCGTCACCCTCGGCTTCCACTTCTTCGGCCACTACTACCTCCAGCTCACCCCGCCGCTGGCCCTCCTGGCGACCGCCGCGCTCCAGGCCCCGCCCCGGGACCGGCACCGGGCCGCCGTCCGGATCTCCGCCTGCTGCTGCGCCCTGTTCTTGGCCTGGGGCCTGCTCGCCCCGCGCCCCGAACTCCGGCACGCCGAACGGCTCGCGGCGGCCCTCGCCCACCGCACCGGGCCCGCCGACCGGGTCCTCGTGTGGGGCATACATCCGGAGACGTACTGGCTGGCCGGCCGCACCCCCGCCACCCGCTACCTCACCGCGGGCCTGCTCACCAACTACAGCGGTGGCCGCGACGGCCTCCGGGTCGGCGAGGAGTACGCCGTCGCCGGCACCTGGCCGGTCTTCCGCCGGGAGCTGGCCGCACACGCCCCGGCGCTGGTCGTGGACGACTCCCGGGGCGGGCCGTACGCTCCCGACCGCGTCCCCACCCTGCGGCGGCTGCTGGCCGCGGGGTACACGCGGGCGGGCCGGGTGGACGGCGCGCTGCTGTACGCCCCGGTACCGGGGGCACAGCGGGCGCGGCTCAGCCCAGGACCGTACGCGGACCGGCCACCTCCGCGCCCAGCTCCGCAACCCGGCGCCGCAGCTCACGATCGGCGGTGATCACCAGGCGGGCCCGGCCGGCGCTCGCGGCGGCCAGCTCCACGATCCGGTCGTCGCCGCTGCCCGGGGCCGCCTCCACCCGCACACCCGGCACCGACGTCACCCCACGGGCCGCGCCCTCGACCACGAGCACGATCTCCACCGGTTCCGCACGCCCGGGCAGGCCCTGGTCCGCCAGCCGGTCCCGCAGCCGCTCGGCCGCCCCCTTACGGTCGCGCCACCAGCCGTCGGGCCGCGAACCCACGACGTTCGCGCCGTCCACGATCACCAGCAGCGGGACCGGGGGAGACGGGGTGTCCAGGGGCTCGGTCATGCGGCAAGGGTGCCACGGCGGCGGGCGGGGGCCGGGCCCCGGGGCCGCTGCCGAGCGGCATAAAGTGAACCGGTGAACGGCGACTGGCTCCTCCGCGGCCGAGACGGCCGGCTCAGTGTCTACCAGCTGTCGGGCGACGCCGTCCTGTGCCGGGCGGAGCGCGGCCCCGGCGGCCCCTGGTCCGCCCCGCGCCGGGTGGGCGGCGACCAGCGGCTGCACCCCGTCCTCGCGGTCGGCCAGGGCGCCGACGGCTACGCCCACCTGGTCTCCTGGCGGCCCACCGGCAAGGGCGAGTCCGGGCTCGTGCACTCCACGCACTTCCGCCCGCACCTGGCCGCCCTGGACTGGAACCCGGTCGGCCACCCGCACAAGAAGGGCGGCCGGACCGGCACCCCCGCGGCCGCCGTCGACGCCCAGGGCCGCGCCCATCTCTTCGTGCCCGACGGCGACGGCGGGGTGAGCCTGCTCGCACAGAAGGAGAAGGGCGGCTGGGAACCCTGGCGGGACCTGAAGGGCGACGAGGTGACCGACGGACTGGCCGCGGTCACGGGGGAGTCCGGCAGGGTCGAGCTGTACGCGGCGGTGCCGCAGGGTCTGCTGCACTGGCGCCAGGAGGAGCCGGGCGCCCAGCCCGTGCTCCGGGAGACCCTCAAGACCCTGGTCCGCCCGGGTACCCTGCGCGCCCTCGCCACCTCACCCGAGCGGACGACCGTCTTCTACACCGACACCTCCGGCGACCTGTGCGCCTGGCGTCCCGGCGACGAGCCGGCCACCCTCCTGCCGGCGGCGGGCCCCGGCCCGGTCGCGGCGGTCCGCTGCGCGCTGGACGGCTACGACTGCACCCTGCTGGCCCAGCGGTCGGCGAGCGGACGCGTCGCCTTCGCCGCGTATCCGACCGAGGTGGAGCCGGCGGGCGCCTGGTGGACCGAGTCGGGCCCGCAGTTGCCCCTGGACGCGCTGGTGTGCCTCGCCACGGACGAGGAGGACCGGGTGGTGGCGGCGACGTGGTCCCCGTCGACCGGGCGGCTCCTGCTGACCCGGCGCAAGGACGAGCCGGGGCTCGCGCTGGAGGCGTGGCAGGAGGCGTGATCCCGACCGGCGGGCAACGGCCGGGGAAACGCCGGATGCCCGCACTCTCGGAGGAGCGCGGGCACCCGGTGTCCGACCGGAACAGGCGTTACGCGGGCACGCTCGCCACGCCCGGCGCCAGGAACTTCTTGCCGTTCACGCGCTCCGAGACACCCTCACGGTCCAGGTACGGCGTGACGCCGCCCAGGTGGAAGGGCCAGCCGGCGCCCGTGATCAGGCACAGGTCGATGTCCTGGGCCTCGGCGACGACGCCCTCGTCGAGCATGAGCCCGATCTCCTGCGCCACCGCGTCCAGCACCCGGGCCCGCACCTGCTCCTCGGTGAGGACGGTGTCGCCCTGCTTCAGCAGCGCGGCGACCTCGGGGTCCAGCTCCGGCTTGCCGCTGTCGTAGACGTAGAAGCCGCGCTTGCCGGCCTCGACGACCGCCTTCAGGTTCGGGGAGACGGTGAAGCGGTCCGGGAAGGCCCGGTTGAGGGTCTGCGAGACGTGCAGGCCGATCGCGGGACCGACCAGCTCCAGCAGCACCAGCGGGGACATCGGCAGACCGAGCGGCTCGACGGCCTTCTCGGCGACCTCGACCGGGGTGCCCTCGTCGATGACGTTCTGGATCTCGCCCATGAAGCGGGTCAGGATGCGGTTCACGACGAACGCCGGGGCGTCCTTGACCAGAACCGCCGTCTTCTTCAGCTTCTTGGCCACCGCGAAGGCGGTCGCCAGCGAGGCGTCGTCCGTCTGCTCGCCGCGGACGATCTCCAGCAGCGGCAGGACCGCGACCGGGTTGAAGAAGTGGAAGCCGACGACCCGCTCGGGGTTCTTGAGCTTCGACGCCATCTCCGTCACCGACAGGGACGAGGTGTTGGTGGCGAGGATCGCGTGCGCCGGGGCGACCGCCTCGACCTCCGCGAACACCTGCTGCTTGACCCCGATCTCCTCGAACACGGCCTCGATGACGAAGTCCGCGTCCGCGAAGCCCTCGGCCTTGTCCAGCACACCGGTGACCAGGGCCTTGAGGCGGTTGGCCTTGTCCTGGTTGACGCGGCCCTTGCCGAGCAGCTTGTCGATCTCGGCGTGGACGTAGCCCACACCCTTGTCGACGCGCTCCTGGTCGATGTCGGTCAGGACGACCGGCACCTCCAGGCGGCGCAGGAACAGCAGGGCGAGCTGGGAGGCCATCAGACCGGCGCCGACGACACCGACCTTGGTGACCGGGCGCGCCAGGCTCTTGTCCGGGGCGCCGGCGGGACGCTTGCCGCGCTTCTGCACGAGGTTGAACGCGTAGATGCCCGAGCGGAGTTCACCGCCCATGATCAGGTCGGCGAGGGCCTGGTCCTCGGCGTCGTAACCCTGCTGGAGGTCGCCGTTCTTGGCGGCGGCGATGATGTCCAGGGCGCGGTAGGCGGCCGGGGCCGCGCCGTGCACCTTGGAGTCGGCGATGAACCGGCCGCGCGCGACCGCCTGGTCCCAGGCCTCGCCGCGGTCGATCGCCGGGCGCTCGACCGTGACATCGCCCTTGAGGACCTGGGCGGTCCACAGCAGCGACTGCTCCAGGAAGTCGGCGCCCTCGAACAGGGCGTCGGCGATGCCCAGTTCGAAGACCTGCGCGCCCTTGAGCTGCTTGTTCTGGTTGAGCGAGTTCTCGATGACGACCGAGACGGCCTTGTCGGCGCCGATCAGGTTGGGCAGCAGCGTGCAGCCGCCCCAGCCGGGGACCAGGCCGAGGAAGACCTCGGGCAGGGAGAACGCCGGGATCGCCTTGGAGACGGTGCGGTAGGTGCAGTGCAGGCCGACCTCGACACCGCCGCCCATCGCCGCGCCGTTGTAGTAGGCGAACGTCGGGACGGCCAGCTTCGACAGGCGCTTGAAGACCTCGTGGCCGCCCTTGCCGATGGCGAGCGCGTGCTCGTGCTCCTTCAGCAGCTCGACGCCCTTGAGGTCGGCGCCGACCGCGAAGATGAACGGCTTGCCGGTGATGCCGGCGCCGACGATCTCGCCGTCGGCGGCCTCCTTCTCCACCTGGTCGATCGCGGTGTCCAGGTTCGCGAGCGAGGCGGGGCCGAAGGTGGTCGGCTTGGTGTGGTCCAGGCCGTTGTCCAGCGTGATCAGCGCGAAGCGGCCGGCGCCGAACGGCAGGTCGAAGTGGCGCACGTGCGCGCTGGTGACGACCTCGTCGGGAAACAGCTCCGAAGCCTGCTTCAGAAGCTCGGTGGTGGTGCTCACTTGTCCCCCTCGAAGTGCGGGTTCTCCCAGACGACCGTCGCGCCCATGCCGAAGCCGACGCACATGGTGGTCAGGCCGTAGCGGACGTGCGGCTGCTCCTCGAACTGGCGGGCCAGCTGCGTCATCAGACGGACGCCGGAGGAGGCCAGCGGGTGGCCGTAGGCGATGGCGCCGCCGTACTGGTTGACGCGCTCGTCGTCGTCCGCGATGCCGTAGTGGTCGAGGAAGGCCAGGACCTGGATGGCGAAGGCCTCGTTGATCTCGAACAGGCCGATGTCGGAGATGGACAGGCCCGCCTTGGCGAGGGCCTTCTCCGTGGCCGGGATCGGGCCGTAGCCCATGACCTCCGGCTCGACGCCCGCGAAGGCGTACGAGACGAGGCGCATCTTCACCGGGAGGTTGTTCTCGCGGGCGAAGTCCTCGCTCGCGATGATCGACGCGGTGGCGCCGTCGTTCAGACCGGCCGCGTTACCGGCGGTGACCCGGCCGTGCACACGGAACGGCGTCTTCAGGCCCGCCAGGTTCTCCAGCGTGGTGCCCGGGCGCATCGGCTCGTCGGCGGTGACCAGGCCCCAGCCCGTCTCGCCGCCCTCGGGGCTGGTCCGGCGCACCGAGATCGGCACCAGGTCCTGCTGGATCTTGCCGTTGGCGTACGCCTTGGCGGCCTTCTCCTGCGAGCGCACCGCGTACTCGTCGGTGCGCAGCTTGGTGATGTGCGGGTAGCGGTCGTGCAGGTTCTCCGCGGTCATGCCCATGAACAGGGCCGACTCGTCGACCAGCTTCTCGGAGACGAACCGCGGGTTCGGGTCCACGCCCTCGCCCATCGGGTGGCGGCCCATGTGCTCGACGCCACCGGCGATGACGGCGTCGTAGGCACCGAAGGCGATCGAACCGGCGGTGGTGGTCACGGCGGTCAGGGCGCCGGCGCACATGCGGTCGATCGAGTAACCGGGGACGGACTGCGGCAGGCCCGCGAGGATGCCGGCGGTGCGGCCGAGGGTCAGGCCCTGGTCACCGATCTGCGTGGTCGCGGCGATGGCGACCTCGTCGATCTTCTTCGGGTCCAGACCGGGGTTGCGGCGCAGCAGCTCCCGGATCGCCTTCACGACGAGGTCGTCGGCCCGGGTCTCGTGGTAGATGCCCTTCGGGCCCGCCTTGCCGAACGGGGTGCGGACGCCGTCGACGAAGACGACATCCCTGACGGTACGAGGCACGATTGGCTCTCCTCCAGGGTGCGGGATGGCACTGCTGCGATGCGCTGAGCGCGCGCTCAGAACCCATGCTACTTATGAGTAACGTAGCTGCACAGTCCTGCCGGTCCAAGCGGTGAACGTCACACCCGCCGACCGTCCCGGCCGCCGCCACGCGTCCCAGGATCTTGGCGCGATCTCGACGTTCACCCGGGCTTCTCGCCGCCCGTGCTCCTTCGGAGGAGCACGGGCGGCGACGCGCCGGGGCCCGCGGAGGAGCACGGGCAGCCGCGCGACCGGGACCACCCGACGCCCACCGCGGCACGACAGACGCCGCGGCGGTGACCGAGGCCGCCGCCGCGGACGTGCGGGGCCCGCGACTCGGCGAGACGGGAGGACCCCTCTGGGCCGCGGACGTGCGGGTGCAGTCCTGGCGCGTTCCGGAGGACGGCTCCTGGGCGGCGGAAGGGCGTGCACGACTGGCCTCCGCGCGGCCCCTGAGCCCCGGACGTGCGAGCGTCGGCTCGCGGCACGGCGGATCTGGCGGACAGCCCCTTGGGCCGTGGACGTGCGGGCGGCCGCCGGTCCCTGCGCGTTCGGTGGACGTCCTCTGGGCCGCAGATGTGCGTGGGGGACCCGTGCGGTCCAGCGCGTTCCGGCGTACGGCGTCCGGATCGCGGACCTGCGTGCGAAACCCGCGGCCCCCGCGCCTTACGGCGGACGGTCTCTGGGCCGTGGACGTGCGGGCGGGCCCCGGCCCCCGCGAGTTTCTGAGGACAGGCCCTTGGGCCGCGGACGTTCGGGCGGGCCTCGCGACCCCCGCGCCTTCCGGGGGAGGGCCTCTGAGCCGCGGACGGGCGTGCGGCCCCTGGCCCCCCGCGCGTTCCGGAGGACGGCCCGTGAGCTGCGGATGTGCGTGCGGGGCTCGCGGCGGGGCCGATCCGGGGGACAGCCCCTTGGGCCGCGGACGTGCGGGCGGCCCCCAGCTGCCCCCGCGCGTTCCGGTAGACGTCCTCTGGGGCGCGCCTGCGTGCGGGACCCGCGCCCCCCGCGCCTTACGGCGCACGGTCTCTGGGCCGTGGATGTGCGGGCGGACCCCGGCCCCCGCGAGTTTCTGAGGACAGGCCCTTGGGCCGCGGACGTGCGGGCGGGCCTCGCGACCCCCGCGCCTTCCGGGGAAGGGCCTCTGAGCCGCGGACGGGCGTGCGGCCCCTGGCCCCCCGCGAGTTCCGGAGGACGGCCCGTGAGCTGCGGACGGGCGCGGTGGATCCGGGGGCAGCCCCTTGGGCCGCGGACGTGCGGGCGGCCCCCAGCTGCCCCCGCGCGTTCCGGTGGACGTCCTCTGGGCCGCGCCTGCGTGCAGGACCCGCGCCCCCCGTGCCTTCCGGCGAGCGGCGTCTGGGCCGCGGACGTGCGGGCGGGCCCCCGGCCCCCCGCGCGTTGGGAGGGCGGCCCCTGAGCCGTGGACGTGCGGGCGGGCTCGCGACCCGGCGGACAGCCCCTTGGGCCGCGGACGTGCGGGCGGGCCCCGACCCCCGCGCCTTCCGGCGGGCAGCCCCTCGGCCGTGGACGTGTGGGCGGCCCCGGCCCCCGCGCGCTCCGGCGGATATCCGCCGGGGACCGGGCGGGCGGGCGGCACCCCCGGTTCCGCCGGGGACCGGGCGGGCGGCGGCACCCCCGGTTCCGGCGGGCGGGGGTCCTACGTGTTCTGGGGTGACAGGGCGTCCACCAGTGCCGGTGTCACCAGCTCGACCTGCCACGGGCGGGCGCCGTATCCGGCCAGCGCGGTCGCCACCGACGTGGCGTCCACGGTCTGCGGCGGCTCCCAGCAGATCCGCCGCACGGTGTCCGGGGAGATCACGTTCTCCTGCGGCATCGTGACCCGCTCGGCCAGCGCGGACACCGCCGCCCGCGCCGCGGACAGCCGGGCCGCGGCGACCGGGTCCTTGTCGGCCCACGCCCGGGGCGGCGGCGGGCCGGTCACCGGCTGGCCCGGCTGCGGCAGCGCGCTCTCCGGCAGGGCCTTGGCCCGGTCCACGGCCGCCTGCCACTGCTCCAGCTGCCGGCGGCCCGTCCGGTGCCCGAACCCGTTCAGCGCGGCGAGCGCGTGGACGTTGGCCGGCACGGCGAGCGCCGCCTCGACGATGGCCGCGTCGCTCAGCACCTTGCCCGGTGACACATCGCGCCGCTGCGCGATCCGGTCCCGGGTCTCCCACAGCTCCCGTACGACGGCCAGCTGCCGGCGCCGGCGCACCTTGTGCATGCCGGACGTGCGGCGCCAGGGGTCCTTGCGGGGCTCGGCCGGCGGCGCGGCGGCGATGGCGTCGAACTCCTGGTGCGCCCAGTCCAGCTTGCCCTGCCGGTCCAGTTCCTTCTCCAGGGCGTCGCGCAGGTCGACGAGCAGCTCCACGTCCAGCGCGGCGTACCGCAGCCAGGGCTCGGGCAGCGGCCGGGTCGACCAGTCGACGGCGGAGTGGCCCTTCTCCAGGACGTACCCGAGGACGCCCTCGACCATCGCGCCGAGGCCGACCCGGGGGAACCCGGCGAGCCGGCCGGCCAGCTCGGTGTCGAACAGGCGGGTCGGCACCATGCCTATCTCGCGCAGGCAGGGCAGGTCCTGGGTGGCCGCGTGCAGCACCCACTCGACGCCGGACAGGGCCTCGCCGAGGCCGGACAGGTCCGGACAGGCGACGGGGTCGATCAGCGCGCTGCCGGCGCCCTCGCGGCGCAGCTGCACCAGGTAGGCGCGCTGTCCGTAGCGGTAGCCGGAGGCGCGCTCGGCGTCCACGGCGACCGGCCCGGAGCCGGCGGCGAAGGCGGCGGTCACCTCGGCGAGGGCGGCCTCGTCGGTGATCACGGGCGGAATGCCCTCGCGGGGTTCGAGCAGTGGGGTCGGCGCCTCCGTCACAGAAGATCCGGCGTCGTCCGGAGGCGTGACTCCGGTGATGCGCAGGGAGCCGTCTGCTGCGGTGTCTTGGGCGTCGGTCACCTGTCAAGGGTATCCGTGTGTGGACGGCGCCCGTCGACGGAACGTTCCGCCGACGGACGCTGAAGGGGCGTAAACCAGTCACCCTGGGGCGGCACGGGGTTCGCCAGGGTGAACGGTGATTGCTCCGGAGGGGGTATCCGGAGGGTCAGTGGATGATCCCGGTGCGCAGGGCCACGGCCACCATGCCGGCCCGGTCGCCGGTGCCCAGCTTGCGGGCGATGCGGGCGAGGTGGCTCTTGACGGTGAGGGCGGACAGGCCCATGGAGACGCCGATCGCCTTGTTCGACTGGCCCTCCGCGACCAGTCTCAGCACCTCGACCTCGCGTCCGGACAGCTCCCGGTAGCCGCCCGGGTGGCTCGGGGCACCCGGGGGGCGGCGGTGCATCCGGGCGGCGGCACCGAGGGGGGTGGCGCCGGGCCGGGAGGGGAGTCCGATGTTGGTGCGGGTGCCGGTGACGACGTAGCCCTTGACGCCGCCCGCCAGCGCGTTGCGGACGGCACCGATGTCGTCGGCGGCGGAGAGCGCCAGTCCGTTGGGCCAGCCCGCGGCGCGGGTCTCGGACAGCAGGGTGAGGCCGGAGCCGTCGGGGAGGTGGACGTCGGCGACGCAGATGTCGCGGGGGTTGCCGATGCGGGGACGAGCCTCCGCGATGGACGAGGCTTCGATGACGTCGCGCACACCGAGGGCCCACAGGTGGCGGGTGACGGTGGAGCGGACGCGGGGGTCGGCCACGACCACCATGGCGGTCGGCTTGTTCGGGCGGTAGGCGACCAGGCTTGCGGGTTGCTCGAGGAGAACGGACACCAGGCCTCCTGGGTGGGGGGGACGGGGCCGGCTTGTGGGGAGGAAGCCGGGGACGAACCGTGCTTTCAAGGTCACAGTCGTCTTCGGCAGCAAACCTGTCCGCCTTTAGAGAATGATCACGATCTAGTGAGTAACAATCCGTGCAATTCGGACACGCGATCGATCATCCGAAGATCGAGTCGGTTCGAGCGAGTGCGATTCGAGTACAGAAAGTGGCCGTATCGACAAAGAGATGGTCAATCGGACGCCCACAAGGGTGATGCGGTCCGTACGGCGGCGTCAGGTCACCGGGACTGCGGCCCCCGGCGCTGCGGCAGCGTCACCACCGACGCGTCGCCCGGGCCGGCCGGCGGCAGGCCCGCGACCTGCGCCAGCAGATCGCACCAGGCCGCCAGGTGGGCGGCGGTGTCCGGCACCCCGCCGAGACCCTCGCGGGGCGTCCACGACGCCCGGATCTCGATCTGCGAGGCGGCCGGCCGTTCGGCCAGCCCGCCGAAGTAGTGCGAGCCGGCCCGCGTGATCGTGCCGCTCGGCTCGCCGTACCCGAGCCCGCGCGCCTGGAGCGCCCCCGTCAGCCACGACCAGCACACCTCGGGCAGCAGCGGATCGGCCGCCATCTCCGGCTCCAGCTCCGCCCGCACCAGCGTCACCAGACGGAAGGTGCCCTGCCAGGCCTCGTGCCCGGCCGGATCGTGCAGCAGCACCAGCCGTCCGTCGGCCAGCTCCTGCTCGCCGTCGGCCACCACGGCCTCCAGCGCGTACGCGTGCGGGGCGAGCCGCTGCGGGGCGGGCGTCGGCTCCACCTCGACCTGCGGCCGTACCCGCGCGGTGCGCAGCGCGTCGACCGCGGACCGGAACGCCGCGGGCAGCCCGCTGCCCGCCCGCTCCTGCGCGGTGTCCTCCGCGTCGTCCATTCCGTCAGCGCCGTCCGACAGTCGTCCCTGAGCCGCAGCCATGCGGGGAAGAGTAAGGGGAAGCGGGGCCCGGTGCGGGGCAAGACACCCCGCGCCGCCGGTCACCGATGTCATGCGAGACTTGCCCCGTGACCGCCAACGACATCCTCACGGGCCGGCAGCCCGCAGCGACGTACGACAGCGCCTTCCTGCGGGCGTGCAGGCGCGAGCCCGTGCCGCACACCCCCGTGTGGTTCATGCGCCAGGCCGGCCGCTCCCTGCCCGAGTACCGCAAGGTGCGCGAGGGTGTGCCCATGCTGGAGTCCTGCATGCGGCCCGAACTGGTCACCGAGATCACCCTCCAGCCGGTGCGCCGGCACGACGTCGACGCGGCGATCTACTTCAGCGACATCGTCGTCCCGCTGAAGGCCATCGGCATCGACCTGGACATCAAGCCCGGCGTCGGCCCGGTCGTCGAGCAGCCCGTCCGCACCCGCGCGGACCTGGCCCGGCTGCGCGACCTCACCCCCGAGGACGTCCCGTACGTCACCGAGGCCATCGGGCAGCTCACCGGCGAACTGGGCGGCACCCCGCTGATCGGCTTCGCGGGCGCGCCGTTCACGCTCGCGAGCTACCTGGTCGAGGGCGGCCCGTCCCGCACGTACGAGAACGCCAAGGCGATGATGTACGGCGACCCCGGACTCTGGGCCGACCTGCTCGACCGCCTCGCCGACATCACGGCCGCCTTCCTCAAGGTCCAGATCGAGGCCGGCGCCAGTGCCGTCCAGCTCTTCGACTCCTGGGCCGGCGCCCTGGCCCCCGCGGACTACCGGACGTCGGTCATGCCGGCCTCCGCGAAGGTCTTCGACGCCGTCGCCGGGTACGGCGTCCCGCGCATCCACTTCGGCGTCGGCACCGGCGAGCTGCTGCGGCTCATGGGCGAGGCCGGCGCGGACGTCGTCGGCGTCGACTGGCGCGTCCCGCTGGACGAGGCCGCGCGCCGGGTCGGCCCCGGCAAGGCCCTCCAGGGCAATCTCGACCCGACGGTCCTGTTCACCGACAAGGACACCGTCGCCGCCAAGGCCCGCGAGGTGCTCGACGCCGCCGCCGGCCTGGAGGGGCACGTCTTCAACCTCGGCCACGGCGTCCCGCCGAACGCCGACCCGGACGCGCTCACCCGGCTCGTCGAGTACGTGCACACCGCGACCGCGCGCTGACTCACCAGGAGTAGTGGGGCCGGGCCCGCCTGCCGAACAGCAGGCCGGGCGGCTCCGGCGGGGGCGGCGTACCGGGCTTGAGCGGCCAGGCGAGCAGCATGCCCGCCACGAAGCCGACCACGTGCGCCGCGTACGCCACCGTGCCGGCGCCGGACACGCCGTGCCCGGAGGAGTACA
Organism: Streptomyces sp. NPDC006309; assembly: GCF_040613095.1. NCBI lineage: Bacteria > Bacillati > Actinomycetota > Actinomycetes > Kitasatosporales > Streptomycetaceae > Streptomyces > Streptomyces sp. NPDC006309. The sequence goes on along the minus strand of NZ_JBEXRO010000002.1, from coordinate 268,704 downwards.
CCGCCTGGAGCGCGAACCAGAAGCCCAGCACCAGCCAGGCGGGCAGCCGCAGCGGCAGGAAGACCAGGAACGGCACCAGCACCCACACCCTGGCCTTCGGGTACAGCACCAGATAGGCGCCGAGGACGCCGGCGATCGCGCCCGACGCCCCGATCAGCGGGTCGGTGGAGCCGGCGTTGAGCAGGGCGAAGCCGTAGCCGGCCGCGTAGCCGCAGACGACGTAGAAGAGGAAGTAACGGATGTGGCCCATCCGGTCCTCGACGTTGTTGCCGAAGATCAGCAGGAAGAGCATGTTGCCGAGCAGGTGCAGCCAGCCGCCGTGCACGAACATCGCGGTGAAGACCGACAGCGCCGGGGACTTGTCGTAAGCGGGCGGCGCCACGACGCAGCCCGGGCCGTGCGCGCCCACACCGACGCTTCCGGTCGGCACGAGCCGGGGCATCTGATGGTGGATCAGCTCCCGGGGGACGGCCGCGTAGTGATCCATGAAGGCCTGGAGATGACACAGCTGCACCGGATCACTGCCGCCCGCCACGGCACCGGCGATGCCGGGCGTGGTGAGGAACACCAGCACGTTGGCGGCGATCAGCGCATACGTCACCCAGGGGGTACCGCGCACGGGATTCACGTCATGGACGGGTATGACCACACAGGAACAGTGCCCGCCATGCGGCCGGTGAACCGGTGAACACCGCCGGGCGTGCGTGCGTATCCCCTCACAACCGACGTGAGGATCAGGCGATGAGTGCGAACGCTCCGCAGGTACCGGCGATGCATGCGCTGCCCGACGGCGAGGCCGAGCTGTCCTTGGTGCTACGGATTCCCTGGGAGGACGTCGCGCGGCTCGGCCAGGAGGCCGGGCGGCTCGCCTCGCAGATGCAGCGGCCGGTCACCCTGGACGAGGCGGTGAGCTACCGGCTGCGGTCCACCCGGCCGCCGGCGACCCACGCCAAGCCCGCCGGCGAGCAGCCCACGGCCATGACACCCGGTGCGGCCGTCACCTCCCTGCCCCGCATCAGCGGGACGGGCTGAGCCGCTGCCCGGGACGGCCTAAGCCGCTGCCCTCACCTTCGCCGTCGCCTTCCTCGCCGCCACCAGCACGGGGTCCCACACCGGTGAGAACGGCGGGGCGTAGCCCAGGTCCAGGGCCGTCATCTGCTCCACCGTCATCCGCGCGGTCAGCGCGACCGCCGCGATGTCGACCCGCTTGGCGGCGCCCTCCCGGCCGACGATCTGCACGCCGAGCAGCCGGCCCGTACGGTGTTCCGCGATCATCTTCACCGTCATGAGGGCGGCGCCGGGGTAGTAACCGGCGCGGCTGGTCGACTCGACGGTGACCGTCTCGAACCGCAGGCCCACCCGGCGCGCGTCCTTCTCGCGCAGCCCGGTACGGGCGATCTCCAGGTCGCACACCTTGCTGACCGCCGTGCCGACGACACCGGGGAAGGTGGCGTAGCCGCCGCCGGCGTTGGTGCCGATGACCTGGCCGTGCTTGTTGGCGTGCGTGCCGAGCGGGACGTACTGCTCCTGCCCCGACACCAGGTTCAGCACCTCCACGCAGTCGCCGCCCGCCCAGATGTTGCCGTGGCCGCGCACCCGCATCGCGAGGTCGGTGAGCAGACCGCCGTGCGCGCCGACGGGAAGACCGGCGGACCGGGCGAGGGCGGTCTCCGGGCGGACGCCGATGCCCAGGACCACCAGGTCCGCGGGGTACTCGGCGTCCTCCGTGACCACCGCGCGGACCCGGCCGTCCTCCGCGGTGAGGAGCTTGGTGACCTCGGCGTCGTTGACCATGGTGATGCCGAGGCCCTCCATGGCCCGGTGCACCAGGCGGCCCATGTCCGGGTCGAGCGTCGACATGGGCTCCTTGCCGCGGTTGACGACCGTCACCTCGAAGCCCCGGTTGATCAGCGCCTCCGCCATCTCCACGCCGATGTAGCCGGCGCCCACGACCACTGCCTTGCGGCCGTGCGTGCGTGCCAGCGTGTCCAGCAGGGCCTGGCCGTCGTCCAGGGTCTGCACGCCGTGCACACCGGGGGCGTCGGCGCCGGGCAGGTCCGGGCGGACCGGGCGGGCTCCGGTGGCGATGACCAGCTTGTCGTACGGCGTCCAGGACTCGGCTCCGGAATCGACGTCACGCGCGCGTACCCGCTGTCCGGCCACGTCGATCTCCGTGACCTCCGTACGCAGCCGCAGGTCGATCCCCCGCTCCCGGTGCTCCCCGGGCGTACGGGCGACGAGCTGATCACGCTCGGGGACCTCACCGCCCACCCAGTACGGGATGCCGCACGCCGAGTACGAGGTGAAGTGGCCGCGTTCGAAGGCCACGATGTCCAGCTCGTCCGGACCCCGCAGCCGCCGCGCCTGCGACGCCGCGGACATGCCCGCCGCGTCGCCCCCGATCACGACCAGCCGTTCCCTGCCGCCTTCGCCGCGCCCCTGGTCCATGCTCATGAGGAACACGCTACGGGGCACGGGCACTTCACTTCCGCCCGGCCTCCCCGGGCCCGACCGGGCGGGCCGACGGCAGCGGGCCGGGCGTGGCCGTCACCGGCGCGGGCCCCGCACGGCGCGGCAGCCGGGGGCGTACGACGCGCAGCCACACCAGCGCGAGCAGCGCGGCGAGCGCCGCGAACGGCAGGACGGCGCCGAGCGCGAGGGCGATCCAGCGCAGCACGGTCACGAACGCGTGCCAGCCGCCCGCCAGCGCGTCGGCGAAGCCCGGCGAGCCGTCGCCGGGCGCCTCCCGCACCGGTGTCCGCGACAACGACAGGGTGATGGTGGCCAGGCTCGTACGGTCCTCGAGGGACGCCTGCCGGGCGAGCAGGGCCTCCAGATCTGCCTGACGGCTACTCAGCTCACCCTCCAGCGTGACGACATCGCTCAGCTTGTCCGCCTTGTCCATCAGCGCGCGGATCCGGGTCACACTGGCCCGCTGCGAGGTGATCCGGCTGTCCACGTCCACGACCTGGTCGGTGACGTCGACGGCCCTGGCGGTGCGGTGGACCACCCGGCCCGTGCCCTGGAGGCCGGCGAGGACCTCGTCGTACTTCCCGGTGGGCACACGCAGCACGACCCGGGTGTGCTCGTGGCCGTGGCGGTCCCGGCTGGTGCTCTCCGTGCCCACGTAACCGCCCGCCTCGCCGGCGGCCGTACGGGCCGCCGCCAGGGCCTTGGACACGTCCTTGACCTCGACGGTGAGGGACGCGGTGCGGATGATCGCGTCCGGGGCGAGCCGGGGCGCGCCCCGGACGGCCTTCGCGCCGTCCGCCCGGCCGCCGCCGGCACCCGTCGGCCGCACCGCGGCGTCCGCGGCGGACTTCGCCGAGCCGCCGTCCGTGTCGCCGGCGCCGCCGCACCCGGCGAGCGCGAGGGAGGCGGCGAGCAGCGTCCCGGCCAGGACCCGCGCGGGCCGGACGGAACGGGTGACGTGTGGTGTGCGCATCGGCGGTGCTCCCGTGGCTGTGGACTGTGGCGTTCCTTCGACGGCGGCCCCGGCGGGAACGTTCGGCGCCGCCGGTTCCGGTGCGGTCACGGTCCGGACTCGGACCGGACACCTGGGCCCGGCGGGAGTGCCGGCGGGGTCTGAGAGAGTGGGAGGCATGAGCACAACGGGTAACGGTGCGACGGGCAGGGGCCTGGGGCACGTCGTCGTCATCGGAGCCGGGGTCGCCGGGCTCGCCGCCGCGCACCGGCTGCTGGACCGCGGCGCGCGCGTGACCGTACTGGAGGCCGGCGACCGGGTCGGCGGCAAGCTGCTGCCCGGCGAGATCGCCGGCGTACGCGTCGACCTGGGAGCCGAGTCCATGCTCGCCCGCCGCCCCGAGGCGGTGACGCTCGCGCGCGAGGCCGGCCTCGGCGACCGGCTCCGGCCGCCGGCCACGGCGACCGCCGCGATCTGGACCCGCGGCGCCCTGCGGCCCATGCCCAAGGGCCATGTCATGGGCGTCCCCGGCACCGCCGCCGCGCTCGCGGGTGTCCTGTCCGACGAGGGCCTGGCCCGCATCGGGCGCGACGCCGACCTGCCCCGCACGGAGACCGGCGACGACATCGCCGTGGGGGAGTACGTGGCGGCCCGGCTCGGCCGCGAGGTCGTGGACCGCCTGGTGGAGCCCCTCCTCGGCGGGGTCTACGCGGGCGACGCGTACCGCATCTCCCTGCGCTCGGCCGTCCCCCAGCTCTTCCAGGCCGCCCAGACATACGACTCCCTGACGGAGGCCGTCCGCGCGATCCAGGCGAGGGCGGCGGCGGCCCGGCAGACCGGACCGGTGTTCCTCGGCATCGAGGGCGGCGTGGGCTCGCTGCCGCTCGCGGTCGCCGACTCCGTACGGGCCCGCGGAGGCGAGATCCTGACCCGGACCCCGGTACGGGAGCTGCGCCGCGGCGGCCCGGCCCGGCCGGGCGCCGCCGACGAGGCGCAGGCCCGTACGGCCACGGGAGACGCAGCCGTGGGGCACGGCGTCTGGCGCGTCCTTGCCGGAGACCGGGTGCTGCACGCGGACGCCGTCGTCCTCGCCGTCCCCGCCCGCCCGGCCGCCGACCTGCTGCGCGTCGAGTCCCCGGGGGCCGCCGCCGAACTGGCCGCCGTGGAGTACGCCTCGATGGCCCTGGTCACCCTCGCCTACCGGCGCGCCGGACTGCGCCTGCCCGAAGGCAGCGGCTTCCTCGTGCCGCCCGTCGACGGCCGCACCATCAAGGCGTCCACGTTCGCCTCCCAGAAGTGGGGATGGATCGCCGAGCAGGACCCGGACGTGGTCGTGCTGCGCACCTCCGTCGGCCGCCACGGCGAGACGCGGGTGCTCGGCCGGGACGACGCCGGCCTCGTGGAGATCTCCCGGCACGACCTGCGCGAGGCGACCGGCCTGGACGCCGAGCCCCTCGAGACCCGCGTCACCCGCTGGACCGACGGCCTGCCGCAGTACCCCGTCGGGCACCACGCGCGCGTGGCCCGCATCCGCGGACACGTCGCCCGGCTCCCGGGCCTCGCGGTGTGCGGCGCCCAGTACGACGGGGTCGGCATCCCCGCGTGCATCGCGAGCGCGTACGCCGCGGTCGACCAGCTGGACGGCGACCCGGGCGGCGTGGCGGAGCTGACCGCCAACCCGGTGCAGAGCCTGCACGGCGGAGCGGGAGAATAGGGACCATGAGTGACGACGCCCCCACCACCGAGCCCGGCAGGATCCCGAACAAGGGCAAGCTGGCCAAGGACCTCAACGAGGTCATCCGCTACACCCTCTGGTCGGTGTTCAGGCTGAAGGACGTGCTGCCGGAGGACCGCACGGGATACGCCGACGAGGTCCAGGAGCTGTTCGACCAGCTCGCCGCGAAGGACGTCACGGTCCGCGGCACCTACGACGTCTCCGGCCTGCGCGCCGACGCCGACGTCATGATCTGGTGGCACGCCGAGACCAGCGACCAGCTCCAGGAGGCGTACAACCTCTTCCGCCGCACCCGGCTTGGCCGGGCGCTGGAGCCGGTGTGGTCCAACATGGCGCTGCACCGCCCCGCCGAGTTCAACCGCTCGCACATCCCGGCGTTCCTCGCCGACGAGACGCCCCGCGACTACGTGAGCGTCTACCCGTTCGTGCGCTCCTACGACTGGTACCTGCTGCCCGACGAGGACCGCCGGCGCATGCTCGCCGACCACGGCAAGATGGCCCGCGGCTACCCCGACGTGCGCGCCAACACCGTCGCCTCGTTCTCCCTCGGCGACTACGAGTGGATCCTGGCGTTCGAGGCCGACGAGCTGTACCGCATCGTCGACCTCATGCGCCACCTGCGCGCCTCCGAGGCCCGCAGGCACGTCCGCGAGGAGGTGCCGTTCTACACGGGCCGCCGCAAGGACGTCGCCGACCTGATCGCCGGCCTGGCCTGACGGGCCTGACGGGCCCACCCGGAACGCCTAGCGCCGGGCGGCCCGGCCCTTCAGGACGTCCCGCGAGGACGGGTCGGGGGCGGCCGGGGTGTCCGGCTCCGGCTCCGGGCGCGGTGCGCAGGACGCGTGCCGCGCCGGGAGACGGCCCTCCAGCAGATACGCGTCCAGGTACGCGTTGACGCACGGGTTGGGGCCGCCCCCGACACCGTGCGTGCCCGCGTCCCGCTCGGTCACCAGCACCGACCCGGCCAGCCGCCGGTTCGTCTCCAGGGCGCCCTGGTAGGGGGCCGCCGCGTCCCGTTCGGCCGCCAGGATCAGCACCGGCGGCAGCTCGCCCGGAGCGGTCCGCACGTCCAGCGGACGCTGCCGGGGCGCCGGCCAGTAGGCGCACGGCAGGTTCATCCACGCGTTGTCCCAGGTCTCGAAGGGCGCCACCCGGGCGAGCCGCGTGTTGTCCCGGTCCCACACCTGCCACCGCGTGGGCCACGGCGCGTCGTTGCACTCGACGGCCGTGTACACCGCGCTGCCGTTCTCCGCCTCCACGGCCGTGTCCGGGCTCGGCGCGGACAGCCGCACCAGCGGCTCCGGATCGCCGTGCAGGAACGCCGCGAGGGCCTCGGCGCGGCTCGGCCAGAAGTCGTCGTAGTACCCGGCCGTCAGGAACGCGTTCTGTAGCTGGCCCGGGCCGACCCTGCCGTCCGCCGCCTTCCCGGCCAGCCGCTCACGCGCGGTGTCGTAGGAGCGCTGCACCTTCCCGGGCGTGTCACCGAGCCCGTACACGTCGTCGTGCCGGGCGATCCAGTCGCGGAAGTCCGCCCAGCGCTCCTCGAAGGCGGCCGACTGGTCGAGGTTGTTGCGGTACCAGACCTTCTCCGGGTCCGGGTTCACCGCCGAGTCCAGCACCATGCGCCGCACGTGCGAGGGGAACATCGCCGCGTACAGCGTGCCGAAGTAGGTGCCGTACGACGCGCCCATGAACGTCAGCCGGTCCTCGCCCAGCGCGGCCCGCAGGACGTCCAGGTCCCGGGCGTTGGCGAGGGAGGTGTAGTACCGCAGCCTGCTCCCGGACCGCCGGGCGCAGCCGCGCGCGTACGCCTTCGCCTGCGCGATGCGCTGCCGCTTGTACGCCTGCGACGGGTGGACCGGTGCCGCGGTGGGCGCCTTGAAGAAGTGCTCCGGGTCCTCGCAGGACAGCGGCGCCGAACGGCCCACCCCGCGCGGGGCGTAGCCCACCAGGTCGTACGCGGCGGCGGTCCGCTTCCACCGCGGGATCACGCCGATCATCGGGAAGTACATGCTGGAGGCGCCCGGACCGCCCGGGTTGTAGACGAGGGCGCCCTGCCGGGGGACCTTCCGTTTGCTGTTGTGCGGGTCCCGCTGTGTGGCCCGGGTCCGGCTGACCGTCAGCGTGATCTTCTTGCCGTCGGGGTGGGCGTAGTCCAGCGGGACCGTCACCGTGCCGCACCGCATCCCCGCCGGGGCCTGCGGCACGTCCGCGGCCGGGCACGGGCCGAAGTCGATGCCGGCCGCCCTGGCCCGGGCCACCGCCACCGCGGTCCCGCGCAGCTCGGCCGCGCCGGGGGCACCGGGGCTGCCGGGCGCGCCGCCCGCCGGGGCCGCGGCCAGGCCGGTCAGCAGCAAGGACCCGGCGGCCGAGTAGAGGGCGGCAGCTTTCATCGCGTGTCCCTTCGGTGCGCGGCGGCGATGGCACGGCTGCCACGGCCCGGCGACGTCACAAGGGATGCTTCGGGCGGCTGCCGGCGAAGGCAAGCACCGCCCGGCCGGTGTCGGCGGCAATGCCCCCCGTGCGCCCCCGGAAGGAGCCTTCACTCCGGGAAGGACGGTTGCCTCCCGCCGGGGCCGAGCGCGGTGGCTGAGGGCCGCGAGCGGCTCCGAGCGCCCCGCGCACGCCCCTTGGCGGTAGCCGCTCCGGAAAGGGGGACCTCATTCCCGCCAGGGCGGCTGGTCGCGGTGGGTGAAGGCCGCGCGCAGCTCCGGTTCGCCGATCGCGCGGACGCCGCGTACGGCGACGGACGTGAGGAACGTCCGCTCGTCACCGGCCGGCCTGCCGGCCAGCGCGCCCAGCAGCCGCTGCCCGGCCGGGGAGGCCCAGCGCGAGTACGGGTGCACCTCGAACCGGGCGATGGCCAGGCAGCTCAGTGACAGCGTGAGGGGCAGGGCGAACCACAGGCCCACCAGCGGGCGCGGCGTCCCGGTCTGGACGGGCAGCAGCAGCGCGGTCACACCCAGCGCCACCACGGCCACCGCGGCGGCCCGCACGCGGCGGACGGCGGCCCCCACGGTGGCCCCCGTCCCCTCCGGCACCGCGAGCCCCGCGCGCACCAGCCCGTCGGCCAGCCGGCCCACCGCCTCGGCGCCAGCCGCCCGCGCCCGCACCGGCGCGATCCGCGACTGGCCCTCGGGCCCTATGGCCCCTATGACGGACCGCTCCATCTCGTCGCGGCCCCGCGGGTCGACGACCGTCGCCCAGCCGGTGTGCGCGAGCAGCAGCCGCCGCTGGCGGGCCATGGAGACCAGGGTCACGTCGGCGACCCGCGCGGGCCCGCCGGACAGGAAGGCCGCCTCGTACAGCGTCAGACCGCGCTCCCGGTCCGCCGGCGCGGCACGCGCTTCCGCGGCCGCCGCGCGGACGGCCGCCAGGCACAGCAGGGCGCAGGCCGTACCGGCGAAAGCCCAGGCCAGGAGCAGGAGAAGGACCCAGAACATGACGTGTTTCTATGCCAGGGTCCCGGTCGGACGCCATGCCCTGTTCACGATCCGGACAGAGCGTCGCCGGTATGTGACGTTCCGTTCCCCGGGCGGGGCGGCGGCCGTCAGGGACCGCTGGTCGCCGGTGGCGGGCCGGCGGTGGCCGGCGGCAGGGCGTACGTCTCGCCCGGCGACGGCGACGGCGACGATGCCGGCGTGACCGGTACCGCGGCACCGGGGTCGGCCTCCGGCGGCGTCGGCACCGGGGACGCCGGGGACGTCAGGTCCCGGGCCAGCGCCGCGAAGTCGACGTACCCCGTCGCCTCCAGGATCTTGATGTGGTCCAGCACGGTCGTGTTCGCGTCGTCGGCGAGATCGCGGACGAGCGAGTTCTGCGTACCGGCCCGCACCTGCGCGACCAGGGAGAACACGCGGCCGTGCGCGAGCCGCAGCAGACCGGCGAACTGCCGGTCGAAGTCCTGGCCCCGCGCCGCGTCGAGGGCGGCCAGCCACTGCTTCTGCTGCGCGTTGGGTTCGTTGGGCAGGGCCACACCGAGCTGGGTGGCGACGGTCCGTACGTGCGCGTCCAGCGAGGTGTGGCCGTCGACGAGGTGCTGTCCCGCCGTGCGGACGGCCGCGGTGGTGCCCTTGCGCTGCGCCAGCTCCCCGGCGGGCAGCTCCCACAGCCCGGCCAGCCGCACCTTGGTGACGAAGTCCCGGTCCTGCGCGGACAGCGGACCGTACGGGGTCGTCACCGTCGCCGCGCTGAGCACGTCGCCGCTCGCCGGGTCCTGCCGGCCGGCGTACGACCAGAGCGGAACGAGCAGCGCGACGACCGTCGCCGCCAGGGCGGCGACGATAAGTCCGGTACCGCTGAATATGCCTCGGCCCTCGATCGGGGGTCGCGGTCGCATGCTGCCTCCTGCACCGCACGCCGTGGTGTGCTCGGGATGGCTGCGGGCTTGGCATATTACTGCGAGGCGGAGGGAGGCCGTCCGCGGCGCCGGTGAGAGCCTGGCCGGAGCCGCGGGCGGACCCCCGAGCACCTCCCGACCGACGTGACCACCGACTCCCCCGGGGGGCGCGGGGAACTGCGCGACCGGCCACCCAGCCACCCGCACTTCACCACTCGCCGCGCCCGCAACGGCGCTACGGCCCGCCCGGGCATCGCTGCCGCCCCCCGGGGGGCGCGGGGAACGGCGCGACCGGCCACCCTGCCACCCGCACTTCACTACTCGCTTCGCCCGTAACGGCGCTACGGCCCGCCCGGGCATCGCTGCCGCCCTCAGGGGCGCGGGGAACTGCGCGACCGGCCACCCTGCCACCCGCACTTCACCACTCGCTTCGCCCGTAACGGCGCTACGGGCCGCCGGGCATCGCTGCCGCCCCCCGGGGGCGCGGGAACTGCGCGACCGTCACCCCCCCCAACCCGCACTTCACCACTCGCCGCGCCCGCAACGGCGCTACGGCCCGCCCGGGCATCGCTGCCGCCCCCCGGGGGCGCGGGGAACTGCGCGACCGCCACCCCCCAACCCGCACGCACCCCGCCGGCATCAAGCTCCACCCGCGTAACGCTCCGGCCGCGTCAGACTCCGCGCCGCAGCAGTCCCCGTATCGCCCGTGCCGTCGGCGAGACCCGCCGCGGTGCCGGTCCTGCTCGGTCCAGCCACCACTCCCGCAGCCCGCGCCGCGCCCCCGCGTTCTCCGGGCGCCCCAGCTTCAGCAGATGCCCCGCGAAATCCAGCGCGTCCCGCCGGTACCCGGCGGTCATCGGCCGCTGCCGCGCGTACGCCAGGAACGCCTCCCGGTACTCCGCCCCGAGGATCACCGGCAGCTCGGGCGCCACCTTAGCCACCACGTCCGCCCGCTTCGCCGCCAGGGCCCGGGCCTGCACCCGCATCCGCGCCCGGTCGAAACCCTCCGGCACCGGCGTCCCCGCCACCAGCGAGGACAGTACGGCGGTCTGCGCCACCCCGAGCCGCTCGCGGACCCCGGCCACGGGCGGCGCCAGGACACCGACACCCCCGGCCCCTGTGCCGACGGCGCCCCCGGTCGCCGTACCCGTCGCCGCCGTACCGTCCGCCGCACGGGATCGCCCGGCCGCCACCGCCTCCCGTACGGCGGCCAACTCCCTTTCCAGTTCCGCTGGTTCGGGGAAGTCGTCGTCCCGCTCCAGGAGTACCCCGGGCGGCGCGACGCGGGAGGCGAGGTCGGTCAGGATGTCGAGCACCGGGCGCGGCACGGGGTGCGCGTGACTGTCGTGCCAGACGCCGTCGCGCTCGAAGCCGCCCGCGACATGGACGTAGGCGATCGCCTCCAGCGGCAGCGAGGCCAGCGCCTCGGCCGGGTCCTCGCCCCGGTTGACGTGGTTGGTGTGCAGGTTGGCCACGTCGATGAGCAGACGTACGCCGGTCCGCTCGACCATCTGGGACAGGAACTGCCCCTCGGTCAGCTCCTCGCCCGGCCAGGAGAACAGCGCGGCGATGTTCTCCAGCGCCAGCGGCACCGGCAGCGCGTCCTGGGCGATGCGGATGTTCTCGCACAGCACGTCCAGGGCGTCCCGGGTGCGCGGCACGGGCAGCAGGTGCCCGGCCTCCAGCGGCGGGGACGCGGTGAGCGCCCCGCCCGCCCGGACGAAGGCGATGTGCTCGGTGACCAGCGGCGCTCCCAGTGCCTCCGCCCGCTCGGCGAGCGCCGCCAGCCTTCCGGCGTCGGGACGGTCCGCGCCGCCGAGGCCGAGGGAGACACCGTGCGGGATCACCGTCACACCGCGCCGGCGCAGCCGCAGCAGCGAGTCCGGGAGATGGCCGGGGCAGACGTTCTCCGCCACGACCTCCACCCAGTCGATGCCCGGCATCCCCTCCACGGCCTCCGCGATCTCCGGCCGCCATCCGATCCCGGTCCCCAGTCGCCCCATGGTGCGTTCCCCCTCCTCGGCCCGCGTTCGTGCGTCGAGCGAGGGGGATATGGCCCCGCCGACGGGCCTCGAACCCCCCGTCTGCCGCGTTCAGAGCAACATTTGAGCTTCGGCCCCGGACCGGCCGTCGCTCCGCCGAAGTCCCACCATCCGCGAGACGGCAAGTGACGGCATGTCCAAGTAGAGGGTGCCGTCCCTGTACATACAGTCGAATTTCGGGGCGCCTTTTTGTACACATGCGGCTCATGACGGCTCTGGGGCTGTGAGCGGTAGGCTCGCTTGCGCGCTGGTTGAACGACCTCAAATCTCCAGCGTGCAGGCCGCGTTGAACCCTGAACCACGCGGCCGGAAGAATCCCGGCCGCTGTTCGCGCCGGGCGAGAATCCCTGATGCGGATGCGAAGCGCGTCCGATGGCCCTTGGATGTGGCGCCGGGAGACCCGGCGAGGCCCTTGCTTGGCGGCTGGCCTCTCCGGATCTCCCTCGCGCACCGACGGGTCTTCATCCTGTTGCGAGGAGAGTGGTTCCCTTGATGCCTTTCGAAGGTATCCCAGTCGACCCCCGGAGCGGCAGCCGTGCTCTGGCCTGGTTCACGGCGTGCGTGGGCCTGCTGGCGATCGTCGTCTCGGTCGGCTTAGCCGTGGGCGGACATGCCGAGGCAGCCGTGGCGGTGGCCTCGGTGGGCGCGGCCGTCGCCGGCAGCGGTGGCACGCGGGTGACGGTCCACGTCCGTCGCTGACGGCAGAGGGACGCGGCGGCGCTCACCGTCGTCGAGGTCGTCACCGACGACATGCCGTTTCCCGTCGACCGTCGCGAAGCTTCCCTCGTCGCGAAGCTTCCCTGCGTCGGCGGCGAGACGGACGCCGGACCGGCCCCGTCCGTCCGCCCCCGTGGCGGACGGGCGGGGCCTTCGGGTGCGCCGGTCAGGGGCGCCGCACGCGAGGAAGTGAGCTGACGCGGTCCACGCCCTCCACCGCGACGGTCAGCCCCGGGGCGATCTCCGTGAAGCCGGCGTCCCGGACCAGGGGCAGGCCGCTCGTGGTCAGGCGGGACCAGTCGGCGGGGTCGGCCGTGCGGACGGTCAGGGGGAAGCCGGCGTCCCGCCACGCCGTGCGGTCCGCGTCGGACAGCGCCCACCAGGCCAGCTGGGCGCCGTGGCCCGCCTGGGCCATCGCCTTGCCGGCCGACATCTCCACCTCCGGGTTCAGCCACAGCACGGGCTGTGCCGCGTCGGCGGCGGCGGGCGGCTCAGGGTCGTCCAGTTCCGTGCCCGACACCTGGAGTTTCGCCAGATCCTTGGGCCAGCCGTCCAGGGGGATCGGCGGGAAGACCCGGACCTCGGCGGACCTGCCGGTCACCGTGATCCCGGGCAGGGTCCCGGCGCGCCGCCACTCGGCGCCCCGGGCCCGCCGGACCACCTTCCGGATGCGGGCGTCCTCCCAGTTCCGGACGGCCTCGGCCCATGCGCCGTCGCCCTGTGCCCGGTCGTCGCCGAGCAGGACGAGCACGGCCCGGGCGGCCGTCTCCAGCGCGTCGGTGCGGGCGGGCGGCGCGTCGCGTTCGATCCGTACGACGAGCGGCAGGACAAACTGGGGGGCCTGGTCGCGGGGCTCGCGCGGGGAGTCGGAGGGGCTGTCGGCACTGGGGGCGGATACATGGCTCACGACGGACCAGCCTACGAAGCCGTGAGCGCGCGGATCAACGCGCGTGCCCCGGCGGCGGTGATCCGGGAGCGGGGACCGGCCCCCGCTCCCGTCACCCGGAGCACGCGGTGCGCTGGGCCTCCTGCCAGGCGCAGACGGGGCACAGCGTGATGCCCTTGTACGAGTCCGGGTATTCCGTCGGTTCCCGGCACAGCACGCACTCCGCGTACGGCGGGCCGTCGGCCTTCGCCGGCCGTGTCGCGTCGGCGCCCGGGCAGAGGTTCTCGTCGTCCATGCCTTCAGCGTAGGACGGTCAGCGGTGTCCGCGGCTCTGGCCGATCAGCTCGGAGACCTTCACGAACCGGTAGCCGCGTCGGCGCAGTTCCGGTACGACCGTGCGGACGACCTGCTCGGTGGTCGGGGCGGCGCTGCGGGTGCAGTGCATGACGACCACCGATCCCGGCTTCACCCCGTCGAGCACCTGCCGGGTCACCGCGTCGGCGTCCGTGGCGAACGCGTCGCCGCTCACCACGTCCCACTGCACCGCGGTCACCCCGAGTCCGTTCAGCGCCCGCAGGGCCTGCTGGTCGTAACAGCCGCCGGGGAAGCGGAAGTACGGCATCGGGTGCGGCACGCCGGCCGCGCGCAGCGAGGTGTACGCCCGTTCGACGTCCGCCCGCATCCGGCCGGAGTCGACGGTGGGCAGGCCGTAGCAGTCGGCCGTGAACGCGTAGTGGCTCCAGGAGTGGTTGGCGACCTCGAACTGCGGGTCGGTGCCGAGACCGCGGGCCTCGGCCGGGTACTGGTCCGCCCACCGGCCGGTCATGAAGACGGTCGCCGGCACCTTCAGCGCACGCAGGGCGCTGATCAGACCCGGGTTGTCGAAGTGCTCGCCGGAGGCCGCGCGGGGTCCCTGGTCGGCGGTCATGTCGGCGTCGAAGGTGAACGCCACCGTCTTGCCCCGGGTGCGCGGGCCGTGCTGGAAGACCGGGGTCAGTCCGCCGGGGCCCGGCGCGAGCACGGGCGGGCGGGTGGAGGAGGGGGACGCGGAGACGGAGGAGGCGGCCGGGGCGGGGTGCCCACCGCCCGCGGTGCCGCAGGCGGTGAGCGCCGCGCCCAGGGCGGCGCAGACGGCGGTGATGCGACGTACATGTGGGATCACCGTACGAACGTAGGGCGCAATATCGGCTTGTACGGTGATATGACTCATGGCGCGACGGTACGGTCACCCGCGCGGCGGTGGGCAGCCCCCGGTGAACCCGCGTCAGCCCCGGCGGTCCGCCGGTCCCGGCCGGTCCCGCTCCGTGCGGGCCGGTGTCGGTCAGTCCGGGCCGGTGTAGGTCAACCAGTGTCCGTCCGTCAGTCCGTGTCCGTCGGGGAGCCGTCCAGGTCGCGGCGCTCCAGCGGCTTGACCGCCGGGCCCTCGATCACCGAGCCGTCCACGTCGAAGCGGGACCCGTGGCAGGGGCACTCCCAGGCGCGTTCGGCACGGTTGAAGGAGACCAGGCAGCCCATGTGGGTGCAGCGGGCCGACACGGCGTGCAGGGCGCCCGCCTCGTCGCGGTGCACGGCGACCCGTCCGCCGCCGGACCGGACCAGCGCGCCGTCGCCGGGGGCCAGCTCGTCCACCGAGGCCGGCGGTTTCAGCCGGTCGCCGACGAAGTGCCGGGCCACCTCCGCCTGCGTCTTCAGCAGCGACGGCGTCTCGCGGACCACCGACTTCAGCCGGCGCGGGTCGTACAGCTCCCGCCAGGCGCAGTCCCGGCCGGCGATCAGGGCGGTCAGCAGCAGCCCCGCCATGATGCCGCCGCTCAGGCCCCAGCCGCCGAACCCGGTGGCGACGTACGTGTGCCGGGCGCCCGGGTGGAAGGGGCCGACGAGCGGCACCGTGTCGGTGGACTCGTTGTCCTGCGTGGCCCAGGCGTGGTCCAGGCTCACCCCGGGGAAGTGCTCCTCGGCCCAGGCGGCGAGCCGTGCGAATCCGGCCTCCGGGTCCCCGGTGCCGGGTGTGAAGTGCTCCCCGGTGACGACGAGCATCCGCTGACCGTCCGGGCCGAGGGGCGCCGTGCGCACCGAGCGGGTGTTCTCGTCCGGTGTGATGTACATGCCGTCCGGGTCGGGGCCGGCACCCAGCGGGCCGGCGACGACCAGTTCCCGGCGCGGGGACAGCCGGCTGAACAGCAGGGCCCGGTCGAACACCGGGTAGTGGGTGGCGACCACGACGTCCCGGGCGGTCACGACGGCGCCCCCCTCGGTCGTCAGCCGGCACGGCTCGCCTTCTGTCAGGTCCGTGACCCGTGTGTGCTCATACACCTGGCCGCCGTGCGCGAGCAGGTCGGCGGTGATCGCCCGGAGGTACTTGACCGGGTGGAACTGCGCCTGTCCGCTCACCCGGACGGCGCCCGCCACCGGGAACGGCAGCCCGGTCTCCGTGGTGAAGACGGCCGGCAGGCCCGCCTCCCGGGCGGCCTCCGCCTCCGCGCGCACCTCGTCCGCCCGCGACGGGTCCCGGACGTAGGTGTACGCGTCCCTGGTCTCCCACTCGCACTCGATGCCCAGCTCGGCCACCAGCGCCGCCGCGTGCTCGATCGCCTCGGTCTGCGAGCGGGCGTACAGCCGGGCTCCCTCGGGGCCCCGGGTGCGCCGGAGCCGGTCGTAGACGAGGGTGTGCTGGGCGGTCAGCTTGGCGGTGGTGTGGCCGGTGACGCCGGCCGCGGCCCGCCCGGCCTCCAGCACCGCCACCCGCAGCCCGGCCCGGGCCAGCTCGTGGGCGGTGCTCAGCCCGGCGATACCCGCGCCGACGACGGCCACGTCGACGTCGAGGTCCCGGGTCAGGGCGGGGTGGTCCGGGCCGGGGGCGGTCCGCAGCCAGTACGAATCGGTGACCTTTCGCTGCTCGTGCATGCCCGCCGGGTACCCCGGCCCGCCCGGCTCACGTCTGCTTCAGCAGCCGCTCCCGGCACTCCGCCACGTCGAACTCGCCCTGCGGATACCGCGGATCCAGCTCCCGCAGATGCTCCAGGAGCAGCCGGCTGATCGCCCAGTTGCGGTACCACCTGCGGTCCGCCGGCACCAGGTACCAGGGCGCGTGCGGCGCCGAGCAGCGCGCCAGCGCCAGCTCGTACGCCTCCTGGTAGGCGGGCCACAGGGCGCGCTCGTCGATGTCGGCGGGGTCGAACTTCCAGTGTTTGTCGGGGCGGTCCAGGCGGCGCAGCAGCCGGCGTTTCTGCTCCTCGGGGGAGAGGTGCAGGAAGCACTTGACGACGGTGACGCCGTCCTCGGCGAGGGAGCGTTCGAAGTCGTTGATCAGGCCGTAGCGGCTGCCGATCTCGGCGGGCCGGGCGAGGTGCCGGACGCGGGCGATGAGCACGTCCTCGTAGTGCGAGCGGTCGAGGATGCCGATCTCACCGGGCTCGGGCAGCGCGCGCCGCACCCGCCAGAGGAAGTCGTGCCGCCGCTCCTCCTCGCTGGGCGCCCTGAACGCCTTGATCCGGCAGCCCGTCGGGTTCAGCTCGCCGATGACGTGCTTGACCGTGCCGCCCTTGCCGCTGGTGTCCATGCCCTGGAGCACCAGCAATACCCGGCGGCGGTCGCCCGCCGTGCCCGCCGCCCACAGCCGTTCCTGGAGCCGGGCCAGGCGCCGGCCGGTCCGGGCGGTGTCGGCGAGCCCCGCCTGCTTGCCGCCCGGGGCACCGGGGGTGGCCCGGGTGTCGTACCCGGCCAGGTCGACGCGCTCGCCCGGCGGGAGGCGCAGCAGGTCCCGGAGGGCTTCGTCCTTCTTCCTGCTCGACCGCTTCGGCACAGCTGGTCGGTCCTTCCGTCCGGGGCGGGGGCGTGGCCCTCAAGGCTACGGCGCACGCGCTGCCCGGGGCGCGGCCGGCCCCGGGCGGGGGCGTGGGTGTGAGGGCCGGCCGTTCGGATCATGCCGGAGGTACCCCCACCGCCGCGTTGTCGTCGGTTGCCATGGCTCCGCCATGGCGCCCTCCTCCGCCTTGCGATGCACCGCACCCGGCCCCGCCCTCTGATCCGGCCCGATCCGGCCCGATCCGAACGAAAGACCCTAGCCGGGGTACGGTCCGCCGTCGGGGCCGGACGCGGACGCCGGCGGCACCGTCTCCGGGGCCTGTTGCGCCGCCGTCTCCGGTGCGTGCCGCGGGACCTGCTGCGCCGCCGTCTCCGGGATCTGCTGCGGAACCGGCTGCGCCTGTTGCGGCCGTCCGGCCCGCTCCAGGAAGTGCAGCAGCTCCACCGGGATGGGCAGGACCAGCGTGGAGTTCTTCTCGGCCGCCACCGCCATCACCGTCTGGAGCAGCCGCAGCTGGAGCGCGGTCGGGGTATCGGCCATCTGCTGGGCGGCCTCGGCGAGCTTGCGGGACGCCTGGAGTTCGGCGTCGGCGTTGATGATGCGGGCCCGGCGCTCACGGTCCGCCTCCGCCTGGCGGGCCATGGACCGCTTCATCGTGTCCGGCAGGGAGACGTCCTTGATCTCGACCCGGTCGACCTGGACGCCCCAGCCCACGGCCGGGCTGTCGATCATCAGCTCCAGGCCCTGGTTGAGCTTCTCGCGGTCGGCGAGCAGGTCGTCCAGCTCGCTCTTGCCGATGATCGACCGCAGGGAGGTCTGCGCCATCTGGGACACCGCGAATCTGTAGTCCTCGACCTTCACCACGGCGCTCACCGCGTCGACCACCCGGAAGTAGACCACCGCGTCCACCCGGACGGTCACGTTGTCGCGGGTGATGCCCTCCTGGGCCGGGACCGGCATCGTCACGATCTGCATGTTGACCTTCTGCAGCCGGTCCACGAAGGGGATGATCAGGTTCAGGCCCGGTGCCCGTACCTCCTCCGCGACCTGGCCGAGGCGGAAGAGCACACCGCGCTCGTACTGTTTGACCACCCGCGCTGCCATCGCCAGGTAGACCAGTGCGGCGGCGCATGCCACCACCACGGCCACCACAAGCCCCTCGACCATGGTGAGCCTCCTCGGCCAGAGGTCGGGTTTGTCTGCTGTTGCCACGATAGGCCCGTAAGGCCGGGATGCCGAGAGGTTCCGGCGTCCCGGCCCCACGGGCGGCCCCTCACGCCGCCGTGACCAGCTTCACCGGCTCCGTGCCGGCCGCGCTGTGCCGTGCGGCCCAGTTCTCCAGGGCCGTGCGGCAGGCGTGGTCCAGGTGGTGCAGCCCGGACAGGTCGAGCCGGACCGGGCGGTCCTGGGGGAGTGACTCCAGGGTGTCCAGGATCTTCGGCAGCCGCAGGAAGGTCGCGTTGCCCGACAGGTGCCCCTCGACGGGGCCCGCGCCCTCGTCGGTGACCTCCAGCCGGATGTGCGAGGCCTCCCAGGCGGTCTTCGCCACCGCCAGGGCGAGACCGATGAGCACGCCCTCGAACATGCTGACCGTCACGATGGAGACCGCCGTGACGGCGAGGACCAGTGCCTCTCCGCGGTGCTCGCGCCACAGCCCGGCCAGCGCCCGGACGGGGATCAGCTTGGCGCCGGCGTGGACGAGGATGCCCGCGAGAGCCGGTACGGGGATGTAGGCGAGGACGCCCGGCAGCAGTGCCGCGAACAGCAGCAGCCAGACGCCGTGCAGCACCCGGGAGGCCTTGGTACGGGCGCCGGCCTGGACGTTGGCCGCGCTGCGCACGATCACCGCGGTCATCGGCAGCGCGCCGAGCAGGCCGCACACCGTGTTGCCCGCGCCCTGGGCGAGGAGTTCACGGTTGTACTGGGTGCGCGGCCCGGAGTGCAGCCGGTCCACGGCCGCCGCGCTGAACAGCGACTCGGCGGACGCGATGAGGGTGAAGGCGACGACCGTGCCCAGCAGTCCGACGCCGGCCAGTTCGCCGAACGCGCTCAGCGGCGGCGGCTGGACCGACCCGAGCAGGCCCCGCACCTCCACGGTGGCCACGGGCAGGTTCAGCGCGAGCGTGGCCAGTGTGGCGAGCCCGACCGCGGCGAGCGCGCCGGGCACCGTGCGCAGCTTCGCGGGGGCGTGCTTCCACAGCAGCAGCACCGCGACCGTGCCCGCGCACACCGCGAGCGAGGCCAGCGCTCCGCTGTCGCCGAGGGCGTCCAGGAACGCGCCGGGCAGCCCGGTTATCTTGCTCAGGCCGGAGTCGGGGGCCTTCGCCGCCAGCGCCGGATAGAGCTGCCCCGCGATGAGCACCAGGCCGATCCCGGCCAGCATGCCCTCCACGACCGAGACCGAGATGGCACGGAAGTAGCGGCCGAGGCGCAGCAGGCCCATGGCCATCTGGAGCAGTCCGGCGGCGAGCACGATCACGCCGAGCACCGGCAGCCCGAACTCCTTGACCGCCTCGAAGACGAGCACGGTCATGCCGGCCGCCGGGCCCGACACCTGAAGGCTGCTGCCGCGCATCAGCCCGGTGACGAGGCCGCCCACGATGCCGGTGACCAGGCCCAGTTCGGCCGGGACACCCGAGGCGACGGCCACGCCCACGCACAGCGGCAGCGCGACCAGGAAGACGACGAGCGAGGCGGCGAAGTCCTGCCGTAGGTGCGGGGGCCGGGTGGCGCGGGGCAGGCGGCATATGCGGGATATGAGGGTGCGGTCGTCGGTCATCGGCGCGCTCACAGGGCCTCGAAGGTGTCGGTCTGCGGGCGGTGCGTCCGTACGGCGCCGGTGTGCACCTCGTAGTACCAGGCGTGCAGGCCCAGCCGGCCCTGCGCCAGCTTCCGCTCGACGCAGGGGTACGAGCGCAGCCGCAGCAGCTGGGTGAGGACGTGGCTCTGCACGCCCTCGGCGACCTCCGGGTCCTCGGCCGCGCCGGCCGGGCGCGGAGTGGCGTGCGCCAGCCAGTCGCGCACGGCCGGTACGGCGGTCAGGTCCTCGCCGCGCACCAGCGCGCCGACGGCCCCGCAGTGCGAGTGGCCGCAGACCACGATGTCGCGGACGCCGAGCACCTCCACGGCGTACTCGATGGTGGCGGCCTCGCCGGTGGGGTGCGCGCAGGCGTACGGCGGGACGATGTTGCCCGCGGTGCGCAGCTCGAACAGCTCGCCGGGGCGGGCGCCCGTGATCAGGGCCGGGACGACCCGGGAATCGGAGCAGGTGATGAAGAGCACCTGCGGGGACTGGCCTTCGGCGAGCTCGGCGAACTCCTCAGGGCGCTGTCCGAAGGTACGGGCGTTGTCGATGAGGGGCTGCATGTATGTGGTCCTCCTGGCGCGCCTGCCTGGCGCGTCGGGCTCGAACAACGGTTGTGGGGGTGGGGAGGGGAGCGGCGGGCCCGGCTCTCAGCAGCGGAAGACCTGGAGGGCGGCCGGGGTGTGCGCTCTGGAGGCTCCGGGTACCTGGCGGTGCCGGCCGCCGGAGGGGCCGGACGGGGCCGTGCCGGCCGCCCGGCCGGATATGAGGGGGTGCTCCTGCGCGCAGGCGGAGCCGGGACCCCGGTGCGTGTCGCGCACCTGCGGGACACCCGCGGGACGGTCCGGCCGGTCCGGGGAGCGGACCGTCTCCGTGCCGTCGTGCGCCGGTGGTACCGAGAGGTGGGTTCCGGTCGTGGCCTTGGCCAGTGCCTGGCCGTGCGTGTGCGCGGATGCGAAGGTTCCGGCGGGGGTGAAGAGCTGGAAGGCGAGCAGTGTGGCGCCGAGGAGAGTGAGCAGGGTCCGGGCTGTCGTACCTCGGAACATGAGCCCCCCTCCGCCGCGATCACGCCTCTTGTCCAGACCAAGTACTGGTCAATGGATGGTCAAGAAACACGTTAACCCCGCGAAGGCCTTTGCAGGGTTAACAGCGCGTTACGCGCCCGAGAGAGCGTGAAAACGGTGGGTGGCATGGCGTGAACCCGCCCCTGCCCCGCGGCCGTCCGGCCGGCCGGACGGGGAGGGCGTGCCGGCTAGCCGCCGACCAGTCCCTTCGCGTCCCGGGCCAGCGCGGTGAGCCGGGATATCGCGCGGAAGTACTTCTTGCGGTAGCCGCCGTTCAGCATCTCCTCGCTGAACAGCCGGTCGAACGGCTGCCCCGAGGCGAGCACCGGGACCTCGCGGTCGTAGAGCCGGTCGGCGAGCACCACCAGGCGCAGCGCCGTCGACTGGTCCGGGACGGGCCGCACGCCGGTCAGGCACACCGCCCGGAGCCCGTCGGTCAGCGCGCCGTACCGGCTCGGATGCACCCGCGCCAGGTGCTCCAGCAGCCCGGTGAAGTCGTCCAGCGAGGCGCCCTCGGTGGCGAAGGCCGTCTTCATGACCTCCTCGTCGGAGAACGGCGCCGGCGCCTCGGGCAGCCCGCGGTGACGGTAGTCCTCGCCGTCGATGCGCAGGGCGCGGAAATGGGCCGACAGGCCCTGGATCTCGCGCAGGAAGTCGGCGGCGGCGAACCGCCCCTCGCCCAGCTTGCCGGGCAGCGTGTTGGAGGTGGCGGCGAGCGCCACACCCGCCTCGACCAGCTTGCCGAGCAGCGTCGAGACGAGGACCGTGTCGCCGGGGTCGTCCAGTTCGAACTCGTCGATGCACAGCAGGCTGTGCCCGGACAGCGTCTGCACGGTCTGCTGGAAGCCCAGGGCGCCGACCAGGTTCGTCAGCTCCACGAAGGTGCCGAACGCCTTGCGGGAGGCGTCGGCCGGAGCGGCGTGCCACAGGGAGGCGAGCAGATGGGTCTTGCCGACGCCGTAGCCGCCGTCCAGGTACACCCCGCGCGGGCCCGCCGGGGCCTTGGGCGCCCTGGCCCGGCCGAGGCCGAAGAGGCCGCGCCGGCCGGTGCCGCCGCCGGGTGCGCCGCCGAGCCCGGCCGCGAAGCCCTCCAGGACCTGGACGGCCTCCGTCTGGCTCGGCTGCCCGGGGTCCGGGATGTACGTGGCGAAGCGGACCGAGTCGAAGCGCGGGGGCGGCACCATCTCCGCGACCAGGCGGTCGGCGGGGACGCGCGGCTCACGGGCGCACAGGGACACGGGGCCCGCGTCCGGCACAGGGCTGGATCCGGGGGCGGTGGTGGAGGACGACACAGTTCCTCATGCTAAGCGCCGTGCCACACTGCACGACATGCGACGCCTGTTCCCTGTGACCGACGAAACAGCAGCCCAGGCCCCCGGCACCGGTGCGAAGGCCGCGAGCCGGGGACCGGTAGGGGAGGTGGGGGCGGCCGGTACGGGCCGTGCCGAGGCCCCTGACGCCGCCGCGGCCGTGGACCGCGAGTGGAGCCTCGCCGAGCTGGCCGCCGCGTACGCCTATCCGGCGCCCGGACCGGGCGTCCCGCGGCCCTGGCTGCGGGCCAACATGGTCTCCTCCCTCGACGGCGCCGCCCAGCACGAGGGCCGCTCCCAGCCCATCTCCAGCGCCACCGACATACGGGTCTTCGGCACGCTGCGGGCGCTCGCGGACGTCGTCCTCGTGGGCGCCGAGACGGTACGGCAGGAGGGGTACCGCCCGGCACGCGTGCGCGCGGAGTTCGCCGGGGCCCGCGCGGCGGCCGGGCAGGACCCGGTCCCGGCGATCGCGATCGTCAGCGCGAGTCTGGAACTGGACTTCACGCTCCCGCTGTTCACCTCCCCGCTGGTGCCCACGCTGGTCCTGACGGGGGCCGCCGCGGCCCCCGACCGGGTCGCCGCCGCGGAGAAGGCCGGCGCCCGGGTGCTGGTCGCCGGGGACGGCACGGGCGTCGAGCCCGCGCGCGCGGTGCGCGCCCTCGCCGGCCTCGGCCACACCCGGCTGCTGACCGAGGGCGGCCCCCGGCTCCTGGGCCAGCTGATCGCCGCCGAGGTGCTGGACGAGCTGTGCCTGACCGTGTCGCCGACGCTCACCGCGGGGGACGCGCAGCGCATCGCCGGGGGGCCGGCGGTCGCCGTTCCGCAGCGGTTCGTCCTCGCGTCCCTGCTGGAGGAGGACGGGTTCCTGTACAGCCGTTACCGCCGTCCCTGACGCCGGCCCCCGACGCCGACACCGACGGAATCCGCTGTTCCGATTGGCTCGGCGGGCAGACTTTGTCGGCAGTACCCGTGCGATCACGGGGAAGGATGGTTTCCGCAGGGGCCCTGCCGGGCCCCGCAGGACAGCGGGCCCCGCGGGCCCTCGCAGGAAGAAGGCGCCTGGTGTTCACAAGCGTGCTGATGATCGAGAAGGCCTTGACGTCCGCCGACGTGGAGTTCGTCACCACCCTGCACGGAGACGAGCCCGTCTCCTTCCACGTGCTGCTCCAGCCGCGCGGCGACCAGGCGGACCGTCTGCTGCGGGCCATCGACGACATCGCGCTCGGCGAACTCGACGAGGCGGTGCGGGAGAGAGAGACCCCGGAGGGGCAGGACGCCAGGAGCGTCGGGCAGCAGGCCCTCGACGTGTCGCTCCAGGCGCTGCGCTCGGCGGGCGGCACGGCGCAGGGGCGGCTGGTCGAGGACCATCCGCTGGAGGCGCTGAAGGGGATCGTGGCCGAGGTGAACGCCGACGAGGTGATCGTGCTGACCGACCCCCACTACGTCGAGGAGTTCTTCCACCGGGACTGGGCCTCCCAGGCCCGCCACAAGGTGGGCGTGCCGGTGCTCAAGCTGTTCTCGCACAGCAAGGCGTAGGCGGAGCGGGGGAGGCCCGGCCGCCTCCCTGCGCGGCGCCCGGCGCGTCAGCGCATAGGCTAGGCCTTACTCTGGCTCGTACCGTCTCTGGGGAGAAACGCATGGCACCCGGCCTTCCTGCCGCCATGGACCGACCGCACTTCATCGGCATCGGCGGCGCCGGAATGTCGGGTATCGCCAAGATCCTCGCGCAGCGCGGGGCGCGGGTGGCCGGCAGCGACGCCAAGGACTCGGCGACCGCGCAGGCGCTGCGGGCGCTCGGCGTCACCGTGCACATCGGACACGCCGCCGGGCACCTCGCGGACGACGCCAGCTGCGTCGTCGTGTCGTCGGCGATCCGCACGGACAACCCGGAGCTGGCCCGCGCCGCCGAGCTGGGCATCCCGGTGGTGCACCGCTCCGACGCGCTCGCGGCGCTGATGCTGGGACTGCGCCCGATCGCCGTGGCGGGTACCCACGGCAAGACGACCACCACCTCGATGCTGGCGGTCTGCCTGACCGAGCTGGGCCTGCGGCCGTCGTACGCCATCGGCGGCGACCTGGACGCCCCGGGTTCCAACGCGCTGCACGGCGAGGGGGACATCTTCGTCGCCGAGGCCGACGAGTCGGACCGCAGCTTCCACAAGTACGCCCCCGAGGTCGCCATCGTCCTCAACGTCGAGCTGGACCACCACGCCAACTACGCCTCCATCGACGAGATCTACGAGTCGTTCGAGACGTTCGTGGACCGTGTCACCGAGGGCGGCACCCTGGTCGTCTCCGCCGACCACGAGGGCGCCCGAGAGCTGACCCGGCGCGTCCGCGAGCGCGCGGTGCGGACCGTCACCTACGGCGAGGCCGAGGACGCCGACGTGCGCGTCCTGAGGATCGTCCCGCAGGGGCTGAAGAGCGAGGTCACCGCGGTGCTGGACGGGCAGGAGCTGACCTTCGCCGTCTCCGTGCCGGGCCGGCACTACGCCCTCAACGCCGTCGCCGCGCTCGCCGCCGGGGCCGCCCTCGGCATCCCGGCCGCCGAGCTGGCGCCCGCGCTCGCCGCCTACACCGGCGTCAAGCGGCGTCTCCAGCTCAAGGGCGAGGCGGCCGGCGTGCAGGTGATCGACTCCTACGCCCACCACCCCACCGAGATGACCGCAGACCTGGAGGCCATGCGCGCCGCCGCCGGTGACGCCCGCATCCTCGTCGTCTTCCAGCCGCACCTGTTCTCCCGCACCCAGGAACTGGGCAAGGAGATGGGGCAGGCGCTGGCCCTCGCCGACGCCTCGGTGGTCCTGGACATCTACCCGGCCCGGGAGGACCCGATCCCCGGTGTCACCAGCGAGCTGATCATCGAGGCCGCGCGCGCGGCGGGCGCCGACGTCACCGCCGTGTCCGACAAGGCGGAGATCCCCGCGGTGATCGCGGGAATGGCGAAGCCCGGTGATCTCGTTCTCACCATGGGCGCGGGTGATGTGACCGACCTGGGCCCGCTGATCCTGGACCGCCTGTCGCAGTGAAAAGGGGCTGAGAACTGATGTCGTACGACGTCGAGAAGCCGGACGAGCAGTGGCGCGCGGAGCTGAACCCGGCCGAGTACGCCGTCCTGCGCCAGGCCGGCACCGAGCCGGCCTTCACCGGTGAGTACACGGACACGAAGACCGAGGGCGTGTACTCCTGCCGGGCCTGCGGTGCCGAGCTGTTCACCTCCGAGACCAAGTTCGCGTCGCACTGCGGCTGGCCGTCCTTCTACGACCCGAAGGACACCGACGCCGTGGAGCTGGTGCAGGACCGCTCCCACGGCATGGTGCGCACCGAGGTGCGGTGCGCCCGCTGCGGTTCGCACCTCGGGCACGTCTTCGAGGGCGAGGGGTATCCGACCCCGACCGACCAGCGCTACTGCATCAACTCCATCTCCCTGCGGCTGAGCCCCCACGAGGGCTGACGCGGCCGGCGTGCCCGGCGGCCGGGACGTTCCGGCCGCCTCGCCGCCGTACCGCCCGGCCGCCTGCCGCCGCCGGACCGCGGTGGCGCAGGCGGTCTAGACTCGCTGCCCAACGGCCTGCGCAGTGAAGAAAAGTGGCGGAAGCGGGCGGAAATCGGCCAAACCCGAAGGGCGTTCGGCGTTTTGATACGGATAGACGCAGTCACGAAGCGATACGTGGACGGCACGGTCGCGGTCGACCGGCTGTCACTGGACATACCCGACCGCGCGATCACCGTCCTCGTCGGACCCTCCGGCTGCGGCAAGACGACGACCCTGCGGATGATCAACCGGATGGTGGAGCCCAGCGAGGGCAGCATCCTCCTCGACGGCCAGGACATCCGGCGGCAGCCGGTCAACACCCTGCGCCGGTCCATGGGTTACGTCATCCAGAACGCCGGGCTCTTCCAGCACCGCACCATCCTCGACAACATCGCCACCGTGCCCCGCCTGCTCGGCTGGAACAAGCGGAAGGCCCGGGCCCGGGCCGCCGAGCTGATGGAGCGGGTCGGCCTCGACTCCGCGCTGGCCAAGCGGTACCCCTACCAGCTCTCCGGCGGCCAGCAGCAGCGCGTCGGCGTGGCCCGCGCACTCGCCGCCGACCCGCCGGTACTGCTGATGGACGAACCGTTCTCCGCCGTCGACCCCGTCGTCCGCAAGGGCCTCCAGGACGAACTCCTGCGCATCCAGCAGGAGCTGGCCAAGACCATCGTCTTCGTCACCCACGACATCGACGAGGCGATCAAGCTGGGCACGAAGGTCGCCGTGCTGCGCACCGGTGGCCGGCTCGCCCAGTTCGCCCCGCCCGCCGAACTGCTCAGCGCGCCCGCCGACTCCTTCGTGGAGGACTTCCTCGGCGCCGACCGCGGCATCCGCCGGCTGTCCTTCTTCCCGTCCGCGGGACTGCGGCTGGACACCGGGCCCGTCGTCCCGATCGACGCGGACGCCGAGCAACTCGCCTCCCGGGCCACGGCCGACTGGCTCCTCGTCACCGATGCCGACGGCAGGCCGCTCGGCTGGAGCGAGCCGGACCGGCTGACCGCCGGATCCGTCGACCGGGACCGGCTCCTGCCGTACGGGCGGCCGTTCGTGCCCGGCACCGACTCGCTGCGCACCGCGCTCGACGGGGCCGTGCTCTCGCCGACCGGGTGGGCGGTCGCGGTGGACGGCGAGGGGCACGCCGTCGGCGTCGTCTCCCAGCAGGTCATCGGCGAGGCGATCCGCGCCGCCCACGACCGCGCGGCGGAGCGGGCCGAGGTGAACGCCGGGTGATGAGCGGCTTCTTCGACCTCCCCAGCGACCTCCAGCACAGCTATCTCGGACTCGTCGGGCTGCACCTGCGCGAGGCCCTGCTGCCGGTGCTGGCCGGACTGCTCGTCTCGCTGCCCGTGGCCCAGCTGTGCGTACGGTTCCGCTGGATGTACCCGCCCGTCCTCGGCATCACCACCGTCCTCTACGCCATCCCGTCGCTGGCCTTCTTCGTCGTGCTCATCGACTACTTCGGGCAGAGCGAGACGACCGTGATGGTCCCGCTCGCCCTCTACAGCCTGGTCGTGCTGGTCCCGGCGATCGTCGACGGTGTCCGCTCGGTGCCTCCCGAGACCCTCGCCGCCGCCCAGGCCATGGGCTTCGGGGCCGTACGGCGCTACTTCCAGATCCAGTTGCCCATCGCCGTACCCGCGATCATCGCCGGTCTCAGGGTGGCGACCGTCTCCAGCATCTCCCTGGTCAGCGTCGGCATGCTCATCGGCAACCAGGGCGCCCTCGGCAACATGCTCTACGACGCCCAGACCTACCACCGCCCCGCCCTCGCCGTGAACTCGGTCGTGACCATCGCGGTGCTGGGCATCCTCGCCGACGGCGTGCTGGTCGTTCTCCGCCTCCTGCTCACCCCCTGGATGCCGCGGAAGGGTGCCACCCGGTGAACGTTCTGGACTTCGCGCACTCCTTCTTCAGCGACAGCGCCCACTGGCACGGCTACGACGGCATCCCCACCCGGTTCGCCGAGCACCTCAGGTACTCGCTGGAAGCGCTCCTGATCGCCGCCGCGATCGGACTGCCCGTCGGCCTGCTCACCGGCCACACCGGGCGCGGCGGCAACGCGCTCGCCCTCCTCGCCACCGCCGGGCGCGCCCTGCCCAGCTTCGGCCTGCTGGTGCTGATGTTCCTCTGGATCGGCTTCGGCCTGCTGCCGGTGATGATCCCGCTGGTGGTGCTCGCCGTACCGCCGATCCTGGTGACCGCCTACGAGGCGGTCCGCTCGGTCGACCCGTCCCCGGTGGACGCGGCCCGCGGCATGGGGATGTCCGAGACCCGTGTGCTGCTCCAGGTCGAGCTGCCGGTCGCGCTCCCCCTGGTCCTGAGCGGACTGCGCACGGCGGCCATCCAGATCGTCTCCACCGCCACCATCGCCGCGTACGTCAGCCTCGGCGGCCTCGGCCGGTACATCATCGACGGCCTCTACCAGAGGAACTACGACAAGGTCGTCGGCGGCGCCACCCTGGTCGCCGGACTGGCCCTCGCGACCCTCGGCCTGTTCTGGGCGGCGGCCCGGCTCACCGTGTCCCCGGGCGTACGCCGGAGCGGCTGAGCACTCACCGTCCGGCACGCGACGCGCCCTGACCGCCGGCCACCCACTGTCATCGCAGGTCACCCGATGTCCCCCGGGAGCCGGGGTGGCCCGGGGGCCGTCGGCGACCCCGCGCGGCACGGACACGGGGACAACAGGCCGCAGATCGAGGCCAATCGGTGATCGGAGGCACTTGACTGACCGAGAACCGGCTGGATTGGATCGACTGGTGACTTACACGACCCACTTCAGCAGGTCCATCCGGAGGAACCGAGGCGCGGCGGTGGTCGCCCTCGCGGCGGCGACGGCTCTGCTGGCGGGCTGTTCCTCCACGGACGACAAGGGCGGCAACCCGCTCACCGACCACAAGGCGAGCGGCGACAGCGTCGTCGTCGGCTCCAACAACTTCCCCGAGAGCACCCTGCTCGCCGACATCTACGGCGAGGCCCTCAGGGCCAAGGGCTTCAGCATCACGTACAAGCCGAACATCGGCAGCCGCGAGACCACCTACGGGCTGCTCAAGAACGGCGCCGTGACCGTGCTGCCCGAGTACAACGGCGCGCTGCTGGCCTACCTCGACCAGAAGGCCGCGCCGAAGACCGCCGAGGAGACCACGGCCGCCATCAAGGCCAAGCTGGACCCGAAGCTGACGCTGCTGAACCCGGCGCCGGCCCAGAACAAGGACTCGGTGACGGTCAACGCGGCCACCGCCGAGAAGTACCACCTGAACCGGAAGTCCTCCGTCGCCGATCTGAAGGCCATCGCCAAGGACCTGGTCATCGGCGGCTCGCCGGAGTTCCAGACCCGGCAGCAGGGCCTGGTGGGCCTGAAGTCCGTCTACGGCCTGGACTTCAAGTCCTTCAAGGCGCTGGACGCGGGCGGCCCGCTCACGCTGGCGGCGCTGTCGAAGGACGCGGTGCAGGTCGCGGACCTCTTCACCACCGACCCGAACATCTCCAAGGAGAAGTTCGTCGTCCTCCAGGACCCGAAGAACCTCTTCGGCTTCGAGAACGTCCAGCCGCTCGTCCACAAGAACTCCCTGCCGCAGAAGGGTGTCGACGCCCTCGACGCGGTCTCGGCCAAGCTGGACACCGCGACCCTGCTGGACCTGGACACCCAGGCGCAGGTGCAGAAGAAGGACCCGCTGGACGTCGCCAAGGCCTGGCTGAAGTCCGCCGGTCTCGCCTGACGGACCACTGCCGGCCACGGCCGGGCCGGTGACGGCGCGGGTACCCCGGAGCACCGGGGCACCCGCGCCGTCGCGCTCCCGCTTCTCCCGGCCCGCTTCCCCCGGCCGGGAGAAGCGGGCCCGCGTCTCTCAGCCCGCGTCTCTCAGCCCTCGTCGTCCCAGCCCTCGTCGTCCTGCCCGTCGTCCTGGTCCTCGAAGAAGTCGCCGATCTCGTCCACGACCTCCGCGGCCACCATGCCGCCCACGACTCCCGCGGCGAGACCCGCCGCGCCCATGGCCACGGCCGTCCCCACGCCCGGGCCCGACGGATGACCGAAGCCGTGACCGGCTCCGGGCGGCCCGTCGTGGCCGTACGCCGCGTGGCTGTCGTAGGCGTCGCGGTGCTCGGTGAGCCGGTGGATCCAGCCGCTGACCTCTGCCTGCCAGTCCAGGGCCGGCGCGTCCTCGTGGCGCACCGTGAACCGGGTCAGCGCGTCGTGCCCCGGTGACAGCAGCCCGCTGCGCTTGTCCGCCTCCAGCACGATCTCGACGCCCGCGGGGGAGGCGAGGAAGGTCAGCTCGATCTCGTTCACCGCGTGCGCGTACCGCGGGGGCGGGGTCAGCTCGATCTCCTGGTAGAACGGCAGCCGCTGGCCCGTGCCGCCGATGCGGCCGTACTCCAGGTCGGCCGAACGGAAACCGAAGCCCAGCCCGCCCAGGGCCTCCAGCACGGCCTCCTGCACCGGGAGGGGACGCACGGCGAGCGGATCCAGGTCGCCGCTGTCCCGGGCGCCGGCCACCGCGACCTCCGTGCGCACGCCGAGGACGATGCCCAGGGGCCGGCCGTGCAGCTCGGTCACCGGCGTCTCCCAGGGCAGCGGCACGCTGAACGGCAGCTCGCGCTCCTCGTGCTCGCCGAGCCGGAAGCCGCCGCCGACCGGGAACCGTTCGAAGACGACCGTTCCCTCGCTCTCACCTTCCGCGTGCTCGGCTTCCACGCGCGCGATCAGTTCCAGGCCGACGCGCTCCACCTCCACGGACGCGCCGCCGCCGCGCACCAGTACCCGGCCCGTCAGCGCGCCGCCGGGCAGGGCCGCGTCGCTGTCCAGCACCGTGTCCACGGAGGGGCCGCCGACCCCGAGCGCGCCCAGCAGCCTCTTGAACACCATGCCGTAGCTCCTTCGTCCGTCGCCTCGTCCGCACGGCGTTCCACCGCCGTCCGGCTGCATGGTGAACTCGCGGCCGCGGCGCAGAAGTTCCCAGGTCACCTGTTCGGGGGACAGTCCCGCCGGGTCGTGGCCCGGCGCCTGGCGGACCTCAGGTCGCGCCTTCCGCGCCCTCGGGTGCCGGCGCCCGTGCCGCCGTCCTCGCCTGCCTGCGGCGTGCGCGGCGGCTGACGCGGGGCTGCTGGTCGGGGAGCCAGCCGAAGGCCAGGCAGCTGCCGGTGGCGCCGAGGAGGAGGCCGACGAAGAAGCCGCCCAGGTTGGAGGTGAGCCAGGTGCCCAGCGAGAGCAGGACGCCGGTGATGGAGTAGAACAGCCGCTGGGAGGGGTTGAAGAGGATCAGCAGGCCCAGCAGCACCATCAGCCCGGGCAGCAGGTAGCCCGCCAGGCCCTGCATGCCGATGTGCAGCACGACCTTCAGCGAGGCCTTCTCGGTGAGCAGGATCTCGCCGCCGCCCAGGGCGAGCAGCAGTCCGCCCCAGAACGGCCGGCGGGCCCGCCACCTGTGGAAGGCGGGCCTCGGTCCCAGACGTGGACGGTCCGGCACGGCTATCAGCAACCCGAGTCGCTGAAACTCAGCTTCAGACCCGGCAGCCGGAACACTCCCGCGGTGGTCGCGTAGTTGGTCTGCCGGAGGTTGGCGATCCGCACGGTGTCGGCCTGCTGGCTGAAGACTCCGATCGGTCCCTTGACGCCCGCCTTGGTCAGCGTGCTGGCGTCGTTGCCGATCTCGATGTTGTCGAACGAGGCGTCACCCGACAGCTCGGTGGAGTCGGTGGTCAGGTCGCGCGCGCTGACCTTCTCCTTGCCGCCGCCCGCCTTGATCAGCAGGTTGGTGCCACCCAGGTCGACGCTCTGGCACAGCTTGGTCAGCGTGGCGTTCTTGATCGCGGAGGTGATGACCAGCACCTGGCCGCCGCTGTCCCCGGCGTTGGGGCTGCCGTCCGCCATGTTGTCGAGCGAGCCGAACTGTTCGAAGCCGGTGCCCTTCAGCTCGGTCGCGGTGACCGTGAACGGCATGCCGGAGATCGCGAACTGCACACCGAGCGCACCCTGGGCGGTGAGGACGGCGAGGCCGGCGGCGATCAGCGTGGCGGGTACGGCCATCACCGCCGCCCGGCGGGCCCGGACGCGGCCCCGCCGTTCGCCGCCGGTGGCGGTTCCGGCGGTGTCCGGGATGTCGGAGGGTGAACCCGTTGCCGGATTCTCGGGGGTGTTGCCGGCGGACGGAACGTCCGGGGACGAGGCCATAACTGCTCCCATGGGCATGGATCAATGCGGTGTGGGCTTCAGTGGCGCGGTGTCCTGGCGCGGACAGGGGCAACCGCGTACGCCTCCTCGCGACTCCCGGGGGACGCAAGGGCTTTCTGGTTACGCGGCAGTAGCCTTTCGAGGAAGTTACCGCCGGTTACATTGAAGGGTCAAGGGAGATGTGAAAAAAGGGTGCCGGATGTGCGCGGACCGCCTCCGCCTGGCACAACTCGGCGCCTACACCTTGACGTTGACGAACCATCAGGTCTACAACTGCCTCTGTTTCCACGGATCCGTGGCGCCGGATCCAGCAAGCGGCACCAGCCGGGTCCCGGCGCGGTGTCCGCCGCGTCCGCCACGCGGACCGGCCGCGTTCCCGGCCCTGTCACGGCAACCGATCCCCTCGCAGCGCGGCTCCGTCACGGTCGTTCCCCCTTGTGGTTCCGTGCCGGCCGCCCCTTTCGCCGGTGCGGCCGGAGGTCTTCCCCCGAGGCCTCCGGCCGTGTCCGGTCCGCCGCCGTCGCCGGTCCGTCGTGTACGGAGAAGGCGCAACGGCCCCGCGCCGGCGGCACCCCCGCACCGCTCCACCCCCCACCTCACCTCAGCTGTCCCCCCACTCATTGAAGAGAGGCACTCGCATGCGCAAGCGCTCCCTCCTCGCCCTCGCCGGCACCGCCACCGCACTCGCTCTCGCGGCGGCCACCCCGGCCTCCGCGGCCGGCGCGGTCCTCACCACCGGCAGCGCCGGCGGCACCGCGGTCGCGGTCGGCGACACCCTCACGGCGCCCCTGGCCTCCGGCACGTCGGCCACGTTCTACTCCAGCGCGACCGGCACCAGCGGCGTCAAGTGCACGGGGTCCCAGTTCACCGCCAAGGTCACCGGCAACCCGGCCGCCCCCGGCACGGCCACCGAGTCCGTCACCGCGCACACCTTCGACAGCTCGACCTGCACCAGCAACGTCACCGGCGTGCTCGGGGTCAACGGCATCACCATCGACAACCTGCCCTACGCGGCGACGGTCGCCTCCGACGGCACCCTCACCGTCACACCCCCGAGCGGCTCCGTCATCCAGGCCACGGTCAAGCTGCGCACCCTGCTGGGCAGCGTCACCTGCGTCTACCGTGCGCCCGGCCTGACCGGCAAGTCCGGCAACGCCGACAGCAGCATCACCTTCACCAACCAGCAGTTCACGAAGTTCTCCGGCTCGTCGCTCTGCTTCGCCAACGGCTTCTTCACGGCGAAGTACGCGCCCGTCACCGACGCGGGCGTGCGGGTCTACGTCAACTAACGCGTCGTAGCATCTCGGTCAGCGTCGTCGCAGCCGCAGAGCGAGGGCGGCGCCCCCGGTGAGCAACAGCACCGCGGCGGCGCCGCCCGCGAGCAGCGGCGCCGGGACCCCCGAGCCGTCGCGGGTGGCGTCCACCACCGGCGACCCGTCACCCGCGGCGGCCTCGGGGCGCCCGTTCTGCCGCCCGTGCGCGGCAGCCGAGCCCGTCGGCGGTGAACCCGCCGTCCGTGCGGGCCGCGGGCGCGACGACGCCGGAGCCGTCGCGTCCGGTGTTCTGCCGGTGACCGCGCCGGCGGCTTTCGCACGCCCCGGGAACACCACGTCGGAACACGAGTAGTAGGTGTCCGGCGTGCTGCTGTTCTGCCAGACCGTGTAGAGGACCTGCCGACCCGTCCGGTCCGCCGGCAGCGTCGCGCCGATGTGGTAGGCGCCGTCGCGCAGCGGTGGGTCGGTGACCTCGGCGAAGGGCCGCTCCGGCAGGTCGGACCAGGCCAGCGGCTTCGCGGGGTCGTAGCCCGGCCGGGTCAGATACAACCGGAACGTGCCGGTGTGCGCGATGGTCGACGCGTACGTCAGTGTCAGCCGGGCCCCCGGCGTCAGCCGCGTCGCCGGCCAGTCCGGCCGGGCCAGGTCCAGCCCCCGGTACGCCGGCAGGTTGCCGCTGCACAGCCGGCCGTCCGGAATCACCCGCCGGTCACGGCCCGACACCCCCGCCACCCGCAGGTTGTCCCACGCGGTGAACGGCGCGCCGTTGGCCGCGACCGCGGCCCGGCAGGCCGCCGACCGCGTGACGCTGCCGCCCTCCGGGGAGCACGCGTAGACCCGGCTGACCGGATCCGTGGGGGCGCCGTGCGCCCGCGCCGGCCCCGCCGCCAACGGCAGGAGCAGGAGCGGCGCCGCCGCGGCGGCCACCCTGACACTCAGACGGACGGTCATCCGGGTCATCGGGGACGTCTCCTCGGCGAGTACGGGAATCGGGGGCTGCGGCGTCCAGTACGGCGCAGGCGCCCGCCCCGTTCACCGGGGCTCCCGGGCGGGACGGGAGGGGCGTGAAAGCACCGACCGGTCCCGCTGTTTCGCGCCTGCTCCGAGATCTCGTTGAGCGGCGCGCCACCCGCCTCGTATGGTGGCGATCATGGGCGCGGCGGCCAGCGCCCGGAGCCGTTGACACGTGTCCCGCCCAGGGGCCGGGACGCCGGACTTCCGTTGCCGTTCGGTGAGTTATCGTATGCAAGGGGTTAAAACAAACCGCATGTCCCGTTCGTTCGCAGCGCGAGGAGGGGTCCCACGATGGCAAGGCAGTTACGCGCCGAGCAAACCCGGGCAACCATCATCACGGCCGCCGCCGACCTGTTCGACCGGCAGGGCTACGAGACCACCAGCCTGAGCGACATCGTCGCACACGCGAAGGTCACCAAGGGTGCCCTGTACTTCCACTTCGCCGCCAAGGAGGACCTCGCGCACGCCATCCTGGAACTCCAGGCCAGGGCCGCCCAACGGGTCGTGGCCGACGTGGAGAGCCGCGGCTGCTCCTCCCTGGAGTCCCTGATGCGCACGACGTTCGGCATCGCCCGGCTCGCGGTGGAGGACCCGGTGCCGCGCGCCGGACTCCGCCTCGCCACCGCGGACATCGCCGTACGGCCGCCGCTGCGGCACCCGTTCACCGAATGGCTGGAGTACGCCACGCGCAAGTTCGGCGGAGCCGTGCGGGAGTCCGACGTGCACGGCGAACTCGACGTCGGTGCCGTCGCCCACTCCCTCGTCTGCTTCTTCATCGGCACCCGGGTCGCCGGCCGCTCCCTCGAACCGATCGGACGGCTCCCGCGCCGGGTCGCCGAGATGTGGCACCTGATGATCCGGGGCCTCGTCCCCGTGCACCGCCGCCCCCGCTACGTCACCCTCGCCACCCAGCTGGAGCGGGAGATCAGAGCCGCCTGACCCGGGCGGTACGGTGACGGACATGCCCGACACCCCCTTCGCACCCGTGATCCGCGGTGACGAGCCCGGCTCGTTCCCGCACAGCGTGCTGGCCGAGCGGCACCCCGCGATCATCCGGCAGGTACGGGACGCCTTCCCGTACGGCCCCGCGCAGCACACGGCGCTGGACGAGCTGCTGAGGAACTGCACCGAGGGCACCGTCGGGCCGCTGCCCGCCGACGCCCCGGACCGGGACCGCTGGGACGCCTGGGGCCTGTCCGCCGCCATCGGCCGTTCCTGGTACGACGTGCCGTGGCTGTGGTCCGAGAGCTACTTCTACCGCCGGCTCCTCGACGCCGTCGGTCACACCGGCCCGGGCGCCTGGCAGGGCATCGACCCCTTCCGCCCGTTCAAGCGCGCCGAACTCGACGCCCCCGAGACCGACGGGGAACTGGCCGCCCTGGACGGCCTGCGGGACCTGCCCGAGGAGGAGCGGGCGCGCGCCCTGCTGCACGGCTCACTGTGGGGAAACCGCGCCGACCTCGGCTTCCGGCTCTCCGCTGCGGACGCCGGAACCCGGCAGCCGGTCCCCGCCCTGGTCGCCGACGACAGCGAGATCCTGTGGTCGCTGCTGCCGCCCACCGGCACCGGCACACTGGTGCTGGTCGCGGACAACGCCGGCCGCGAACTCCTCCCCGATCTCCTGCTGATCGCCCACCTCCTCGCCGAGGGCCGGACCGCGCGGGCCGTCCTGCACGTCAAGCCGTACCCCTACTACGTCTCCGACGCCACCACCGCCGACGTGGTCGACGCCCTGCACCGGCTGCGCACGGCCCCCGGCGCGGCGGGCGAGTACGGGCGCGTGCTGTGGTCCGCCATGGCCGACGGTCGCCTCACCGTCCGCGCCCACCCCTTCTCCTGCGCCCCGCTGCCGTACGCCGACATGCCGGACGACCTGCGCGCCGAGTTCGCGGCGGCCACCCTGACCGTCGTCAAGGGCGACCTCAACTACCGCCGTCTGGTGGGCGACCGGTTCTGGCCGCCCACCACGCCCTTCCGGGAGACGACCGCGTACTTCCCCGGCCCGGTCGCCGCGCTGCGCACCCTGAAGTCCGAGGTCATCACCGGCCTGACCGCCGCGACCGAGGCCGCGCTGGTGGCCGCCGAGGGGCAGCGCTGGCGGACGAGCGGGACGCACGCGCTCATCCAGGCCGACCCGGCGGACGGCGCACGACGGCGGTGACGTGACGCCGTCGTGCGCCGTGCCGGCCCGGCGCGGGCGCGCACGGGACCGTTCGGCGCACGGAATTCCGCGTTTCTCGGGTGGTTCACGCGATGGTGTGATCATGTACGGCCGGATGGATGGGGCTCCGGGACCGCGGGTAGGGCCCGGCCATGACGCAGCCGTTTCACCTCCCGCGCTTCTACATGCCGTACCCGGCGCGCCTCAATCCGCACCTGGACGAGGCCCGGGCCCACTCGACCGGGTGGGCACGCGAGATGGGCATGCTGGAAGGCTCCGGGATCTGGCAGCAGGCCGACCTGGAGGCACATGACTACGGGCTCCTGTGCGCCTATACCCACCCCGACTGCGACGGACCCGCTCTCTCGCTGATCACCGACTGGTACGTGTGGGTGTTCTTCTTCGACGACCACTTCCTGGACATGTTCAAGCGCACCCCCGACCGCGCCGCCGGCAAGGCCCACCTGGACCGCCTGCCGCTGTTCATGCCGCTCGACCCCGCCACCCCGGTGCCCGAGCCGGAGAACCCGGTCGAGGCGGGCCTGAAGGACCTGTGGGCGCGTACGGTGCCGGCCATGTCCGCGGACTGGCGCCGCCGCTTCTCCGTCGCCACCGAGCACCTGCTCAACGAGTCGATGTGGGAGCTGTCCAACATCGACGAGGGGCGGATCGCCAACCCCGTCGAGTACATCGAGATGCGCCGCAAGGTGGGCGGAGCGCCCTGGTCCGCCGGGCTCGTGGAGTACGCGACCGCCGAGGTGCCCGCCGCCGTCGCAGGCACCCGGCCGCTGCGCGTTCTCATGGAGACGTTCTCCGACGCCGTCCACCTGCGCAACGACCTGTTCTCCTACCAGCGCGAGGTCGAGGACGAGGGCGAGAACAGCAACGGCGTCCTCGTCCTGGAGAAGTTCTTCGGCTGCACCACGCAGGAGGCCGCCGACACCGTCAACGACGTCCTCACCTCCCGGCTGCACCAGTTCGAGCACACCGCGCTCACCGAGGTCCCCGCCGTCGCCCTGGAGAATGGACTCACCCCCGCCGAACTCGCCGCGGTCGCCGCCTACACCAAGGGACTCCAGGACTGGCAGTCCGGCGGCCACGAATGGCACCTGCGCTCCAGCCGCTACATGAACAAGGGCGCGCGCCCCGCCCCGCCGTGGCACATCCCGGCCGGCCCCGGCACCTCGGCCGCCGACATCGGCGCGCTGCTCGCCCCGGCCGCCCGGGAGCGCCTGCGCGCCCACGCGCACGTGCCCTTCCAGAAGGTCGGCCCCTCCCTCGTCCCCGACCTCCACATGCCCTTCGAGGTGCAGCTCAGCCCCCACCTGGACCGCTCCCGCGACC
This sequence comes from Streptomyces sp. NPDC006309, assembly GCF_040613095.1. Lineage (NCBI taxonomy): Bacteria > Bacillati > Actinomycetota > Actinomycetes > Kitasatosporales > Streptomycetaceae > Streptomyces > Streptomyces sp. NPDC006309. The sequence continues at coordinate 231,079 of NZ_JBEXRO010000002.1, read as the reverse complement.
ACCTCGTCGACTGGTGCCACCGGACGGGCATCCTCCAGGAGGGCGTCTGGGACCTGGACAAGCTCGCCGCGTACGACCTCGCGCTGTGCTCCGCCGGCCTGGACCCGGACGCCACGCCCGAGGCCCTCGACCTCAGCGCGCAGTGGCTCGCCTTCGGCACCTACGGCGACGACTACTACCCGCTGGTCTACGGCCACCGCCGGGACCTCGCCGCCGCCCGGCTGACCACCGCCCGGCTCTCCCTGTGCATGCCCGTCGACGGCGAGCCCGCCCCGGCCCCCGCCAACGCCATGGAGCGGGCCCTGGCCGACCTGTGGGCCCGTACGACGGCCGGGATGACCGCCGATCAGCGGCGCACCCTGAGGGCCTCCGTGGACACCATGACCGAGAGCTGGGTCTGGGAGGTGTCCAACCAGCTGTTCAACCGCATCCCCGACCCCGTCGACTACCTGGAGATGCGACGCTCCACGTTCGGCTCGGACCTCACCCTGAGCATGTGCCGGATGGGCCACGGCCCCGCGATCCCCGCCGAGGTGTACGCCAGCGGCCCGGTGCGCTCCCTGGAGAACTCGGCCATCGACTACGCCTGCCTGCTCAACGACGTCTTCTCGTACCAGAAGGAGATCGAGTACGAGGGCGAGATCCACAACGCGATCCTGGTCGTACAGAACTTCTTCGGCGTGGACTATCCGACCGCACTCGGCGTCGTCCACGACCTGATGACCCAGCGCATGCGGCAGTTCGAACACGTGATCGCGCACGAACTCCCCGTCCTCTACGACGACTTCGGCCTGTCCGGGGAGGCGAGGGCCACCATGGACGGCTACGTCCTCGACCTGAAGAACTGGCTGGCCGGCATCCTCAACTGGCACCGGGAGGTCGACCGCTACAAGGCCGGATGGCTCGGCAGCCGCACCCACGGCTTCCTGCCCGACCGCGCCCCCGCCGTGCCCGCCCTGCCGCGCGGCTGACGGCCACCGAATCTTTTCGTGCGGAACCGGGCATTCAGGGAACTTCGGTGCGCCCTCGGGAGTCTTGTGAAGTAAGGGGAGCAACAGACAGCAGAACACACGGGGGTGTCCGATCTTGACCGAGATCATCGAAAGGCCCACCACGGCGACCGCGGACGTGCAGGCACCGGCGGCGAGCGAACTCACGCCGTACGTCGCGCCGTTGACGGTCCCGCCGGTCCTGCGGCCGGCGGCGGACGACGTCCTGCGCGAGACCGAGATCGCCCTGCGCCCGGCCTGGGTGCGTCTGCACCCGCAGCTGCCGCCCACCCTGATGTGGGGGTACGGCGGCCATGTCCCGGGCCCGACCATCGAGGTCCGGCGCGGGCAGCGCGTCCGCATCGCCTGGACCAACCGCATACCGAGGGACAGCGAGTACCCGGTCACCTCGGTGGAGGTGAAGCTGCGCACGGACGGCCGGCCCCAGGCCACCACCGAGCCCGGCCGCGAGGGCGCGGAACCGGACAAGGACGTCGCCGCCCTGCCCGCCTGGTCGGTGACCCATCTGCACGGCGCGCAGACGGGCGGCGGCAACGACGGCTGGCCGGACAACGCCGTCGGCCACGGCGACGCCCAGCTGTCGGAGTACCCGAACGACCACCAGGCGGTGCAGTGGTGGTACCACGACCACGCGATGAACATCACCCGGTGGAACGTGATGGCGGGCCTGTACGGCACCTACCTCGTCCGTGACGACGAGGAGGACGCCCTCCACCTGCCCTCCGGCGAGCGGGAGATCCCGCTGCTCATCGCCGACCGCAACCTCGACACCGACGAGGACGGCCGGCTCAACGGACGGCTGCTGCACAAGACGGTGATCGTCCAGGACCGCAACCCGGAGACCGGAAAGCCGGTCTCCATACCGTTCACCGGCCCGTACACCACGGTCAACGGCCGCATCTGGCCCTACGCCGACGTCGACCCGGCCTGGTACCGCTTCCGGCTGGTCAACGCCTCCAACGCGCGCATCTTCGAACTCGTCCTCATCGACGAGGACGGCGAGCCGGTGCCGGGGACCGTCCACCAGATCGGCAGCGACGGCGGCCTGCTGCCACGCCCGGTCCCGGTCGACTTCGACGAGGAACTGCCCGCCCTGACCGCCGCGCCGGCCGAGCGGTTCGACCTGCTGGTCGACTTCCGCGCCCTGGCCGGGCGGACCCTGCGCCTGGTGAACAAGGGCGTCAACCAGCCGGCCGGCGTGCCCGACCCGGCCGGAGACGTGCCCTTCCCGGCCGTGCTGGAGTTCCGGGTCCGGGAGAGCTGCGAGCAGGACACCTTCGAACTGCCCGAGGTGCTCTCCGGCTCCTTCCGCCGCCTCGGCCACGACATCCCGCACGGCCACCGCCTGATCCTGCTCACCCCGCCCGCCACCAAGGGCGCCGGCGGCCACCCGGAGATCTGGGAGATGACCGAGGTCCTGAGCACGGCCGGCCTGCGGCTCCCGGCCGAGGGCATCGTCCAGGTCACCGGCCCCGACGGCACCACGAGGACGTACCGGCGCACCGCCCGGACGTTCAACGACGGCCTCGGCTTCACCGTCGCCGAGGGCAGCTACGAGCAGTGGAGCTTCCTCAACCTCGCGCCCATCGTGCACCCCATGCACATCCACCTGGCCGACTTCCAGCTGCTGGGCCGGGACGCCTACGACGTCTCGGGCTTCGACCCGGCGGCGGGCGGCACCCGCACCCCGATCCGCTACGACACGGGCCGGACGATCCCGCTCGCGCCCAACGAGCGGGGCCACAAGGACGTCTTCCGGGTGCCGGGCGCCCAGATGCTGCGGGTCATGGGCCGCTTCGACGGCGCGTACGGCCGGTTCATGTACCACTGTCATCTGCTGGAGCACGAGGACATGGGCATGATGCGGCCCTTCGTCGTCATGCCGCCCGAGGCCCTGAAGTTCGACCACGGCGGGGCGCACGGCGGCCATGGGGAGGGCCACACGGGCTGAGGAACCACCCGCGGAAGGCGGCCGCCATGGCTCCCCTCCGCCACCCTCCGGCCAGTCTCACTCGTTCGTGTCTCGTCGCGGCCCGGCCACGCGGGTAGAGCACCAGCCGGAGGCGAGCGAACCATGGAACAGACTGCGTTGCGTCCCAAGCCCATGCCGGGCCAGGCCGGGCGCGCGAGCGGCACGCCCGGCGCCACCCGCCGCCCGCATGCCGCGCGCCGGCGCGGCCGGCGGCTGCGGCCCCTGCTGCTGAGCGTCGGCGCCGGCACGCTGCTGGTGCTGGCCGGTGTCGGCCTCGGCACGGTCGGCGCCACGGTGATCGGTATGAGCAGACTCGCCGAGGCACAGGGCGAGACCCGGCCGTACGCGCCTTCGGCCACGGCCACTTCCGCGGCCGGCCCGGGCCCCGCTCAGGCGCCGGCCGCGGCATCCCTCGGGGTGGAGGCCGTGGACACCCGGAAGCCGGGTGCCATGGTGGTGGGCGTGCACGTGCCCGGTCCCGGCTACTCGGCGGGCCTGATCCGCGGGGACGTCGTCCTCGAGTTCGGCACGCACCGCGTCGACAGCGCCGCCGACCTAGCCCGGGCGGTCGTCCGGGCCGACCCCGGAAAGGCGGTGCCGCTCACCGTGCGCCACAGCAGCGGCGGCTACCAGCGGCTCACGGTGGTCCCCGCGGTGGTGACCTGACCTGACCGGGCTGACGGCTGCCTTGCCGCGCCGGGAACCCATGGACATCTCCTGCCCCACCGGCCACGACAGCCCCGATGCCCCCGGCGGGAGACCGGTTGCCGTGCCCGGCCGTGCTGGCTCGGGCGGGATGCCGGTCCGCTTGACCCGTCGGGGCTGCGTCGGGATGCCGGTCCCCGTGACCGGCTCGCGTGCGTCCGTCCGGGCGGGCAGGATGCTCACCGAGACGCCCACGCCCCGTTTCCCCGCCCGCGCCCGGAGGCCCGGATGACCGTTTCCCCGCCCGCGCCCTTCACCGCCGCCGACCACACGGCCCGCATGGAGCGCGCCGTGCGCTCCGCCGCCGACGCCGGTCTCGCGGGGCTGCTGGTGGCCCCCGGACCGGACATGGTGTGGCTCACCGGCTACACGCCCACCGCGGTCACCGAACGGCTCACCGTGCTGGTCCTCGCCCCCGGCCGGGACCCCGTGTTCGTCGTGCCCACGCTGGAGGCCCCGGACGCCGAGCACGCGGTGGGCGTCGGCGCGCTGACCCTGCGCGACTGGACCGACGGCACGGACCCCTACGCCGTCACCGCCGCCCTCCTCGACGGCGACGGCCGGTTCGGCATCAGCGACAACACCTGGGCGATGCACCTGCTGGGCTTCCAACGGACGCTCCCCGGCACCTCGTACGCCTCCCTCACCGACGCCCTGCCCATGCTGCGCGCCGTCAAGGACACGGCCGAGCTGGAACTCCTGGCCGCCGCCGGCGCCGCTGCCGACGCGACGTTCGAGGAGATCCGGAAGGTCCCCTTCGCCGGCCGCCGCGAGTCGGACGTCGGCCAGGACCTCGCCGGCCTGCTGCGCCGCTTCGGCCACTCCCAGGTTGACTTCACCATCGTCGGCTCCGGCCCCAACGGCGCCAACCCGCACCACGAGGTCGGCGACCGCGTCATCCGCGACGGAGACATGGTCGTCCTCGACTTCGGCGGCCTGAAGGACGGCTACGGCTCCGACACCACCCGCACGGTGCACGTCGGCGAGCCGACCGCGGAGGAACGCCGCGTCCACGACGTCGTGCGCGCCGCCCAGGAGGCCGGCTTCCGGGGCGTACGCCCCGGCGCGGCCTGCCAGGACGTCGACCGCGCCGCCCGCGCGGTGATCACCGACGCCGGATACGGCGCGTACTTCATCCACCGTACGGGGCACGGCATCGGCGTCACCACACACGAGCCGCCGTACATGATCGAGGGCGAGGAACAGCCCCTGGTACCCGGCATGTGCTTCTCCGTGGAGCCCGGCATCTACCTGCCCGGCCGCTTCGGGGTGCGCATCGAGGACATCGTCACGGTCACCGAGGACGGCGGCCGCCGCCTCAACAACACCACACGTGAGATGGTCATAGTGGACTGAGAGCACCTGGAGACCCCTCGACCCCACCCGGAACGGCGACGCGCGATCCATGACCCAGGCACCGACACCCACCGCGGACACCGTCCGCCGACTGGTCCGCTCGCTGCTCAAGGACGGCGGTGACGGCACCGGGGGACCGGAGGTGCGGCCCGTGTCGGAGGACCGGGACTACACCTGGTGGGTCGGCGGCCGGTATGTGCTGCGGCTCGCGCCCGACCGTGAGGCCTCCGTGCGCCGCCGCCGGGAGCTGCGGCTGCGCGACCTGGTCCGGCCGCACCTGCCCGTCGCCGTCCCGGCCGGCGTCGCCCACGGCGACTGGGCGCCCGGCCTCGCCTACACCCTCGACACCAGGCTGCCCGGCGGCACCGCCGACACCTACGACGTCTCCGCCGTCGGCGAGGCCGACCTCGCCGGGCTGCTCGGCGGACTGCGCGCGGTCCCCGTGCGCCAGGCGGAGGCACAGGGGGTGCCGCGGACCGCGCCGCGCTCGCTGGAGGCGCTGCGCCGGATGGCCGTGCACGCGGCCGAACGGCTCGCCGAGGCGGACGAGTTCGACGCCGCCCGGCTGCACCAGCTCACCCCGGCCGGCGCGGCCCAGCTGGCCGCGCAGGCCGGCACCGCCGTCCTCACCCATCACGGGCTGACCGGCGCGCACGTGCTGGTCAGCGCCGACGGCCGGGTGCGCGGCATTCTGGACTGGACCGCGGCCACCGTGGGCGACCCCGCCGAGGACATCGCCGGACTCGCTCTCGCCGTGGGCTCCCCGGCGGCCGTCCGCGCCGCCACCCTGGCCGGTTACGGCGCCCGCCCCTGTCTGCGCGGCCTGTGGCTCGCCCGCTGCGACACCGTCCTGCGCCTCACCGGCCGCCTGCAAGGCCGCACGGACGGCTCCCTGCCGCTGCTGCGGATCCAGCTGGGGCGCGTCTGGGAGCCGATCCTGCTGGAGCGCGTGACGGACCTCCAGGAGGACGGGACGGAGCTCTGAGCGAGCCGCCGGGGTCCGCTCAGGGCTGTGTCAGCACCACGCAGGACTCCCCGGGCACCTGGAGCAGTCCGTCCGGCCCCGGCTCCTCCACCCGGGCCCAGGCCGCGAGGACCTCCACCCGGCCGGTGCCCAGCGGGATCGCCGCCGCTTCCTTGCCCAGGTTCACCGCCACCCGTACGTCCCCGCGCCGGAAGGCGAGCCAGCGGGCCTCCGTGTCGTAGGCCACCTTGGTGTCGGCGAGATCCGGGTCCGTGAGGTCGGGCTGGGCGCGGCGCAGCGCGATCAGCTGCCGGTACCAGGCCAGCACGCGCGCGTGGGGCTCGCGTTCCGGCTCCGACCAGTCCAGGCAGGACCGCTCCCGGGTCGCCGGGTCCTGCGGGTCGGGTACGTCCTCCTCGGCCCAGCCGTGCTCCGCGAACTCCCGCCGCCTGCCCCGCCGTACCGCCTCGGCCAGCTCCGGGTCGGTGTGGTCGGTGAAGAACTGCCACGGCGTGCCCGCCGCCCACTCCTCGCCCATGAACAGCATCGGGGTGAAGGGTGCGGTCAGCGTGAGCGTGGCCGCGCAGGCCAGCAGGCCGGGGGAGAGGTGGGCGGCGAGCCGGTCGCCCTGGGCGCGGTTGCCGACCTGGTCGTGGGTCTGGCTGTAGCCGAGCAGCCGGTGCCCGCCCACGCGCGCGCGGTCCAGCGGGCGGCCGTGGTGGCGGCCCCGGAAGCTGGAGTACGTCCCGTCGTGGAAGTAGCCCCCGGTGAGGGTCTTGGCGAGCGCGGCGAACGGCTCACGCGCGAAGTCGGCGTAGTAACCCTGGGACTCGCCGGTCAGCGTGGTGTGCAGGGCGTGGTGGAAGTCGTCGTTCCACTGCGCGTGCAGTCCGAGGCCGTGCTCCGTGCGCGGGGTGATGAACCGGGGGTTGTTCAGGTCGGATTCGGCGACCAGGAACAGCGGCCGGCCCAGTTCCCCGGCGAGTCCGTCGACGGCCGCCGACAGCTCCTCGAGGAAGTGACTCGCGCGCGTGTCGTACAGCGCGTGCACGGCGTCCAGCCGCAGCCCGTCGAGCCGGTAGTCCCGCAGCCAGGCCAGCGCGCTGCCCAGGAGGAACGCACGCACCTCGTCCGAGCCGGGCGCGTCCAGGTTCACCGCCGAGCCCCACGGTGTGGTGTGCGTGTCCGTGAAGTAGGGCCCGAACAGCGGCAGATAGTTGCCCGACGGGCCCAGATGGTTGTGTACGACGTCCAGGACGACGCCCAGTCCGAGGGCGTGCGCGCGGTCGACGAACCGCTTCAGGGCCTCCGGGCCGCCGTACGGCTCGTGCACCGCCCACAGCGACACCCCCTCGTACCCCCAGCCGTGCCGCCCCGGGAACGGACACAGGGGCATCAACTCCACGTGGGTCACGCCGAGTTCCACCAGGTGCTCCAGCCGCTCGGCGGCGGCGTCCAGCGTGCCCTCGCGGGTGTACGTGCCCACGTGCAGCTCGTACAGGACCGCACCCGGCAGCCCGCGCCCCGCCCACTCGGTCCGCCACGCGTACCGCCCGTGGTCCACGACCGCGCTCAGCCCGTCCGGGCCGTCGGGCTGGCGGCGGGAACGCGGGTCCGGCAGCACGGGGCCGTCGTCCAGCGCGAAGCCGTACCGCGCGCCGTCCCCGGCCTCCGCCTCACCCGTCCACCAGCCGGGGCGCCCGGGGTCACGCGTCAACGCGCGCGTGCTGCCCTCGCAATGGAGCGTCACTCGGTCTGCCTGCGGTGCCCACACCTCGAACTGCACGGACGGTTCCCCTTCGTCTACCTGTGTCGGTGCGTCTGCCACCGTGATGTCCCGCGTTCCCATCGTGCCGTTCCGCATGACCGGTCCGCCTGCGAATCCTCCGTTTCCCGGCGGGTGTCGTGGAAGTACCCCTGTCCCGGCACCCGTCCCGCGTCTTCTGGACACCCGGGGTCCACTGCCCGACAATCACCCTCGTGACGTCGTCCTTCGAGTTCTCCACCTACCCGGCGCGTCCGTCCGACGCGGAGCGCGACAAGGCGCTCCAGGTGCTGCGTGACGGCGTCGCCGTGGGCCGGCTCTCGCACGACACGTTCGTGCGCCGCATGGAACTGGCGCTCGTGGCCCGCCGGTCCGACGAACTGGCCGTGCTCGTCGCCGACCTGCCCCGGGAGAACCGCTTCTCCCGCGCGGTCCTCGGCTCCGTGGAGGCCGTGTCCGGGTTCACCGTACGGCTGCGCCGGGCCTGGCAGGCCGAGCGGCTGCCCAAGCTGCTGCTGCCGCACCCGGCGCACACCCATCCGCTGCGCATCGGCCGCGACCCCGCGAACGGGCTGCGCCTGAACCACGAGACGGTCTCCCGCGTGCACGCCGAGCTCCGCCACCGGGGCGGCCTGTGGATCCTCAGGGACCTGGGATCCACCAACGGCACCACCGTCAACGGCCGCCGGGTCATCGGGTCGGTCGTCGTCCGCGAGGGCGACCAGGTCGCTTTCGGCAGGATCGCGTACCGCCTCGCCACGGGCTGAGTCCCCCTGGCCGGACGCGTTCGAACTTACGTCCGTCGAGGCGTGCGTACCGCACCGATCGGGTGAGCCGGACTGCGGAAGACGGGCCGCCGTGCCGATGCAACGGACATGACCTACCTCACCAGAGCGGCAGCGGCGGCCGGCGCCCTGCTGGCCGCCGCCGGCCTCCTCACCGCCGGCCCGGCCCACGCCGCCTCCCGCGACATCCGCCCGGACAACTGGCTCTACCTGACGATCACCAGGGGTGACGCCCGGTCCGGCGACACGCGCGGCACCGTACTGCTGTGCGACCCGCCGCAGGGGCACGCCCACGCGGCCGACGCGTGCGCCGAACTGGACGCCGCCGACGGCGACGTCGGCCGTATCCCCGCCAAGGAGGTGTTCTGCCCGATGATCTACGCCCCGGTGACCACCCACGCGCGCGGGCACTGGAACGGCCGGGCGGTCGACTTCCAGCAGACGTACACCAGTGCGTGCGTGATGAACGCGCGTACGGGCTCCGTCTTCGCCCTGGACGGCTGACCGGCGCACGGTGACCGGGCGGTGGGGGCCGGCAGCGGCTCACGCCACCCGGTCGCGCGCCCGCTGCGCCGCCACCAGCACCGTCCGCGACTGGTGCTCCACCTGGTGCTCCAACGGCACCCAGCGGGCCCCGAAGCGCGCGGCGAAGGCGTCGCACCAGGTGGCGACCAGCTCCTGCAGCCGGGGCGCCGCCCGGTCGTCCGCCTCCCGCAGCACCCGGAGCAGCATCGACGCCGCCCGCAGCGGCAGCCGCCGCCCGAAGGCGTCCACACTGCCGACGTACGCCATCGTGTTGCCGGCCGGCGGCGTGTGGACCCAGTCCTCGGCCAGGCCCGGAACCAGCTCCAGCGCCCACCGCGCGGCCCGCAGCAGCGGCCCGTCCCGGCCGTCCAACCGGGGCAGCGCCTCGGCGAGGACCCGCTCCACCTCCCGCGCGTCCCGCAGCAGCCGCGCCGCCAGCCGCTGTATGGCCGCGGCCGGTGCCGGGTGCGGCGCCGGGTCGCCCACCAGGTCGCTGGCCCACATCGGCACCTCGACCACGGCCGTCAGTCCGCCGTACCGGTGCGCGTGGTACCAGGTGCTGTGCCGGGCGTCGTCCGGCATGCTCGGGTAGGCCACGCCCGTCTCCGGGCCGGGCATCACATGCACCCCGGGACCGGAGGCCGGCCAGAGCGCCGCGTCCGAGGCCCCCGTCTCCACCGGGATGTGCAGCTCCGCCGCGGACTTGGCGAACGGCTCGGCCAGCCCCGGCACGTCCTTCGTCAGCTGCACCCAGCTGCCGCCCAGATCGGTGCCGTGCAGCGTCACCTGGAGGTACGGGCGCAGTTCGTCGATGACCCCGGTCAGCGTCCGCGTCTCCGGCGGCAGCCGGTCCGGGGGCAGCACGGACGGCGACCACTCCGGCTGCTCCGCGCCCGTCGGCCGGTAGAACCCGAGGTGGTAGTCGAGCAGGCTGCGCGGCGCCGGGGTCACGTGCAGGCTCGCCCCGTCCGGGTCCGCGCACAGCAGGAAGTGCCAGGAGGTGTCCCCCCGCAGCTCCCGTTCCGACAGCACTCTTTCGGCCAGCACCCGCAGGGTGGAACCGCCCGCGGGCTCGTTGGCGTGGGCACCCGCCACGACCAGCACCGCCCGGCGGGCATGCCCCACCGACAGCAGGTGCAGCGGTCTTCCCGCGCGCGAGACACCCACCTCGCGCAGCGCGCACAGCCCGGGATCGCGAGCGGCCAGCGTCCGCGCGCAGGCGATGAGTTCGGGAACGCTGGGATAGCGCAGCTCCGGCAGAAGACTCACCCCCGACTGGTTCCGCCCGGCTTCGCCCTCTCAGTCCCGCACGGGAGGTGTGAACTGTCAAGCGTGCGGCAGGAGTTGTCCCCGGCGTCCGGGAGCGGTTCCCCGGCGGGGCCGCGGCCGGCTGTGTGCCGTGGGCTCACTGCTGGTGCAGACCGCGCCCCGCGAGCGTCAGGAACACCTCGCCCACCGCCTCCGACAGCGTGGGATGCGCGTGCACATGCCGGGCGACGTCCGCCGGCTCGGCGTCCCAGCCGACGATCAGCCGGCTCTCGGCGATGATCTCCGACACGTGCGGGCCGACCAGGTGCACGCCGGGCACCCGCCCGCCGCCGGCCTCCGCCACGACCTTCACCATCCCGCCTGCCCGTGCACCATCCCCTTGGCCACGGCGGTCAGCGGCATCGTGTTGACGCGGACCTCGTGCCCACGCGCGCGTGCCTCGGCCTCGCCGAGCCCCACCGAGGCGGTCCGCGGCGAGGAGTACGTCACCCGGGGCACGGCCGCGTGATCGACCGGTGCCGACGGCAGCCCCGCCGGCGTCTCGCCACCAGCAGGCCCTCCGCGAAGGAGGCGTGGGCGAGCCCCGGCGACGGCGGCGGCAGCAGGTCGCCCACCACGTGGATGCCGGGCACGGCCGTCTCCAGCCGGCCCCGGTCCGCCGGTACGACGAACCCCGCGCCGCGTGGGATACCGGCTCACATCGGCGTCCTCCAGCGGCACGATCCGGTCGGCGGCCTCCACGAGGGTGACCTGGGCGCCCATGGACCGGTGGAAGGGGGCGTACTCAGCGGCCCGTGACCGTCTACGCGCGCGTGCCGCCCGCAGGGGCCGCCGCGGCCTTCGTGGAGCTCCTGCGGGCCACCTGGCCGGCCCGGGCGCCACCGGTCCGTCCGAGGACCCCTGGCGCCCGCCGAGCCGGCTCCGCCGCCTCAGTCCTACCCGGCCCGCTCCAGCAGCACCACCGGGGACCGGTCGAAGAGGTCCGCCACGCGCGCGTGAGCGGTGAACTCGCGTTCCGGTGCGAGGACGTCCCTCCAGCGCCCGGGCGGCAGCGCCAGCCGCGTGTCCTGCCAGCCGCCCGCCTCCGCGAGCCGCAGCGACAGCCGGGTCACCGCCGTGACCACCTCGCCGGAGCGTGCGAACGCCAGGCAGTGCCCGGCCGCCGGGCCCTCGGCGGCCAGCGGGTCGTACGACCCGCCCGCGCCGAACGCGCCGGGCCGCCGGGCGCGCAGCCGCAGCGCCGCCGCGGTCAGCGCGTCCTTCTCTCCGGGCCCCTCCGGCGGGAAGGCCACGGGCCGCCGGTTGTCCGGGTCCACCAGCGCCCGGTACTCGCCCTCCGTGCCCTGGTACACGTCCGGCACCCCCGGCATCGTCAGGTGGACCAGCGCGGTGCCGAGGACGTTGGCCCGCACGTGCGGTTCCAGCGCCTTGCGGAACGCGGCCACGCGCTCGCCGGGCGGCCCGCAGGGCCCCGCGGCCACGAAGGCGGTCACCGCCTCCTCGTACGGCGGCTCCTGCTCCGTCCAGCTGGTGTACATGCCCGCCTCGCGCACGTGTTTGAGCAGCGCCTCCCGGACCCGCTCCTCCTCGGCCGGACCCAGCCCGAACACCGTCTGCCAGGCGGCCCAGGCCAGCTGCCCGTCCGGCACTCCCTCCTCGGCCCGGGTCACCTCGGCGAGCAGCTCCGCCCAGTGGTCCGGGCACTCGGTGAGCACGGCCAGCGCCGCGCGCACGTCGGCGCTGCGCTTGGTGTCGTGCGTGGTGACGACCGTGCCGGTGAGCGGCCAGTCGCGCTGTACGCGCGCGCAGTACGCGTGGAAGTCGTCCGGGGAGACACCCGGGCTGCCCGGGTCGCCGCCCACCTCGTTGGCCGACAGCAGCGGCACGAAGCGGTAGAAGGCGGTGTCCTCCACCGCCTTGGCGCGCAGCGCCGACGCGGTCTGCGCGAACCGGGTGCGGAACTCCACCCGGTCGGCGTGGTCCGGCGCGGACGGGTCACCGGGCGGTTCCACCAGCAGCCGGCGCACGACGCCGACGGCCTCGGCCTCCTCCGGCACCACGAAGGCCAGCCGGGCCTCCTCGGCGGCCTCCTCGGTGACGACGGCGGCGGCGTCACCGGAGGCGTAGGGCCGGTAGACCCGCATCCGGACGAGCAGCTCCTCCACGGCCGTGCGCAGCGCCCAGGGTGCCCGGTCGCGCAGCGACAGGTCGGGCGAGACGGCGCACAGCCGCGTGGCGACCCGGGTGAGCCGGTCGGTCTCGGCGGCCAGTTCGTGCGTGAGCACCTTGTAGGCGGCCCGCCGGGCCGTGGCCTCCCAGTTGCCGCCCCGGTCCGTCTGCGGTGCCGCGAAGGCCCGGTACCGGCCCAGCAGGCCGTACGCCCCGGTGCGGTCCGTGAACAGGCCGTCGACGTGCCGCAGGGCGTCGTAACCCGTGGTGCCCGCGACGGGCCAGGTGGCCGGCAGGTGCTCGCCGTCGGCCAGGATCTTCTCCACGACCGTCCAGCGCCCGCCGGTCGCCTCGTGCAGCCGCGCCAGGTAGCCGTCGGGGTCGGCGAGTCCGTCGGGGTGGTCGACGCGCAGCCCGTCGAGCACGCCCTCCGCCAGCAGCTGGAGGATCTTGGCGTGGGTGGCGTCGAAGACCTCCGGGTCCTCCACCCGCAGCCCGATGAGTTCCGAGATGCTGAAGAAGCGCCGGTAGTTCAGTTCGGTGCGGGCCAGCCGCCACCACACCGGGCGGTACCACTGGGCGTCCAGCAGCTGGGGCAGCGGCAGGTGCGCGGTGCCGGGGCGGAGCGGGAAGGCGTGGTCGTGGTAGCGCAGCACGTCACCGTCGACCCGCAGGTGTTCCAGCTCCGTGCCGACCGGGCCGCCGAGCACGGGCAGCAGCATCCGGCCGCCCTGCGCCTGCCAGTCGATGTCGAACCAGCGCGCGTACGGCGAGCCGGTGCCCTCGCGCAGCACCTCCCACAGGGCGTGGTTGTGCCGGGGCGCCATCGCCATGTGGTTGGGCACGATGTCCGCGACCAGGCCGAGGCCGTGCTCCCGCGCGGTGTGCGCCAGGGCGCGCAGGCCGTCCTCGCCGCCCAGTTCCTCGCGCACACGCGTGTGGTCCACCACGTCGTAGCCGTGCGCCGAGCCGGGGACGGCCTCCAGGACCGGGGACAGGTGCAGATGCGAGACGCCGAGCGACGCCAGGTAGGGGACGGCCGCCGCGGCGGCCGCGAACGGGAACGCGGGCTGGAGCTGGAGCCGGTAGGTGGCCGTGGGCACCTCCGGTCCGGGGCGCGCAGAAGTCATGGGAACCTACGTACCCAGCTCGCCGGGTTTCGTGTCACCTCAGCGCCGATCCACGCGCGTGTGCCCGGCGCCGGACGGGGGGATGGACGGGGACGACGGCGGCTGCCGGCGGTGCCGTCCGGCCCGGGGAGGGTGCCGCCGGCCGTCCGGCCGACCGTCCGGACGAGCGTGCCGGGTCCGGCACGGGGGCTGTCCGGCGGGGCACGTGCGCTGGGCCGGACGGCCTACAGGCCGCCGTCCGTCCGCCCGCCCGGCTGCCCGCCCGGCTCCCAGGGCGGCCTCCGCCGAAGCCGGCCGAAAGCCCGCCGAAAGCCCGCCGTGAGGCCCGCCTCCAGGGGACGCGGTCACGCCGCCGTCACGCCGCCTCGTGCCGCCGTCACGCCGCCTCGTGCCGCCGTCACGCCGTCTCGTGCCGCCGTCACGCCGCCGTCAGGTCCGCCGGGAGCGGGCGCTCCGGGTGTTCCCGGCGGCGCCCGGTCCCGGCGGGCCGGCGCTCACGCGGGGCGTTGCAGCACCGTCAGGCTGCGGTCCGGCAGGGTGATCCGGTCGCCGGCCGCGACCTTCTCGCCCGTGTTCGGCGGCACCCCGTCCGGGCGGGCCGTGTCGACCACCACCTGCCACTGCCGGCCGAGGTCGGCCGGTACCAGGAAGTCCAGCGGCTCGGGCGAGGCGTTGAACATCAGCAGGAAGGAGTCGTCGGCGATGTGCTCCCCGCGCGGGCCGGGTTCCGAGATCGCGTTGCCGTTCAGGAACACCGTCAGCGCGGACGCCGGCGCCGAGTCCCAGTCCTGCTGGGTCATCTCGCCGCCGTCGGGGGTGAACCAGGCGATGTCGGACAGCTCGTCGTGCGGGCCCTCCACCGGGCGGCCGTGGAAGAAGCGGCGCCGGCGGAAGACCGGGTGGTCCCGGCGCAGCCACACCATGGAGCGGACGAACTCCAGCAGGTCGCTCTCCAGGGAGTCCGGCCAGTCCACCCACGACAGTTCGTTGTCCTGGCAGTAGGCGTTGTTGTTGCCGCCCTGGGTGCGGGCGAACTCGTCGCCGTGGCTGATCATCGGCACGCCCTGGGACAGCATCAGCGTGGCGATGAAGTTCCGCATCTGCCGGGCGCGCAGCTCCAGCACCCCGGGGTCGTCGGTGTCGCCCTCCGCCCCGCAGTTCCAGGACCGGTTGTGGCTCTCGCCGTCCCGGTTCTCCTCGCCGTTGGCTTCGTTGTGCTTGTCGTTGTACGCGACGAGGTCGTGCAGTGTGAAGCCGTCGTGGCAGGTGACGAAGTTGATGGAGGCCAGCGGACGGCGGCCGTCGTCCTGGTAGAGGTCCGAGGAGCCGGTGAGCCGGGAGGCGAACTCCGCCAGCGCGCGCGACTCGCCCCGCCACACGTCCCGCACGGTGTCCCGGTACTTTCCGTTCCACTCGGTCCACATGGGCGGGAAGTTGCCCACCTGGTAGCCGCCCTCGCCGACGTCCCACGGTTCGGCGATCAGCTTCACCTGGGAGACCACCGGGTCCTGCTGCACCAGGTCGAAGAACGACGACAGCCGGTCCACCTCGTGGAACTGCCGGGCCAGGGTGGCCGCGAGGTCGAAGCGGAAGCCGTCGACGTGCATCTCGGTGACCCAGTAGCGCAGCGAGTCCATGATCAGCTGGAGCACGTGCGGGGACCGCATGAGCAGCGAGTTGCCGGTGCCCGTGGTGTCCATGTAGTAGCGCGGATCCTCGGTCAGGCGGTAGTACGACGGGTTGTCGATGCCCTTGAGGGACAGCGTCGGGCCCAGATGGTTGCCCTCGGCGGTGTGGTTGTAGACGACGTCCAGGATGACCTCGATCCCGGCCTCGTGCAGGGCCCGGACCGCCGACTTGAACTCCAGCACCTGCTGGCCGCGGTCGCCCCAGGAGGCGTACGCGTTGTGCGGGGCGAAGAAACCGAGGGTGTTGTATCCCCAGTAGTTGTTCAGGCCCATGTCGACCAGCCGGTGGTCGTTCACGAACTGGTGGACGGGCATCAGTTCGAGCGCCGTCACCCCGAGCTTGGTCAGGTGTTCGATGACCGCCGGATGGGCGAGCCCCGCGTAGGTACCCCGCAGTTCCTCCGGCAGCCCGGGGTGCCGCATGGTCAGGCCCTTGACGTGGGCCTCGTAGATCACCGTGCGGTGGTACTCGGTGCGGGGCGGCCGGTCGTCGCCCCAGTCGAAGTAGGGGTTGATGACCACCGACGCCATGGTGTGCGGCGCGGAGTCCAGGTCGTTGCGCCGTTCCGGGTCGTCGAAGTGGTAGCCGTACACCTCCTCGCCCCACCGGATCGACCCGCTCACCGCCTTCGCGTACGGGTCGAGCAGCAGCTTCGCCGAGTTGCAGCGCAGTCCGCGCGCGGGGTCGTACGGGCCGTGCACCCGGAACCCGTACCGTTGTCCCGGCATCACGCCCGGCACGTACGCGTGCCGCACGAATGCGTCGCTCTCGCGCAGTTCCACGGCCGTCTCCGAGCCGTCGTCGTGCAGCAGACACAGTTCTACTCGGTCCGCGGCCTCCGTGAAGACCGCGAAGTTGGTGCCGGCGCCGTCATAGGTGGCGCCGAGCGGATACCTCTCGCCAGGCCAGACCTGCATGGATACGACTCTCCCAGGTGTGCTGCCGCCGGGAGCCGTGTTGACCCCCGAATGTGCCCGCAAGTGGCGGAACCCTCCGCGACTTACGTCCCTCTTACCCACCGACCAGTGCGCATGGCGGTTCTGGTACCCGCCCTGCGCCGAACCAGCGGGGCAAACACGTACTCCCGACGACCACGGGCAGCAGGGGGAAAATGTGCGCGAGACAGTCCACCGCCATCTGGGGAAATTACTGACCGGCGCGGCCCTCGCGGCGGCGGGGACCGCCGCGATGGTCGCGGTCACCCTGCCGGGCACGGCGGGCGCGGACGACTCCGGGGGCGCGGGGGGCGGCGGCCTCCGGGCCGCGGGACAGGCCGCTGACGGACCGGACACCGTCCGGCCGGGCGTCGTGGAGCGGGCGCCCGCCCAGCGGGAACAGGGCACGGGCCGTGACCCGCTGACCGACGACGAGATCCGGCGCGTCGAGAAGGCCGCCGTCACCGGGCGGCTGTCGGTCACGGGCCGCGACGCCGGCGGCGGCCGCGGTCCGCAGCGCCTCGCCGTCGACCTCGCCGAACCCGGACCCGGCGAGGCCGACGACCCGGACGCGCCGCGCCGGGCCGACGTGACCGCCTACGACTACCGGACCGACACCCTCGTCACCACGACCGTCGACCTGCGGACCGGGAAGGCCGAGCGGACCGGCACCCAGCGCGGCGTCCAGCCGCCGCCGAGCCGCGCCGAGAACGCCGAAGCGGCCCGGATCCTCATCGCCGGCCCGCTCGGCGCGGGCCTGAGGGAGGACTACAAGGACGCCACCGGCAGGGAGCTGACCTCCCCGGACCAGCTGGAGCTGAGCGGCGGCGTCTACCGGGCGGCACCGGGCGCCCAGCCGGCGGTGCTCGGCGACTGCGGGACGCAGCGCTGCGTGCGGCTGTTCTCCAAGGTCAGGAACGGCCCCTGGATCGACACCCGGGACCTGGTGATCGACCTCAGCACCCGCAAGGCCGCCGCCCTCGACCGGGGCTGACCGGCCGCCGCCCGCCTCACCCACCCGACCTCCGGCAAGGGAGTCACCTCGTCATGCCCGCACAGCACCTGCCCGGCGGCGTCCGGGCCCGAGCCGCCGGCCGTGTCCGCAAGGGAGCGGCCGTCGCCTTCTCCCTCGCCGCGCTGGCCGCCGGCGCCACCACGGGCGCCGGCCCGGCCGCGGCCCGCCCGCAGACCGCGGCCGCGCCGGCCGCCGGATGCAGCACCGCCTACAGAATCGAACAGAAGCTGTCCACCGGCACGACTTGGCGCATGTGCCGGCGCTACGACAGCAAGGCCGGCCTCGTCCTGGAGAACATCTCCTACCAGCCCAAGGGCGAGACCAAGCCGATCAAGGTCCTCAACAGCGCCAGACTCGGCCAGATCCACGTCCCCTACGACGACGGCAAGCACGAGTACGACGACCTGACGGGCCAGGGCTTCGCCCAGGGGCTGATGGAGCTGGCGCCCGGCGAATGCCCCGGCGGCACCATCAAGCCGGTCAGGGTGCCGGACGGGGATCCGCGGCACCCGGACGTCAAGGGCCTGTGCACGACCACCCGTTCCCGCGGCCACGCCTACCGGATGTCGGACTTCGCCACCGGCCGGGTCCACCAGGCGCAGGGCAAGGACCTGCTGGTGTACACGGTCAACCAGGTCGGCTGGTACGAGTACATCACCGAGTGGCGGTTCCGGGACGACGGCACGATCGACATGAACGTCGGCGCGACCGGCAGCCTCTCCTGGGAGGACTACAACGCCCAGGACGGACGGGGCTGGCCCATAGGCAAGGGCGCCAAGGACTACTCCACCAGCCACAGCCACAACGTCTTCTGGCGGCTGGACTTCGGCCTCGACGGCTCCTCCCGCACGAAGGTCGAGCAGTACGACTCGACCGTCAGCGCCCCCTCCGGCCGGCAGGAGGGCCCGTCCGCCAGGACCACCCGCACCGAGGTCACCAGGGAACTCGCGGCCGACTACAAGACCTACCGCTGGTGGCGGGTGGTCAGCGCGACCGGCCGGAACAAGGACGGCCACGCCCGCTCCTACGAGCTGGTCCCCGGGCCCACCACCCGGTACCCCGGCCGCAGTTTCACCAGGCACGACATGTACGTCACCGAGTACGACCCGTGCGAGCTGTTCGCCAGCAACAACCCCGGGTGCGCCGCCGGACACCCGCAGTCCGTCGACAAGTGGGTCGGCGGCCAGACCCTCAGCCACCCGGTGGTCTGGATGAACGTCGGCTTCCACCACATCGCGCGGGACGAGGACCAGCAGCCCATGCCCGTGCACTGGCAGGGCTTCTCCATCGCCCCCCGGGACGTCACGGCTATGAATCCGCTCACTCCCAAGGACCTGGCATGGCAGAACGGTCACTGGCGGTGGCGTAGTTGAGCGCGGCGGACGGGAAACCGACCTGACCGTCCGGCTGCACCGCGCACCCCTCGCGGAGTACCCTTCCTTGATCGTTGAGACGGGGAAGGCCCGGGGGAGCGGAAGGCGGTGCGCGGGTGGGCTCGGGAGGGCTGGAGCTGCCTTCTGGTGACGAGGGTCACGAGGGGAACTCCGCAGACGTCCCGCCCGGCGCGGTGTCCCTGGCCCGGCCGATGGACGCGGGATCCATCGGGCCGGACCTGGACTGGGACGCCGACGCCTGGCGCGAGGTGCACACCCGCGCGCAGCGGGCCGGCCGGGCCTACATCTGGCTGAACCTCGTCGAACAACGGCTGCGCGCGGTCGTGGCCGCCGTGCTGCGGCCCGTCTACGAACCCGTCCACGGCGACGAGTGGGTGGTCGCCGCGGCCGGCCCGGCCGGGCAGGAGTGGGTGCAGCGCGCGGTCGCCGTACGCGAGGTCAGCCGCCGCAAGGGCTATCTGCTCGACCCGGCCGACGACAACGTGCTCAGTTTCCTCACACTGCCGCAGCTGCGCGAGCTGGTGGTGCAGCACTGGCCGTGCTTCGAGCCCTACTTCGACGAACGCCGGGACCTCGAACTCGCCCTGGACGAGCTGGAGGTGACCCGCAACGTCGTCTCCCGCAACCGGGCCCTGTCGGAGGCGGTCCTCGGCCAGGCCGAGCGGGCCTCGGCGCGGCTGCTGGAGATGCTCGGCGCGGGCGGTGACGTGCCCTCGGCGCGCCGGCTGCCCGTCGACGCGGTGGAGGACCTGGTCGGCGACCGGTACGCCGACGTCGTCGCCGTCCACTCCGACCGGGTGCGGCTGCTGCGCCAGTTCCCGGCCGAGAACATCTTCGACGGCGCCCGCCGGCTCGACGCCATCGGCATCGGGCTCAACCTGCTGGTGCAGAACTTCTCCGGGCGGCGCCTGCTCCGGCTCGCCGAGTCCGGCTGCCGGGTGCGGCTGCTCTTCCTCAACCCGGCCTCCAGTTCGGTCAAACGCCGCGAACGCGAACTCGGGATGAAACGGGGCGAACTGGGCCGCTCCGTGGAGATGAACATCCTGCACATGCGCCGGGTGCGGTCGAGGCTGCGCGACCCGGGCGCCTTCGAGATCCAGGTGTACGACGAGACGCCTCGCTTCACCGCGTACCTGGTGGACGGCGACGGCGCCGACGGCGTGGCCGTGGTGCAGTCCTATCTGCGCGGGGCGCGGGGCATGGAGTCGCCGGTGCTGGTGCTGCGCAACGGCAGCCGGGTGGTCAGACCGGACCGGTCGGGCGAAGCCGGGCTCTTCCCGACTTACCGCGAGGAGTTCGAGCTGGCCTGGTCGGATTCGCGCCCCGTGTCCTGACCGGTCCGCGCGGCCGAGCGGAACGCGGTCCCCCCATTGTCAGTGGCGCGTGCGAGGGTGAAGGCCACTGGGGGAAAGCACCACCAAGAAGGGGGGCCGCCCATGGGCTGGCACCAGGAGCTGCTGATCGGCTTCGACCTGGAGACGACCGGGACCGATCCGCGCGAGGCGCGCATCGTCACGGCTGCCGTGATCGAGGTGCGGGCCGGTGAGCCCATGGGGCACCGGGAGTGGCTGGCCGATCCGGGCGTGGAGATCCCGGCCGACGCGGTCGCCGTGCACGGCATCAGCACCGAACGCGCGACGGCCGAGGGCCGTCCGGCCGACCGGGTCGCCGACGCCGTCGCGGACGTCCTGGTGTCCTACTGGACGGCGGGCGTCCCGGTCGTCGCCTACAACGCGGCCTTCGACCTCAGCCTGCTCTCGGCGGAACTGCGCCGGTACGGCCTGCCGTCCCTCGCCGACCGGCTGGGCGGCATGCGGCCCGCCCCGGTCATCGACCCCTACACCATCGACCGCTGGGTCGACCGCTACCGCCGCGGCAAGCGGAACCTGGAAGCGGTCTGCGCCGAGTACGGCATAGTCCTCGGCGCCGCGCACGACGCCTCCGCCGACGCCCTGGCCGCGGCCCGTCTCGCCGCCGCCATAGCCGACCGCCACCCGAAGATCGCCGACCTCGGCCCGGCGGAACTGCACCACCGTCAGATCGAGTGGTACGCGGCCTGGGCGGCGGACTTCCAGGCGTTCCTGCGCCGCAAGGGGGACGCGGGGGCGGTGGTGGACGGGGTGTGGCCACTGCGGGAGCCGGTGGACGAGCGGGTCTGAGCGGGTCTGAGCGGAGCGATCGCCGCCGGCTCAGAACGGGTACCAGCGCACCGTCTGGTCGCCGTCGCGCAGGGAGGCCACCCGGCGCCGGAACTCGGCCAGCGCCTCCGGGTTGCCCGGCGCGTGCTGGGCCACCCAGGCGCAGCTGGCCGTCTCCCGGGCGCCCCGCAGCACCGCGCAGCCCTCCCACTCCCGCACGTCCCAGCCGTACGCCGAGGTGAAGGAGTCATAGGCGTCGGCGGGCAGTCCGTACCGGTCGCGGGAGAGGGCCATGACCACCAGGTCGTGCTCGCGCAGATCGGCCGAGAAGGTCTCCAGATCGACCAGGACCGGACCGTCCGGCCCGATGTGCACGTTGCGGGGCAGCGCGTCGCCGTGGACCGGGCCAGGCGTCAGCCGTGGGGTCAGCGCCGCCGCCCGGACCGCGAAGCCGTCGCGGCGCGCACGGAGATAGGCGGCGTCCTCGGGGTCGATCGCGTCGCCGGCGAGCCGCAGCCAGCGCTCCACACCGTCCAGCAGATCGCGGGGCGGCAGGGCGAAGGGGGGCGAGGGGAGGGCGTGCACGATCCGCAGCAGCCCGGCCAGGTCCCGCGGTTCGGCGGGCCGCACGGGATCCGGGAGCCGGTGCCACACGGTCACCGGATGGCCGTCCACCAGCAACGGCTCGGGCTCGGCCGC
Source organism: Streptomyces sp. NPDC006309 (assembly GCF_040613095.1). Lineage (NCBI taxonomy): Bacteria > Bacillati > Actinomycetota > Actinomycetes > Kitasatosporales > Streptomycetaceae > Streptomyces > Streptomyces sp. NPDC006309. Next base: position 209,559 of record NZ_JBEXRO010000002.1, on the reverse strand, counting down.
CCGTACCGCCGGCACGCCCGCCCCGGCCAGCCAGCCGGCGACGGCCAGCTCGCGCCCGGCCCGCTCCAGCAGCTCGGCGTCGCGGCCCACCTTCACCACCAGGCCGCCGGCGGCGAACACCGCGTTCTCGCCGAGGGCCAGGAGCCGTGCGTCCCGGGCCGGGCCCGGCAGCACTCCCGCCAGGGCCAGTACGTCCCGCGCCCGTGCCTCGTCCATCGTCGTGCCTCCGTGCCGTCTTCCGCGCCTTCCACGGGCCCGCCGCGTGTGCCGGACGCGGGGCCGTTCCCGGTCAGTCTCCCATTCGTCCAGGTGGGCCGGTAAGCGCGGTTCCTTTGACGAGGCGTCGAGTCCTGACGAACCCGAACACGCCGATCCGAGCGGGCGAAGCGGCTGACCCCGGGGGCGCTGCGCGACGGTCCCGCTGGGAGGTGGCGGGATATTCGTTAGACGAGACGTATCGTCTCGCATAGGGTCCCTGACATGACTCCCGTGACCGCACCCGCCCACATCGCCATGTTCTCCATCGCCGCGCACGGCCATGTGAACCCGAGCCTGGAGGTCGTCCGTGAACTCGTCGTCCGCGGCCACCGGGTCACGTACGCCATCCCGCCGGTCCTCGCCGACAAGGTGGCCGCCACCGGCGCCGAGCCCGTGCCCTACACCTCCACCCTGCCCGGCCCCGACGCCGACCCCGAGGCGTGGGGCAGCACCCTGCTGGACAACGTGGAGCCCTTCCTGGACGACGCCGTCCAGGCGCTCCCGCAGCTCGCCGCCGCCTACGCCGGTGACACGCCCGACCTGGTCCTGCACGACATCGCCTCCTACCCGGCCCGCGTCCTCGCCCACCGCTGGGGCGTCCCCGCGATCTCCCTCTCCCCGAACCTCGTCGCCTGGGAGGGCTACGAGGAGGAGGTCGCCGAGCCGATGTGGCGGGAACCGCGGCGGACCGAGCGCGGACAGGCGTACTACGCCCGGTTCGAGGCGTGGCTGGCCGAGAACGGGATCACCCGGGACCCGGACTCCTTCGTCGGCCGCCCGGCACGCTCCCTGGTGCTCATCCCGAAGGCGCTCCAGCCGCACGCCGACCGGGTCGACGAACGCGTCCACACGTTCGTCGGCGCCTGCCGCGGCGACCTCGCCGGCCAGGGCGACTGGCAGCGGCCCGCCGGCGCGGAGAAGGTCGTGCTCGTCTCGCTCGGCTCGGCGTTCACCAAGCAGCCCACGTTCTACCGCGCGTGCGTGCGCGCCTTCGCGGACCTGCCCGGCTGGCACCTCGTCCTCCAGACCGGCCCGCACGTGACCCGCGCCGAGCTGGGCGACGTACCCGCCGGTGTGGAGGTCCACAGCTGGGTGCCCCAGCTGGCGATCCTGCGGCAGGCCGACCTGTTCGTCACCCACGCGGGCGCCGGCGGCAGCCAGGAGGGCCTGGTCACCGCCACGCCCATGATCGCCGTACCGCAGGCCGTCGACCAGTTCGGCAACGCCGACATGCTCCAGAGCCTCGGCGTCGCCCGGCACCTGCCGGCCGAGCAGGCCACCGCCGAGCGGCTGCGCGAGGCCGCGCTCGCCCTCGTGGACGATCCGGAGGTCGCGCGCCGGCTGGCAAAGATCCGGGCGGAGACGGCCCGCGAGGGCGGCACCCCGCGGGCGGCGGACCTCATCGAGGCCGAACTCCCGGGCCGCCGCCCGTGACGGGCGCCCTTCAGCGGTACGCCGCGGTGCCGGGCCGGGCCCGGAAACCGCGCGCGGCGATGTGATCCCCCGGGGAACCACCGGGCCGTCGCACCCGGCGACGCGGTTCCGGGACGCGGCACGGTACGCCAGGGCCGGCGGCCGGCAAGGGCGGGGCGTGGCATGCCGGTCGGGCCACCCGCACACGGTCGGCGCGTGTGCCAGGCTCTGCGGCATGCGCTACCTCATCATCGGGGCGGGAGCGGTCGGCGGCACCGTCGGCGGCCGGCTGGCCCAGGCCGGGCGCGAGGTCGTTCTCGTCGCCCGCGGCCGGCACCTGGCGGCCCTGCGCGCCCACGGACTGCGACTGCGCGTCCCCGAGGGCGAGTCGACGTACCGGCTGCCCGCCGTCGACGGGCCGGGCCCGCTCGGCGAGCTGCGCGCCGACGATGTCCTCGTCCTCGCCGTCAAGACCCAGGACACCGTGGCCGCCCTGGACGCCTGGGCGGACGTGCCCGTAGCCGGGGGCGGGACGGCGGCCGAACGGCTGCCGCTGGTCTGCCTCCAGAACGGCGTCGAGGGCGGACGGCTGGCGCTGCGCCGTTTCCGGCACGTCCACGGTGTCTGCGTCTGGCTGCCGTCGACGTTCGTGGAACCCGGCGTCGTCTCGGCCGCGGGCACCCCGCTGACCGGCATCCTCCACCTCGGCCGCGTCCCGCACGGCACCGACGACACCGCCCGGCGGATCGCCGCCGACCTGGCGGACGCCCGGTTCGAGGCGCCGGTCGTGCCCGACGTGGCGCGCTGGCAGTACGCCAAACTGCTCGGCAACCTCGGCAACGCCCTGGAAGCGCTGAGCGGGCCCGTGACCGGTGGGGACGCCGAGGAGCTCTACGCGCGCGTGCGGGCCGAGGGCGAGGCCGTGCTCGACGCGGCCGGGATCGCGTACGCGAGCGTGGAGGAACAGCGCGCGGCACGCGGCGACAAGGTCACCCTCGTCCCGCTGGACGGTGCCCCGCGCGGCGGCGGTTCCTCCTGGCAGTCCCTCGTGCGGGGCACCGGCACCATCGAGGCCGACCACCTCAACGGCGAGATCGTCCTGCTGGGCCGGCTGCACGGCGTGCCGACGCCGCTGAACGCCCTGCTGCAACGCCTCGCGAACCGGTTCGCGCGCGAACGCCGGCCGGCCGGCTCCCTGCCGGTCACCGAACTGGTCCGGCTGGCCGACGAGGCGGCACACCAGGGCGGCTGACGCCTGCCGTCCCGGCCCGCGACGCGTCGGGACGGGGCGGAGGGCAGGCGTCCCGGGGGCGTCGAGTGGGCCAGGGAAAGCGGCGCTGATTGGGCCGGGACTTCGGCCCACCGGCCCTCTAGCGTCGGCGGTATGACGCACAGCAGCACCGGAACCACCCCCGACGCCCCCACCGTCCCGACCCGGATCGACTTCTTCTTCGACCCGGCCTGCCCCTTCGCCTGGATCACCTCCCGCTGGCTCCTGGAGGTCGAGCGGCTGCGCCCGGTCGACCTCCGGTTCCGGGTGATGAGCCTGTACCTGCACAACACCGGCAACGAACTCCCCGGCTGGTACCGGGACCTGGTGGACCGTTCGATCGGCCCGGTGCGGGTCGCGGCGGCCGCCGCCGAGCGGCACGGCGAGACGGTGCTGCGCGATTTGTACACCGCGTTCGGGACCCGCATCCACGCAGAGGGCAGCGAGGACTTCGACACGGTGATCGAGGAGTCGCTGGCCGAACTCGGTCTCCCCGCCGAGCTGTCGGCCGCCGCCCATGACCCGTCGTACGACGAGGCGGTCCGCCGCAGCCACACGGCCGGTGCCGAACCGGAGACCGGCGGCTACGTCGGCACCCCTACCCTCCACCTCGACGGCACGGTGTGGTTCGGCCCGGTGCTGCGCGCCGTTCCGCGCGGCGCCGAAGCGGCCGAACTCTTCGACAGCTTCCGGGCGCTGGCCCGGCATCCCGACCTCTTCGAACTGAAGCGCACCCGCACCGGCGCCCTCCGCTTCGACTGACCCGCAGGGGGAGTTGGCCGATAACCGCCCCTGACGCGCGCCGGCTCCGGCACCCCTGTGACGCGGACGCCGGGCCCGGCGCAGAACAGAGAGCCACCGCGGTCCGACGTCACAGGGGAACGCCGGACCGCGGCGGCCGATAGCACACATCCGCCCCCGGGCGGGCGTGCTCACCGAACCTCGCGACAGTCCCCGCGCGGCGTCCCTAGGGTGAAACGCGTGGAAGGGCCGGAGGGGACGGATGACGGTGACGGACGCACCACCAGGCGACACGCAGGGGCGGAGCCCCGCCCGTGAGCCGGTGCGCCCGGCGCCGTCCGGCGCCCGGGACGCGCGCGTGGCCGCTCGCGGCGGCGTCCCCGGTCACCACCGTGCCGGTTTCCGCACCCCGGTCAACGCACATCCGTCACCCGGACGGGTGGCTGTTTTCGGCCCTCCCGGCGTTCCCGCGATCGCGCGGAGCGTTCCGGGCCACCCGCGGACCCGCGGCATCGGTGACGTCGGCCGTCCCGGCACCTCCAGGCGCGCGGGGGGCGGTCCTCCCGGGCGGGCGGCGCGCCGAAGCCGCGATCCCCAGCCATCCGACGGCTCCTGCGGCCCGGACCCGGGCCGCCGCCCCACAAGCGAGGACAGGACATGAGCACCTACCACTTCGGACCCGACCACGGCCCGGCCGACCTCCGTGACCGCGGCCGGACCCGCACCCCCTACGTCACCCCGGACCTGCCCGCGCTCATGCACGTCGCCGACCGGTTCACCGAGGCGCTGCGCGCCGAGTACCCGCAGCTGGTGAGCAACGGCGAGGTCGTCCAGCGGGAACTGGCACAGTCCGCGGAGGACGGTCTGCCGCCCAACCGGGGCCGGATCCGCACCGCCCTGGAGAACATCGCCATCGGCGCGGCGGCCGGCACCGCCAGCCTCACCTTCACCCAGCAGCTGACCGACGCCCTCGGTCTCTGAGCGCCCGGGGCCCCGCCGCCACGGGGCCTTCTCCCGGTCACCACACCGGCATGCCGCCGTCCGGGCCGGGACGCGATCCGCTCCGGGCCGTCCGTCATCACCTGACGCTCCAGCTCAGCGTGACCGGCGGGGGGCCGTCCTCCTGTCCGTCGCGCGGGAGCGGGGGCGCGCAGCGGACGGTGGCACCGGGTTCGGCCTCCGTGTCCGGGCGTGCCCGCGGTCGCTCAGGCGGAAGCAGGGGCGTGGTGCCCCGCGCTCCTGCCCGACGGTCGCGGCAGAGGCCCCGCACGCGCCGTCACTCGCCGGGTGCGCCCTGGGCCTGCTTCTCGACGCGGCGACAGAGCCGGGACGGTGTCATGTGATGCGGCACTGCCGCTTCCCGGCCGTGATGCCGTGCCGCTCCGGCTTGCCCGACGGGCCGATGCTGTAGACGAGTCCGTCCGCGGTGGTCACCACGCTGTGGGCGTCGACCTGCGTCCGATGTCTGCCGCCGTCCGCCGAGAGTATGGTCAGCCGGCCGTCCGACAGGACAACTCCGCAGTCACGGAAGACACCGATCTCCCCGTCGCCGTTCACCACGGTCTTGCGCAGGGGCGCGGACCGGTTCGCCGGGGCGAGGGAGATCGTCTGCTGTTGCTGCGCCTGGTCCGTACCCGCTGAGAAGGTCCCGAGTACGGTCGTGCTCGCGGAACTGGCGCAGTCGCTGGAGAACTGCGGGACTTCACGGATCTTCCTGCCGGTCGCCAGGCCGTACTCGACGGCCTTCTTGCCGAGCGTCCACATGGTTTCCTGCTGTGCGGACAGGCAGCCGATGCTTCCGGGCAGTGCGTCGGAGACCAGGACCGGTGAGAGAGGCGCGCCCTTGAGCCGGAAGCGGTAACCGCTCCAGGTCCGGGCGGAGCCGGGCTGGACCGAGACCACCAGCGTGCTGTCGTCCGCGGAGACCCGCCCCAGCGCGTCGCCGACCCCTTCGGTGAACTTCTTGGTGTGGATGTGCCCGGATTCCGACCAGAGGACCGAGGATTCGTCGGTCGCGACCCAGGTGTTCTGGTCCCTGGCCCAGTGGACGACCAGAGACCGACTGGAGGACGAGTGGACCGTGGAGGTGCCGCCGGTCTTCCAGACGGTGTGCGTCCGTGATTCCCGCCCGTTCATGTCGGCCGTCGCGGATATGACGGCGTCGGGGCAGGAAACCGTGCAGTGCACGTCGGTGGGGAAATAGCGACTTTCTCGCCATTTCTCGGTACCGTCGCTCGTGTATCCGGTCAGTGCCTCGTGTTTCGTGTCGTACGTGATGAAGCCGTGGGAATCCCCGTCGACCAGCACGACGGAATCGTCTGCGGCCGGCTGTGCTTTCGGGCTCGGCGGCGAAGTGCATCCGGTGGCGAGGAGAAGTCCGCTCAATGCCGATGCAAGTACGAGAAGCTTCTTCTGGGCGCTCATGCTTTTCCCGGTGTCAGGGACACCGCGTGGGTGCGCAGCGGCGCTGCGCACCCACGCGACGGTCGGCGGACTAGAACACCCAGGACTGGGCCTTGCACTCGGTGGGCCAGGTGTCCAGCGCGTACCAGCCGTGGGCGACCAGGCGGGTCTTGCCCTTCTTGGTCACGGGATTCTGCCCCTGGGGGTAGCCGTAGCTGACCGCGATATTGTCCCACCGGATCGACCCCGGCTTCTCGTGGTCCCAGTCGATCCGGTTGCTGCCGACGAGCAGCCAGCTGGTCATGTCCGTGTCCGAACGCGACTTCTTGATGCCGTGGCTGCTCGGGTAGAAGTACCGGTTCAGGTGCTTCCAGGTCGTGCTCGTCTTCTTCGTGTAATACGTCCGGACCTTGATCTTGGCATCCGCGGTGGGAGTGAGCGAAGCCGAGCAGGTCGCATCCGCCTTGAGTGTGGCAGCGGACGCCTGAGGAGTGGACAGGCCGGTCAGCAGAATTGTGGCGGCGGCCGGTACCGCCAGAGTGGCCAGCCGCTTCTTGGTGAGGTTCACCGTATTCCCCGTTCTTTGGTTGTGTGATCATCCTTTCGTGTGAATGAGTGGGAGGGCAACCCAGTTGAGCATGATCTGAGGTCCGGGTTTCGCGAGAAATATGCAGACGGTATACGCGTGAATATGCCACGACATTCGGATGCGCCGCACCCTGGGCCGGAACCGCGGTACGGGAACTTCAGGCGATGCGCGGGAGTGAAAGCCGCGGCACCGCTTCGTCGAGCCGCTCCAGCAGGAGCCGAGCCACCTCCGGGGCCGGGCCGAGCACCTGGGCGAGCACGTCCGCCCCGGCCGCACCCCGCGCGATGCGGTCCGGCAGGAAACCGGGAGCCAGCACGTACGGCGCGACGGCCACCCGCTCGCAGCCCAGGGCACGCAGCTCCCGTACCGCGTCCTCGGTGCGCGGAAGGGATGCGGAGGCGAACGCGGGCCGCACGGCGCACCAGCCGGTGAGCCACCACTCCCGCGCGATGTCGGCGATCACTGCGGTCGCCTCCGGGTCGGAGGAACCCGCCGAGGCCAGTACGACACCGGTCGAGGACTTGTCGGCGGGCATCAGCCCCGCCTCGTACAAACGCCGTTCCAACGCGGCCAGCAGCAGCGGGGACGGGCCGAGCACCTCCGCCTGCCGGATCCGCAGCCGCGCCGGCGCGTCCCGCAGCACCGCGGGGATGTCGGCCTTGGCGTGGAAGGCCCGGGTCAGCAGCAGTGGCAGGGCCACGACGTCTCGCACGCCCTCGGCCGCCAGCGACTCCAGCACTCCCTGCACCGACGGGATGTTGAAGTCCAGGAAGGCCGTCTCCACGCGCAGCCCCGGCCGCAGCGACCGTACCTGCCCTACCAGGGCGTGGACGCTCGCGGCGTGCCTCGGGTCACGGCTGCCGTGGGCGATGACGAGGAGAACGGGCTTGTGGTGCACAGGGCTAGCTCTTCACCAGCAGGCCGCGGTTGCGCAGCACGCGCCGTTCCAGCGGACTGAAGATCAGCAGGTCGATGGCGATACCGACGAACAGGATGAGCGCGATGGCTTCGAACACCATGGCCATGTCGGCAGCCGTGCGGGCGTTCTCCAGCAACTGGCCCAGGCCCACGCCCAGGTCGGGGTAGTTCGCGATGATCTCCGCGGCCATCAGCGACCGCCACGAGAAGGCCCAGCCCTGTTTCAGACCGGCCACGTAGCCGGGCAGCGCGGCCGGCAGGGTGACGTGCCGGATGCCGCGGACGCCGGTCGCCCCCAGCGTGCGGCCCGCGCGCAGGAACAGCGGCGACACCTGGTCGACGCCGGCCACCAGGCCGTTGGCGACCGACGGGACCGCGCCGAGCAGGATCACCGCGTACATCATCGAGTTGTTCAGGCCCAGCCAGATCACCGCCGGCGGCACCCAGGCCACCGACGGCAGCGACTGCAGACCGGACAGGAGCGGGCCGATGGCCGCGCGCACGAACCTCACCCGCGCCACCAGCAGACCCAGCGGAGTGCCGATGAGCACCGCGAAGGCGAAGCCCAGCAGACCGCGCGAGACGCTGGTCCAGATGTATCCGAGCAGATCGCCCTTGAGCCAGGCGGTTTCGAAGGCGTCACCCACGGCCGCCGGCGACGGAAGCTTCGTCGGGTTGTCGACCACCGGGTACAGCAGGGCCCAGGCCGCCAGGATCACGGCGACGGCGACGACCGGTGGCAGGACCTTGCCGATGAGCGTCTGCCGCAGCGGCGTACGGCCGACGACACCGCTCTCCAGCGCGTCCAGGCCCGCCTCGACGCTGCCGGCGTCCGACCGGACGGTCTTGGTCGTGTCAGTGCTGGCCATGACGGCGGATCTCCCCACGCAGGACTTCGGTGATTTCGAGGGACAGTTCCGCCACGGGCGCGTCCTCGATGCGGCGCGGCTGCGGGATGTCGACCGTCCACTCCCGCGCTATGCGGCCCGGACGGGAGGACAGCAGGACCACCCGCTGGGCCAGGCGCACCGCCTCGCGCACGTTGTGCGTGACGAACAGCACGGACAGGCCGGTCTCCTGCCAGATCCGGGTCAACTCGTCGTGCAGCACGTCCCGGGTGATGGCGTCCAGTGCCGCGAACGGCTCGTCCATCAGCAGCAGGCCGCTCTCCTGGGCCAGTGCGCGGGCCATGGCCACACGCTGGCGCATACCGCCGGACAGTTCGTGGACGCGCTTGCCGTACGCGCCCTTCAGCCGGACCAGTTCGAGCAGTTCCTCGGCCTTGGGACGGCGTTCGGGCTTGGGAACGTCCCGGAGTTTCAGGGCGAGTTCGATGTTCTTGCCCGCGGTCAGCCATGGGAAGAGGGCGTGTTCCTGGAACATCAGGGCCGGCCGCCCGTCCGTGCGGATGGCTCCGGCGGACGGCCGGTCGAGACCGGCAACCAGGTTCAGCAGTGTGGACTTGCCGCAGCCCGAGGCCCCCAGGAGGGTGACGAACTCACCCGGCGCGACATCGATGCTGATGTCGTCCAGGACGAGCTGCTGCCCGCCCGGTGTCGCGAAGGACTTCGAGACGTGCTCAAGACGTGCCGCGTACTCGACCGCCTGGTCGGCCTCGGCGAGGGTCGTGGCCATGGTCGTCACCTCCTGGGAAGTCATCGGGGACCGGCGTCAGCTGGAGCCGAGACCGGCGGCGTCGACCGGGCTCCCGCCCGCGGCCTTGAGGACCTTGTTGAGGATCGTCAGGTCGTAGATCCCCTTGAGGTCCGGCTTCTCCAGCAGGCCGGCCCTGACCGCGTGCTGCGCCTCGGTGCCGAGGGTGGCGGCCAGCGGGTCGTCGGTGAACTGGATGGACTTCCAGGCGGGGTCGAGAACCTTCGCCGGCAGTGCCTTGCCGGAGTCGATCTCCAGCCGCTTGTTCGCCGCCGCCTTCGCCTCGTCGGGGTTGGCGTTGATCCACTTGTTGGTGTCGACCGCGGCCTTCAGCACGGCTTCGACCGCCTTCGGGTGTTCCTTGAGGAAGCCCTGCCGCACGATGATGTTCGTGATCACGAACTTCTTGTCCGGCCACAACGTCGACTCGTCCAGCAGCACCTTGGCGCCCTCGGCGACCAGCTTGGACGCGGTCGGTTCCGGCACCCAGGCACCGTCGATCGAACGGGAGGCGTAGGCGTCCGGAGTGATCTTGTTGTCGGTGCGGACGACGGTGACGTCACCCTTGCCGCTCTGTGCGTCGACCTTCCAGCCCTGGTCCGCCGCCCAGTTGAGGAACGCCACGTCCTGCGTGTTGCCCAGCTGAGGGGTGGCGATCTTCTTGCCCTGGACGTCCTTCAGGGACTTGATCTTCTTCGGGTTCACGACCAGCTTCACCCCGCCGGACGCCGAACCGCCGATGATCTTCAGGCTCTGTCCGCCGGACTTGGTGTAACCGTTGATCGCCGGGGACGGGCCGATCCAGCCGATGTCGATGGAGCCGGAGTTGAGGGCCTCGATCTCGGACGGGCCGGCGTTGAAGATCGCGGGCTTGACCTCGGTGGCGCCCAGCGCCTTCTGGAAGAAGCCCTTCTGCACGCCGACCAGGGCGGTCGCGTGGGTCAGGTTGCCGAAGTAGCCGATCTTGACGGAGTCGAGTCCGTCGGTCTTCTTCGCCCCGGCGGCGACCTTGGTGGTGGTGTCGTTCTTGGCATCGGACCCGTAGCCGCAGGCGGCCAGGGTGAGCAGGGGGAGAGCGGCGACGGCGGCTATGCCGCGGCGGAGCAGGGTGGAGCGGTTGGCAGGCACGGGAGGCGTTCCTCTCGTTGGCCCGGCGGTCACGGTCTTTCAGGTCGTGGCCGGGAAATCGGCGTTCGGTCTTCGTCGCTTCCGGGGTGGGGATCCCCCCGCCTGCGAGCGAAGTGGAGCATGTGGGGGAGCGAGGGGGGACGGGGCGCGCAGGCGGTGCGCGTACGTCATCACACACATCGGGCGACCCCGCCCTGCCCGCTGCCGAGGGCGCCGCTGCCGACGCGGCCGCCCTCCTTCGCGAACGTCGAGTAGAAATCGGTCGTCGTCATGCTCAGAAGTCCCACCCGTCGTCGCTCTCGTCCGCGACCGGTACGGGGGACGCGAACGACTCGCCCACCATGCCCGCGGTGAGCGTGGTGCCGTCGGCGGGGTCGATCAGGATGAAGGAGCCTGTGCGGCGCGAGTCGGCGTAGGAGTCCACCGGCAGCGGCTCGGCGGTACGGATCTTCACCCGGCCGATGTCGTTGGCGACGAGCTGTCCCGGGTGCGGGTGCAGGGAAAGATCGTCGAGGGTGAGCCGGGACGGGATGTCCTTCACGACCGCCTTGACCGTGCGGGTGCCGTGCTTGAGCAGCACCCGGTGGCCGACGGTCAGCGGGGCGTCGGCGACATGGCAGACGGTCGCCTCCACGTCCTGCGTGATGGCCGGGGCGTCCTCGGTCGGGACGATCAGGTCGCCGCGCGAGACGTCGATGTCGTCCTGGAGCAGGACCGTCACCGACTGCGTCGTCCAGGCCGCGTCGACCGGCTCGCCCAGCAGGTCGATCCCGGCGATCCGCGTGGTCCGGCCGGACGGCAGGACCGTGACGTCCTCGCCGACCCGGAACGTGCCGGCCGCGATCTGGCCCGCGTATCCCCGGTAGTCCGGGTGCTCGGCGGACTGCGGCCGGATCACGTACTGCACGGGCAGCCGCGCGTGGCAGTGCGCCAGGTCGTGGCTGACCGGCACGGTCTCCAGGTGCTCCAGCACGGTGGGACCGCCGTACCAGTCCATGTTCGCGGACGGCTCCACCACGTTGTCCCCGGCGAGCGCCGAGATCGGGATGGCGGTGACCTCGGGCACGCCCAGCTCGATCGCGTACGCCGTGAACTCCTCGGCGATCGCGGCGAACACCGGTTCCGCGTACCCGACGAGGTCCATCTTGTTGACGGCCAGGGCGACGTGCGGAACCCGGAGCAGGGCGGCGATGGCCGCGTGCCGGCGGGTCTGCTCGACCACGCCGTTGCGGGCGTCGACCAGCACCACCGTCAGCTCGGCGGTGGAGGCGCCCGTGACCATGTTGCGGGTGTACTGCACGTGGCCCGGCGTGTCGGCCAGGATGAACCGGCGGCGCGGGGTCGCGAAGTAGCGGTAGGCGACGTCGATGGTGATGCCCTGCTCCCGCTCGGCGCGCAGGCCGTCGGTGAGCAGCGCGAGGTCCGGACCGTCCTGGCCGCGGCTCGCGGAGACGCGCTCCACGGCCTCCAGCTGGTCGGTGAGGACCGACTTGGAGTCGTGCAGCAGCCGCCCGACGAGCGTGGACTTGCCGTCGTCCACGGAACCCGCCGTGGCGAACCGCAGCAGGGTGGTCTCCCGGAGGACCTCGGTCGTGGTCGTGCTCATCGTTAGAAGTACCCCTCGCGCTTGCGGTCTTCCATCGCGGCCTCGGACATCTTGTCGTCGGCGCGGGTCGCGCCCCGCTCGGTGAGCCGGGAGGCGGCGATCTCGGCGATCACGGCTTCCAGCGTGGTGGCGTCGGAGTCGACGGCGCCGGTGCACGACATGTCACCGACCGTGCGGTAGCGCACCTGCCGCAGCTCGACGGTCTCGGCATCCTTCGGGCCGCCCCACTCGCCGGCCGTCAGCCACATGCCGGCCCGCCGGAACACCTCGCGCTCGTGCGCGAAGTAGATCTGCGGCAGCTCGATGCCCTCCCGGGCGATGTACTGCCAGACGTCCAGCTCGGTCCAGTTCGACAGCGGGAACACCCGGACGTGCTCGCCGGGGGCGTGCCGGCCGTTGTACAGGTTCCACAGCTCGGGGCGCTGACGGCGGGGGTCCCACTGGGAGAACTCGTCGCGCAGGGAGAAGACGCGCTCCTTGGCGCGGGCCTTCTCCTCGTCCCGGCGTCCGCCGCCGAACACGGCGTCGAACCGCTCACTCTGGATCTTCTCGGTGAGGGGAAGGGTCTGGAGCGGGTTGCGGGTGCCGTCGGGACGTTCCTTGAGCACACCGCGGTCGATGTAGTCCTGGACGTAGGCCACATGGAGGCGCAGCCCATGTGCGGCGACCACACGGTCCCGGTACTCGAGAACCTCCGGGAAGTTGTGTCCGGTGTCCACATGGAGCAGGGCGAACGGGACCGGGGCCGGGGCGAACGCCTTCAGCGCCAGGTGGAGCATGACGATGGAGTCCTTGCCGCCGGAGAACAGGATCACCGGGTTCTCGAACTCGCCCGCCACCTCGCGGAAGATGTGCACGGCCTCGGACTCGAGGGCGTCCAGATGCGACAGGGCGTACGGGCTGTGCGTGCCCTCTTCCACTGTGACGACCGCGGTCATGCCCATCCCCTCTCGCTCAGCAGCGCGTACACCGACGCCGCGGACTCCTGCACCGTCTGGTGCTGCGACTCGATCCGCAGGTCGGGTCCGACCGGCTCCTCGTACGGGTCGTCCACGCCGGTCAGCCCGGTCAGCTCGCCCGCGGCCTGCTTGGCGTACAGCCCCTTCACATCGCGCTCGCTGCACACCTCGACCGGGGTCGCCACATGGATCTCCAGGTACGGCGTCCCGTTCTCCTCGTGCCGCTTGCGCACCGCGTCCCGGCTGTCCGCGTACGGCGCGATCACCGGCACCAGCGCCGTGACGCCGTTGCGGGCGAGCAGTTCGGCGACGAAGCCGATGCGCTGCACGTTGGTGTGCCGGTCCTCCCGGGAGAAGCCGAGGCCCGCCGAGATGAACTCGCGGATCTCGTCGCCGTCGAGCACCTCGACGCGCCGGCCGCCGGCACGCAGCCGGCCGGCCAGCTCGTACGCGATGGTGGTCTTGCCGGCGCTCGGCAGGCCCGTGAGCCAGACGGTGGCTCCGGTCGTCACGTGGTTCTCCTGAATCTGGTCGTTCGTCATCCGTGCAGTCCGCACTCGGTCTTGCCGCGGCCCGCCCAGCGGCCGGCGCGCGCGTCCTCGCCCTCCAGGACCCTGCGGGTGCACGGGGCGCAGCCGATGGAGGCGTAGCCGTCCGTCAGCAACGGGTTGGCGAGCACGCCGTGTTCGGCGATGTAGGCGTCCACGTCGTCCTGGGTCCAGCGGGCGATCGGCGAGACCTTGACCTTGCGCCGCTTCTCGTCCCAGCCGACGACCGGGGTGTTCGCCCGGGTCGGGGACTCGTCGCGGCGCAGGCCGGTCGCCCACGCCCGGTAGTTCCTCAGGCCCTCTTCGAGGGGGCGCACCTTGCGCAGGGCGCAGCACAGGTCGGGGTCGCGGTCGTGCAGCTTCGGGCCGTACTCCGCGTCCTGCTCGGCGACCGTCTGCCTCGGCGTGAGGGTGATGACGTTGACGTCCATCACGGCCTCCACGGCGTCCCGGGTGCCGATGGTCTCCGGGAAGTGGTAGCCGGTGTCGAGGAAGACGACGTCCACGCCCTTCAGCACGCGCGAGGCGAGATGGGCGACCACGGCGTCCTCCATGGAGGAGGTGACGCAGAACTCCTCGCCGAAGGTGTCCACCGCCCACCGGAGGATCTCCAGTGCGCTGGCGTCCTCCAGGTCACGGCCCGCCTGCTCGGCGAGTGCCTTCGACTCCTCGTCGGTACGGCCTTCCTGAGCCGTCGTCATATGCGCTCGTCCCCTTCGTGGTCGGCTCGCTGGAGCCCCCGGGCCAGCAGGCCGAGGAACTTCAGCCGGAAGGCGCGGTTGCACGCCCCGCATTCCCACGCGCCGTGGCCCTCGTCGCCGGGACGCAGGTCCTCGTCGCCGCAGTAGGGGCAGTAGAAGGGCGCGGCCCGCTCGCTCACGACAGCGCCTCCTCGGACGCCCGCGCCGCCCAGGCCGCGAACCGCTCGCCGTCCTCGCGCTCCGCCTGGAACCGCTTCAGCACCCGCTCGACGTAGTCGGGCAGTTCCTCCGCGGTGACCTTCAGGCCGCGCACCTTGCGGCCGAAGCCCGCCTCCAGGCCGAGCGCGCCGCCGAGGTGCACCTGGTAGCCCTCGACCTGCCGGCCCTGGCCGTCGAGGACCAGCTGGCCCTTGAGACCGATGTCCGCGACCTGGATACGGGCGCAGGCGTTCGGGCAGCCGTTGAGGTTGATGGTGATCGGCTCGTCGAAGTCCGGCAGCCGGCGCTCCAGTTCGTCGATCAGCTGGGAGCCGCGCTGCTTGGTCTCGACGATGGCGAGCTTGCAGAACTCGATGCCGGTGCAGGCCATGGTGCCGCGCCGGAAGGAGGACGGCCGGGCGGTGAGGTCCAGCGCCTCCAGTGCCTCGACCAGCGACTCGACCCGGTCCTGCTCGACATCGAGGACGATCATCTTCTGCTCGACCGTGGTCCGCACCCGGCCCGAGCCGTGCGCCTCCGCGAGGTCGGCGATCTTCGTCAGTGTGGCGCCGTCCACCCGGCCGACGCGCGGGGCGAACCCGACGTAGAACCGGCCGTCCTGCTGCCGGTGCACGCCGATGTGGTCGCGCCACTGCTGCACGGGCTGCTCGGGAGCGGGGCCGTCGGCGAGCTTGCGGTGCAGGTACTCGTCCTCCAGCACCTGCCGGAACTTCTCCGCGCCCCAGTCGGCGACCAGGAACTTCAGGCGGGCACGCGTGCGCAGCCGGCGGTAGCCGTAGTCACGGAAGATGGAGATGACGCCCTCGTAGACGTCCGGTACCTCGTCGATCGGCACCCAGGTACCCAGGCGCACGCCGAGCTTGGGGTTGGTCGACAGGCCGCCGCCCACCCACACGTCGAAGCCCGGCCCGTGCTCGGGGTGCCGTACGCCGACGAAGGCCACGTCGTTGATCTCGTGCACGACGTCCAGCAGCGGCGAGCCCGAGATGGCCGTCTTGAACTTCCGCGGCAGGTTGGAGTAGGCCGGGTTGTTCAGGACGCGGCGCTTCATCTCCTCCAGCGCCGGCGTGGCGTCGATGATCTCGTCCTCGGCGATGCCCGCCACCGGGGAGGCGATCATCACGCGAGGGGTGTCGCCGCAGGCGGTGACGGTGGACAGGCCGACGCCCTCCAGCCGTTCCCAGATCGTGGGCACGTCCTCGATCCGGATCCAGTGGTACTGCACGTTCTGCCGGTCGGTGATGTCGGCGGTGCCGCGCGCGAACTCCTGGGAGACCTCGCCGATCACCCGCAGCTGCCGCGTGGTGAGCGCACCGCCGTCGATGCGGACGCGGAGCATGAAGTACTCGTCGTCCAGCTCCTCCGGCTCCAGGATCGCGGTCTTGCCGCCGTCGATCCCGGGCTTGCGCTGGGTGTACAGCCCCCACCAGCGCATCCGGCCACGCAGGTCGTTGGGGTCGATCGAGTCGAAGCCGCGCTTGGAGTAGATCGTCTCGATGCGTGTCCGCACATTGAGACCGTCGTCGTCCTTCTTGAACTGCTCGTTGCCGTTGAGCGGCGTGAAGTGACCCATGGCCCACTGACCCTCGCCGCGGTGACGGCTCACCTTGCGGCGGGGCGCGGAGGCGGCGGGGTCCTGTGGGGTGGCGGCCATGGTTCTACGTCCTTCGGGACAGGCGGAAATCGGCTCTGACCTGCGCGTACGTGCGCATGCGGGCAGGCGCGCGCGTCCTTGCGCGGCAGGAATCGGTGCGAGGGGGGTCGGCGGTGCTGGAGTGGTCAGCTCGCCGGACAGATGGCGCTGGACATGCGGCCGAGGTCGACGTGCCGCCGACTCACCAAGGCAACTCCAGTTCCGGACATGACGGAAGCGTGTCACGGCGATCTGGACACAGTCCAGCTTCGTCCATCATGCGGACATCCTAGTCCCGAAATGTGGGACGAGGGTGTCGTCGCTCACATGCGCCGCGCGAAGTCTTGTCCCGGCAGGTCAGGCGGGGTATGCGCCGGGCCACGGACCCGGTGCCGCGCCTTCCGGTTCCAGCTCCACCTTGGTGTCGAACAGCTTGAAGCCCCGCCGCCGGTAGTTGTCCATCGCGAACTCGCCGTCCTTGCTGCACGTGTGCAGCCACACCCGCTTCGTCGGCGTCCGCTGCGGCCACCGCTCGGCCAGGTCCCAGGCGCGGGCCGTGCCGTACGCCAGCAGATGGCCGCCGATGCGCCGGCCGCGGAAGGCGGGGAGCAGCCCGAAGTAGGCGATCTCGACCACGCCCCCGTCCTGCGGGTCCAGTTCGGCGTAACCGGCCGGGGTGCCCCGGTCGTAGGCCACCCAGGTCTCCACGCCGGGCCGGTCCAGGTACTCCTGCCACCGCGCGTACGTCCAGCCCAGCCGGTCGGTCCAGCGGATGTCGCCGCCGACCGACGCGTACAGGAACCGGCTGAGCTCGGGGGAGGGCACCTCTGCGCGGACGATCCGGACCTCGCCGTCGGGGGCGGCGGCGGGCAGGAGGTCGGCCGGGGAGGTCTGCTCCAGGGACCACGTGGTGACAGGGACGCTGCTCATGCGGGCCAGGGAATCATCCCGCCGCCCGGTCTGTCGATCGGCCCCGGTCAGCCCAGGGAGCGGTCGAGACCGGCCAGGGGCAGGGCGAACAGCATCCGGTCCGAAAGTGACCACACCTCGCCGGTCGCCTGCCAGTAGGAGAGGGAGCCCGCGTCCCGCGCCCAGCAGCGGTGCGAGGTGTCGGAGCCGCACCGGGCCCCCTGGGCGCCGTCGGTGTCCTGCCGCCACAGCCCGCCGTGTCCGTCCTGCGAGCCGGGCAGGCGTCCCACATACCAGGACGGGCGGTCCGCCCCGGCCTTCCGGTACGACAGCACGCCCCGGACGCCGGTCGCCCGGGTCCGGTAGGCCTCCACCGGGTTCGCGCGTCCAGCGGCATCCGTGGCGAGCAGCCCGGCACGCGCCGGGTCGGTGCTGAACGCGTACCGCCACAGACGGGTGTGCCGGTCGCCGCCGGGCGCGGTCCACTCCGCGGCGACCAGGCTGTCGGGCGCCGTACCGCGGTCGACGGCGAGCGCACCCGGGCACGGCGGCCCGGAGGCGGCACAGCGGCCGGAGGCGAATCGGTAGGAGCCGACCGCGGGCAGCACATAGCGGTACCCGTCGGCGGACCAGCCGCCCGGCACCCGGCCGATCGCCGGCCCGTCGACCGTGGTGCGCTCGATGCGGTCGAGGTCGTAGACGTAGAGCGCGTCGGCGCTGCCCGCCCTGGTGGTGACCAGGAGCTTGTTCGCGTACCAGACCATCCCGGAGATACCGGAGGCCAGCGGCCGGTAGTCCCGGCCGCCGTGCGCCGGCACGACCAGCAGCACCCAGCGGTAGGCGAGGTGGGCGGGATCGTCGGCGTCGACGAAGGCGACCCGGGCCAGGCCCCGTTCGGCGGGGCGGCCGGTGCCGGTGCGGTGGGTCCAGCCGGCCAGGACGACCCGGTGGGTGCCCCAGACACCGTCGTCGCCGGCGTCCCCCGAGGTGGTCACCGAGGCAGGCCGCCAGGCGCCGGAGGCGGTGTCGGCCGGGTCCCAGCAGTAGGCGCGGGCGGCGGCCGGGGCGACGGGCAGGGAGGCGCGGTCGTCGGAGGAGCAGTCGCCGGCCTCGCGCAGAGCGTGGTCGGCGCCGCGCAGGACGGCGTCCACACCGACCGGGCGGCCCATCCCGGCGGCGAGCCGGTCCAGGGTGCGCCCGGGCACCAGGTGCTCCCGGAGCCGGAGCGGGCCGGTGTCCGCCGGGGAGGTCAACGGCTTGAGCGCGCCGGGGTTCTCGGCGACCTGAGCCTGTGACGCGCTGATCAGGGTCGCGGCGGCGGTCAGCGCCAGCGCGGTCCCGGCCAGCACGCCGCGCAGTGCCGCTCCCCGCCTGCGCCGGCGGTGTCTGCCGCGATGGTTCATCTCTCCTCCAGAAGGCGGGCCAACTGCGCCTGATGGTCCGTACGTTGACGCGAGGAGCAGATGGGGAGGCCCGTACGGGATGCTACGGCAGGAACGGGCCCCGTAGGGCAAAGACCGCGCACATGGACGGAAGACGCGCTCACGGGGTCACCGTCCGGGCCGCCGGCGGGTGCCGACGGGGCGGGACGGTCCGGCCGTTCTCCACGGCGTTCCGACTCCGGGCCACTGCCGGAGCGGCGGACCGGGGGAGCAGGTCACGAGAGTCGGCGGGGAGCACCACCTCGACGTCCGCATTCGCGTGGAACCGGTACGGCCGGTGCTGGAGGAACTCTCCGAGATACCGCCGGATCCTGGAGATCTCGGCCCGCACGGTCACCGTCCTGGAGGCGTCCCCGAACAGGTCTTCGGCCAGCTCCGCCGCCCCGCGCCCGCCGCGGTGCTCGGCGAGCAGGAACAGCAACTCGGCGTGCCGGGGACTCAGTTCGCGGGTCCAGGAGGCCGACGCCGCCACGACCGTCACCGTGCGGCGGTCCGGCCGGGCGAGATCCAGCACGATCCGGGGCGCCGCGGTGACGAACGGTTCGTCCTCCGCCCGCAGCAGCCAGCCCCCGCCCAGCGGTTCGACCGCGCACACACCGAGCGCGGGCAGCCACCGGCGGCCCGGCGCGAGTCCCTCCGGCAGTGCCACCCGCCGCACGTACGGCATCCCGGTCACGGCCGCCGCCCAGCCGTCCCGGTCCACGGCCACCGCCCGCCCGGCCAGCCGCGCCAGCACCGGCGCCGCCACCGTGCGCAGCCGCTCCAGCGAGTCCAGATGCCGCTCCCGCAGCCGGGCCTCGGCCAGCTTGGCCACCGAGTCCACCCAGGCGAGCGTCGCCGGGTGCATGGTCTCCAGCGGACCGCTCAGATCCACCACACCGAGCAGCCGGCCGTCCCGGGGATCGGTGATGGGGGCGCCGGAACAGGTCCAGGAGGTCTGCGACCGCACGAAGTGCTCGGCGGCGAACACCTGCACGGGCCGCCGCAGTACCGCCGGGGTGCCCACCCCGTTGGTGCCGACGACGTCCTCCCGCCAGTCCGCGCCGAGTTCGAAACCGAGCCCGTCGGCCTTGCGGAGCACCCGCGCCGCTCCCTCCCGCCACAGCACGCGCCCGTCGGCGTCCGCCACGACCATGATGTGCTGGGCGGCGTCCGCGACCGAAAGCAGACCCTGTCGCAGCACCGGCAGCACGTGCCGCAGGGGTGACTCCTGGCGCCGGCGCCGCAGTTCGTCCGGGGGCAGCAGCCCGGATCTGACGTCGCGCTCGGGATCGAGGCCGCTGCGCAGCATCCGTCCCCACGACTGCTCGATCACCGGGCGGGGCGCGATCCGCGCACGTCGCCCCGCGAGTGTGGCGTCACGCACCTCGCGCAGCACCCGTGCCGCGTGCGCCGCGTCCACGGCGGCCAGGCGCGCCACGTCCAGCGTCGGGTATCCCACGGGGGTCCTCCCGGAAACAAGGGCGTCGAACAGAGGTGTCAAGCCGTCCGGACGGCGGTTTCCGGCCCGGCTGCGTCTCCCATACTGCCGTCCCGGGCACGGCGGATGGACGGACTCCGGGCACGTCCCCGGCGTGCCCCATGAGTTGCAACCCCCTGCAACCCTGGCGCACCGTCGCGGACCGGCCGAGACTCGACCCCGACGCGTTCGCGCGTCCGCGGGCCCGACGGGCCCGGACGCCGGGGGTGGTGCCGTGTCGGCGCGGCACCACCCCCTGCCATCGGCGGCCCGGGGGTGCAGGTGGGCGGTCGGCACGGCGTGCGGGGCGCCGTCGTCCCCGGGCGGGTCAGGCCGGGCGGGCCCGCTCCACCACCGGCCTCAGGTCCAGGCCGGCCGGCAGGGTGCCGAAGGAGGCGCCGTGATCGCCGCCGAGACGGGAGGCGCAGAACGCGTCGGCCACCTCCGGCGGCGCGTGCCGCACCAGCAGCGAACCCTGGAGCACCAGCGCCAGCCGCTCCACCAGCCGCCGCGCCCGTCCCTCCATGCCCTCCAGGTCGGCGAGTTCGGTGAACAGGTCCTTCACCGCCCGGTCCAGGCGGTGATCGGCGCCGTGCGCCCGGCCGATCTCGGTGAGACAGGCGTCCAGCGCGTCCGGCTCCCGGCTCAGCACCCTGAGCACGTCCAGTGCCTGCACGTTCCCGGCGCCCTCCCAGACGGAGTTCAGCGGTGACTCGCGCACCAGCCGGGGCAGGCCGGACTCCTCGACGTACCCGTTGCCGCCCAGGCACTCGGCGGCCTCCACGGCCACCGGCGCACACCGCTTGGTGATCCAGTACTTCGCGGCCGGCACCGCGAGCCGCAGAAAAGCACGCTCCCGCTCGCCGCCGTCGTCGCAGGCGGCGGCCAGCCGCAGCGCGAGGGCGGTCGCGGCCTCCGACTCCAGCGCCAGGTCGGCGAGGACGTTGCGCATCAGCGGCTTGTCGGCCAGCTTCCCGCCGAATGCCTCCCGGTGGGTGCAGTGGTGCACGGCCTGCGCCACCGCCTGCCGCATGAGGCCCGCCGAGCCGACCGCGCAGTCCAGCCGGGTCGCGGCGACCGTCCCGATGACGGTCCGCACCCCGTTGCCCTCCTCACCGACCCGGCGCGCCCACGTACCGGCGAACTCGATCTCGGCGGAGGCGTTCGCGCGGTTGCCCAGCTTGTCCTTCAGCCGCTGGATCAGGAAGACGTTGCGGCTGCCGTCGGGCAGGACCCGCGGCACCAGGAAACAGGTCATCCCGCCCGGCGCCACGGCGAGCACGAGGAAGGCGTCCGACATGGGCGCCGAGCAGAACCACTTGTGGCCCGTCAGCAGGTACGTCCCCGCCTCCGCGAGGGGCCGCGCCTCCGTGGTGTTCGCGCGGACGTCGCTGCCGCCCTGCTTCTCCGTCAAGGCCACGCCGAACAGTGCTCCGGGTTTCTCCCCGGGGGGCCGCAACGCCCGGTCGTAGACCGTGGAGGTCAGCCGCGGCTCCCACTCGGCGGCCAGCGAGGAGTCGGCGCGCAGCGCGGGCACGGCCGCGTGGGTCATCGACAGCGGGCAGCAGGTGCCCGCCTCGACCTGCGTCCAGAGCAGGAACCCGGCCGCCCTGCGCACGTGCCCGGCCGGCCGCGTCCAGGCACCGGTCAGCCCGGCCGACACGCCCTTGCCGAGCAGCCGGTGCCAGGCCGGATGGAACTCGACCTCGTCGATCCGGTGACCGTAGCGGTCGTGCGTGCGCAGCCGCGGCGGCTGCCCGTCGGCCTGCGCCGCCCACTCCTGGAGCTGGGCCGAGCCGGCGGCCCGGCCGAGCGCGGTCAGCTCGGCGCGCACCTCGTCCAGGACGTCCGGGGCGGTGTGGCGGCCGACGGCCTCGGCGAGGGCCCGGTCGGCGGTGAAGAGGTCGTAGCCGACCAGCGGGGGCGGCTGGTTCGTCACGGTGTGCGTGGGGGTGCCTGCCATGACGGGAACCTACCCGGGACGGCGGCAGTGAGGCCCCCGCCGTGGCACGTCGCCGGAAACCGGGCACGACGACGGTGAGGGGCGCGCCGAGCCGCGAAACGGTGGGGCGCCGGACCGGGAGCCCGGCCCGCCGGACCGAAACTCGGCCTACCGGAGCGGGGAAGCCGGTCCTCCGGGGACGGCGGGAAGTTCGGCCTGCTGGAGCGGGAAGCCGGGCGTGCCGGACCGGAAAGCCTGGCCCACCGGATCGGGAAAGCCGGTCCGCGGGAGCGGGAAGGCGGTCCGCCGGGGGCGGGAAGCTCGGGCTACCGGAGGGGGAAGGCCGGTCCGCCGGGGGCGGGAAACTCGGTCGGCGGGGGTGGGGAAGCCTGGGCTGCCGGAGGGGGAAGGCCGGTCGGCGGGGGTGGGGAAGCCCGGGCTGCCGGAGCCGGAAAGCCGGTCCTCCGGGGGCCGGAAGCCCGGCCTGCCGCGGCGGGAAGGCCGGCCTGCCGGAGCGGGAAAGCCGGTCCGCGGGAGCGGGGAAGCCCGGCCTGCCGGAGCGGGAAAGCCGGTCCGCAGGAGTGGGGAAGCCCGGCCTACCGGAGCCGGAAAGCCGGTCCGCCGGAGCGGGAAGCCGGGCCGCGGGAGCGGGAACCCGGTGTGCCGGACCGGTGATCGCCCCCGAAAGGTGAGGCGGGCCCGGCTCGGCGGATACCGTTAGGACGTGCAGCCAGCAAGTGAACCCTCCGAGCGGCCCGCCGGCCGGCTCCACCGGGCCAGAGCCCTCTACCGGAACGTCTCCAAGCGCAGGACCGCCTGGCTGTTGCTGAAGGACACCGTCAACTCCTGCATGGAGTACCGCATCCTGGGGCTCGCGGCCGAGGCGGCGTTCTTCACGCTGCTGTCGGTGCCGCCGCTGCTGCTGAGCCTCATCGGGCTGCTCGGCTACGTCGACGACTGGACCGGCGCCGACACCATCCACAGCCTGGAGAACAACCTCCTGGAGGCCTCCCGCACGGTGCTGTCCGACAAGGGCGTCAAGGAGATCGCCCAGCCGATCCTGCACGACGTGATGAGGGGCGGCCGGCCCGACGTCATCTCCATCGGCTTCCTGTTCGCCCTGTGGTCGGGCTCGCGCGCCGTGAACGTCTTCATCGACACCATCACCGTCATGTACGGCCTCGACGGCGTCCGGGGCATCGTCAAGACCCGGATCATGGCCTTCCTGCTGTTCGTCGTGGCGCTGCTGATCGGCTCGGTGGCGCTGCCGCTGATGGTGGCGGGACCGGACGCGGTGGTCCGGATCGTGCCCTGGTCGGCGACGGTCGTGCAGGTCCTGTACTGGCCGGTCGTGATCGTCCTCTCCATCGTCTTCCTGACGACCCTGTACCACGTGTCGGTGCCGGTCCGCTCGCCGTGGATCGAGGACGTGCCCGGCGCACTGATCGCCCTCGCGATGTGGGTCCTCGGCAGTTTCCTGCTGCGCATCTACCTCACCAGCACCATCGAGGGCGCCACGATCTACGGCTCCCTGGCCGCCGCCGTCGCCGTCCTGCTGTGGATCGGCGTGTCCGCCTTCGCCGTACTGGTCGGCGCGGCCGTGAACGCGGCCATCGACCGGGTCTGGCCCGCCGCGGCCACGGCCGCCGCCCGCGAGGCCAACGACCGGATGCGGGAGGCGCAGGTCGCCGAGTACGTCGCCCGGGCCGCGGCGGCCCTCGACGCCGACCCGGACGACCCCGACATGCCCTCCGAGTTCCCCGAACGCTGGTCCCGCTTCCTTCCCCCGGAGGACGTGACGGCCCGCCTGCGCACCCACGCGAAGAACCCCCACCACGTCCACAAGACCAACGGCGACACCCCGCACCGGGACCACTGACCGTCCGGGCCACCGGGAGGCGGGGAAGCCGTGCGGCACCATGGGCGCATGACCCCCCGTCTCCTCCTCTACACCCGCACCACCGACTACCGGCACGACTCCATCCCGGACGCCGTCGCCGCCGTCCGGGCCCACGGCCCTTTCGCGGTCGAGCACACCGAGGAGCCGGCGGACCTGGAACGGCCGCTGGACGGGTTAGCGGCCGTCGTCTTCCTCTCCACCAGCGGCGATGTGCTGACCCCGGCCGGGCGTGAGCGGCTGCGGGGGTACGTCGCCGCTGGCGGCGGCTTCGCCGGGGTGCACGCGGCGGCCTGCACCGAGTACGGGTGGCCATGGTTCGGCGGACTCCTCGGCGCGCGCTTCACCCGGCACCCCGCCTGCCAGCCCGGCCGCGCCCTCGTCGCGGACCCCGGCCACCCGGCGACCCGGCGGCTGCCGCCCGTCTGGGAGTTCACCGACGAGTGGTACGACTTCGACCACACGCCGCGCGGCCGTACCCGGGTGCTGCTGCGCGCCGACGAGACGTCGTACGACGGCGGCGGGATGGGCGCGGACCATCCGCTCGCCTGGTGCCGGGAACAGGACCCGACAGGCGGACGCATGTTCTACACGGCGCTCGGTCACACGGCCGGGGCCTATGGCGACCCGGTTTTCCTCGCCCACCTCATCGGCGGCCTCACCTGGGCGGGGCGGTTCGCCGAGTGACGTTTCTGCGGTGAACCCGTACCGCCATTGGGGTGAGTAAAGCGCGCGTAGGCGGAAGGTCAGGCGAGTTTCTAGAGATGCTCTTGTCTTGGCAAAGGGCGTCGAGACGCGGCGGCCCTCCCCGTCCCGCGTCACCCACCCACACAAGGAGCCGGACCTTGACTTACGGTAAGAAGCTGCGCGAGCGCATCGCCGGGCCCGGGACCACCCCGCTGATCGGCGTGTATGACATGTACTCCGCATCGATCGCGGCCAGGCACTACGACGGGATGTTCGTCTCGGGCTTCGGTTTCGCGGCCTCGTACTACGGGCTGCCGGACATCGGTTTCATCGCGTGGCCCGACATGGTGGCCTTCGTCCAGCGGCTGCGGGGGGCGTTCCCCCACCACCACCTGCTGGTCGACATCGACGACGGGTACGTCGACCCCGAGGTCGCCTGTCACGTCGTCGAGGGCCTGGAGCGCATCGGCGCCTCCGGTGTGATCCTCGAGGACCAGAAGCGCCCCCGCCGCTGCGGCCACGCCGACGGCAAGCAGGTGCTGCCGCTGGAGGAGTACCTGGAGAAGCTGCACCGGGTCCTGGAGACCCGCAGGGACCTGGTCGTCGTCGCCCGGACCGACGCCACCGACGAGCACGACATCCTGCACCGCGCCGAGCGGCTTGCGGCCACCGACGCGGACGTGGTCCTGGTCGACGGGGTGCGCAGCGTCGCCTGGATCCGGCGGATCCGGGAGGTCGTCGGGGACAAGCCGCTGCTGTTCAACCAGATCGCCGGCGGCAAGTCGCCCCGGCTGTCCCTCGGTGAACTGTCCGACCTCGGCGTCGACGTGGCGATCTACAGCACCCCCTGCCTGTTCGCCGCGCACGAGGCAGTGGACTCCGCGCTCTCCGGTCTGAAGGCGGCCGACGGCCGGCTGCCGGAGGTGGACCCCGCGAGCGGCATCGGTGTGCGGGCCGCCACCAGCCTGCTGGAACGCAACATCGCCCCGGAGCGGCTCACCCCCGAAGGAGTGGGCGTGTGACCGGTGCCGTACCCCGGCTCGGCGTGGTCGCGGCGGTCGCCGCCGCACTCCTCGGCGCCGGCCCCGGCGCCGTGGCCGCCGCCGGAACCGGGGGCCTGATCACCGTGGTCGACAACTCCCACGCCGACTCCATCCTGGAGGTCGACCGCACGGCCAACCTCCAGACCGGCAGCGGCACCGCCGGCAGCGACCACGACGGCAGCGCCGTGGACGTGGTGGAGGCCCTCTTCGGTGCCGGCGCCCACCACGCATCGGACTGAGGCGCCGAGCCGGGCCGAAGGCACCTCGAAGGCGCAGTGCCGAGGGACGACGGAACACAGAGGACGGCCGGGCATCCCGTGCGGGAGACGCCCGGCCGTGACCGTTCCCGGCGGCGCCGTGGTGGCGGCGCTCAGTCCTCCGTGAGGTCGGGGCGGCCGTTCTCGTCCACCTCGACGTCCTCCTCCGGTTCGTGGGCGCCGGTGGGCGAGGCCACGGTGACGCGCTGCTGTCCGGGGGCGAGGGTGTGGCCGGTGGCGTGGGCCGTGCCGTAGGCGGTGACCAGGGCGACTGCGGCCAGGGCGAGAGCCGCGGCGGTACGCGTGGTGTGGTTCATGCCCGGCGAACGGTCCGTGCCGGGCCCGGGTCACCGTTCTGCCTCCGAACGGGCCGCCGCGTTCACGCAGTTGGCCGGTGGGGCCGTGCTCGCCCGCCGCACCAGCCGCGTCGACAGCTCCGTGCGCGTCCCCTCCGGGCGCTCGCCGTCCGCCATCCGCACCAGCAGCCGCAGCGCCGTCGCGGCCATCTCCGCCAGCGGCCGGCGGACGGTGGTCAGCGCCGGGACCGCCCAGCGGGCCTCGGGCAGATCACCGAAGCCCACCACGCTGATGTCGTCCGGCACGCTCAACCCCCGTTCGGCCAGCGCCGCGTACACCCCGAGCGCCATCCGGTCCGAGCAGCACACCGCGGTCGGCGGCCAGGGCAGGTCCAGCAGCTCGTGCGTGCGCAGCCGGGCGGTGGCCTCGTCGCCCGCGTGCCGCACGTACTCCGCGCGGTACCGGACCCCGGCCGAGGCGAGCGCCGAACGGTGGCCCGCCAGGCGGGCGTTGCCCGTCACCGTGCGCGGATGGCCGGTGATGACCGCGATCCGCTCGTGGCCGAGCCCCAGCAGGTGCCCGGTCGCGCTGGCCCCGCCCTGCCGGTCGGCCGCCCCGACCGAGACCACGCCGGCCGGCGGCTCGTGCGCCGGGTCGATCAGCACGTACGGGATGCGGTGGTGTTCCAGCCACGCGTACTGCGTCGCGGACAGCTCCGCCAGATGCACCAGGGCTCCCGACGAGCCGCGCGCGGCCAGCCGGTCCAGCCGGCCGCGCTCCGGCCGCCCGTCCCGCGTCCGGACCGGCCCCGCCGAGACCACCACCTCCAGGCCCGCCTCGTACGCCGCCGCCTCCGCACCGCGCAGCACCGCGCCCGAGCAGGAATCCTCCAGCGAGTGCAGCACCAGGTCCACCAGGCCCGGTGCCTTCGCCGCGTCGAAGCGGGGGCGGCGCACGTAGCCGAGCCGGTCGAGCGCCTCGGTGACCCTCCGGCGGGTCTCCGGGGCGACGTCCTCGCGGCCGTTGACCACCTTGGAGGCAGTGGGCACGGACACGCCCGCCTCCCGGGCCACCACCGCCAGCGTCGGCCCGGCCGCCACGCCCGCCCCTCCCGCTCGGACCATGGGAACCACCTCTCCGGCCCGACCGTGGGCCCTCGGGAGCCGCGACCGGCACTGCTTCCGCCGCCCGCTCGGCGACGGACGGAAAGCGCTTCCTACGATAGACGTGCCGTAACCATGGCGGGAAGACGACGGGCGTGCACGGATCCGCACCGGCACGGTTCCGGCACGCGGACGTTCGCCGGACGGCCCGGCCCAGGGCCTGTGCGGCGGAAGGCTTCCGCGCACTGTGATGCTCTGATGTGGAGCAACGCGCACGCGCCGCTGTGCACGGTGCGGGTGCGGCGAAAGGCTGCTCGCCGCACCCGCGACCAGGGGGCTCATCCGGCGGGCGGTGCTCCAGAGCGGCGCGCCCGAGGTCTGCGGCCGGGAGAGTCCGGAGCGCCCGGCGTCAGCCGCCCTGTGTCCAGGGTGCGGCCGACCGGTTCAGGCCATGCTCAGGGTCCCGGTGGCAAGCTCACGTCGCCCGGCGCTCGGTCGGCCGGCCCGGGTTGGGCTCGGTGTGCCGCACGGTCACCTCACGCCTTCTCCAGCGCCCGCCCGATCGACGCGATCGTGTCCGGGCCCACCCGGCAGCACCCGCCGATCAGCCGCGCTCCGGCCTCCCGCCACCCCGTGACCTGCTCGGCGGTGAACGTCGTACGGCCCGTCCAGGCGCGGGCCCCGGCATCCCAGGCCTCGCCGCTGTTGGGGTAGACCACGACCGGTTTGCCGGTGACGCGGGCCGCGATCTCCGCCGCGGGTCCGACGTCCCGCGGCGCGCAGCAGTTGACGCCGACCGCGATCACCTCGTCGGCGTCGGCGGCGAGCGCGAACGCCTCCTCCAGGGGCTGGCCGGCCCGTGTCCGCCGGCCGTCGACCGTGTACGACAGCCACGCCGGCACCCCCAGCCCGCGTACCGCCCGCAGCAGGGCAGCGGCCTCGTCGGCGTCCGGGACGGTCTCCAGCGCGAGGACGTCGGGCGCGGCGGCGGCGAGCACCTCGATCCGCGGCCGGTGGAACCGCTCCAGCTCGGCCACGCTCAACCCGTACCGGCCCCGGTACTCGGAGCCGTCGGCCCGCATCGCCCCGTACGGCCCGACGGACGCCGCCACCCACAGCGGCCGTCGGATGCCCGTGCCGGCCGCCCGCCGGGCCGCCGTACGGGCCAGCTCCACGCTGAGCGCGAGCAGCCGCGCGGCCTCCTCGCGACCGGTGCCGCGCTGTGCGAAGCCCTCGAAGGTGGCCTGGTAGCTGGCGGTGATGGCGATGTCGGCGCCGGCGAGGTAGTAGGCGAGGTGGGCCTCGGTCACCGCGTCCGGCCGTTCGGCGAGCAGCCGTGCCGACCACAGGTCGTCGCTCAGGTCGTGCCCGGCCGATTCCAGCTGGTTGGACATGCCGCCGTCGAGCACGACCGTACCGCCGCCGGCGAGGGCGTCGGCGAGGCCGGGGGAGAGGTCGCTGGTCATGTCACGACGCTAGTCGACGCGCGCTCCGCGCGGCCCCCGGTGTCCGGGAAGTGGGCACCTCGACGGTGAAAGGGCTTTCCCCCTTTTTCCTCTTCTCCCGTCGTTCCCATTGACCCTCCCGTGACCCGCCTCTACCTTTTCGACGTTCGTAATCACAGATGGCGTACGAAATGCCGAACAGGCGGTGCCGGAAACAGCCCCGCCCGACCGAGAGGCAGACCGCATGAGCCGCGACCACGACCTCCCCGGAGCGCACCCGCCCGCAGTCCCCAGCCGCAGACTGATGCTCAGGGGTGCCGCGCTCGCCGCCGGTGCCCTCGCCGCCACCCCCGGCCTCGCCCAGGCGGCCCCCGTCCCGTCGGGGGCGGCCCCCTACACCAACCCGCTCGTCCTCCAGCGCGCCGATCCGCACATCACCCGCCACACCGACGGCCGTTACTACTTCACGGCCACCGTCCCCGAGTACGACCGCGTCGTCCTGCGCCGTGCCCGCACCCTGAACGGCCTGTCCACGGCTACCGAGTCGGTGATCTGGCGGGCGCACACCACCGGTCCGATGAGCGCGCACATCTGGGCGCCCGAGCTGCACCGGATCGGCGGCAAGTGGTACGTCTACTTCGCCTCGGCCCCCGCCGAGGACGTGTGGGCCATCCGCATCTGGGTGCTGGAGAACGCCCACCCCGACCCCTTCCGGGGGACCTGGGTGGAACGGGGCCAGATCAGGACCGCCTGGGAGACCTTCTCCCTCGACGCCACCACCTTCACCCACCGAGGCAGCCGCTACCTGGTGTGGGCACAGCACGAGCCCGGCATGGACAACAACACCGCGCTGTGGATCTCCAAGATGGCCGACCCGTGGACACTGACCGGCCCCCAGGTCCGGCTCTCCACCCCGGAGTACGACTGGGAGTGCGTCGGCTACCGGGTCAACGAGGGGCCGTCCGTCCTGAAGCGCAACGGCCGTGTCTTCCTCACCTATTCGGCCGGCGCCACCGACCGGCACTACTGCATGGGCCTGCTGACCGCCGACGCCGGCAGTGACCTGCTGGACGCGCGGAGCTGGGCCAAGTCACCCGTCCCGGTCTTCACCAGCAACGACACCACGCGGCAGTACGGCCCCGGCCACAACTGCTTCACCGTCGCCGAGGACGGCCGCGGCGATGTCCTCGTCTACCACGCCCGCCAGTACCGGGAGATCACCGGCGACCCCCTGGACGACCCCAACCGGCACACCCGCGTCCAGAGGTTCGGCTGGAAACCCGACGGCACCCCGGACTTCGGCGTCCCCGTCGCCGACACCGTGAAGGGAAGTGCGTGAGATGAGACGCGCGTACGCGGTGCTGCTGGCCCTGTGCTGCACGCTCGCCGCCGCCCTGGCCACCGCGGGCCCCGCGCAGGCGGCACCGCGGACGATCACCAACGGCACCCGGTTCTCGGACACGTCGGGCGACCCCGTGCATGCCCACGGCGGCGGGGTCATCAAGGTCGGGTCCTTCTACTACTGGTTCGGCGAGGACCGGAACAGCGACAACACCTTCCGGTCCGTGAACGCCTACCGCTCCACCGACCTGAAGAACTGGGAGTTCCGCGCCCGCGTCCTCACCCGGTCCTCCGCCGCCGAACTGGGCACCGCCTACATCGAACGCCCCAAGGTCGTCTACAACGCGGCCACCGGCATGTTCGTCATGTGGATGCACAAGGAGAACGGCACCGACTACGGCGAGGCGCGCGCCGCGGTGGCCGTCTCCGGCACCGTCGACGGCAGTTACACCTACCGGGGCAGCTTCCGCCCCCTCGGCCAGTACATGTCCCGCGACCTGACCACCTACGTGGACACCGACGGCACCGCGTACATGGTCTCCGCCGCCAACGAGAACTACGACCTGCACATCTACCGGCTCACCGCCGACTACACCGGCATCGCCGGCCTGGTCGCCAACCCCTGGCCCGGCGGTCACCGCGAGGCACCCGCCCTGTTCCGGCGCAACGGCGTCTACTTCATGCTCACTTCGGGCGCCACCGGCTGGGATCCCAACCAGCAGCAGTACGCCACCGCTACCTCCCTCTCCGGTCCCTGGAGCTCCTGGTCGAACGTCGGGGACTCCACCGCCTACGGCTCCCAGACCGCCTACGTCCTGACCGTGCAGGGCGGTTCGGGCACCTCGTACCTGTACCTGGGCGACCGCTGGGGCGACTCCTTCGGCGGCACGGTCGACGACTCCCGGTACGTGTGGCTGCCGCTGGCCTTCCCGGCCGCCACCTCGATGAGCATGACCTGGTATCCGGAGATCACCGTCGACACCACCGCGGGCACCGTCACCGGCACCGGTGCCGCGTACCGCACCCTGGTCGCCCGGCACAGCTCCAAGTGCGTGGACGTACCGAGCCGGTCGCTGTGGCAGGGCGTCGCCGTCGCGCAGTACACCTGCAACGGCGGCACCAACCAGAAGTGGTGGTTCAAGGACCTCGGCAACGGTTACGTGGCCCTGCTGGGCCGCGGCAGCTCCCTGTGCCTCCAGGAGAACGCGAGCGACGTCACGCAGGAGGACTGCACCGGCGCCACCGCCCAGCAGTGGTCGGTCGTCGCCTCCGGCTCGTACGTGACCGTCCGGGCCCGGGCGAGCGGCGAATGCCTGGACGTGTCCGGCGCGTCCACCGCCGACTCCGCCGCGGTCATCACCTACACGTGCACCGGGAGCACCAACCAGCAGTGGACACGCGGCACGTGACCACGCGGACCGGGGCCCCGTCCGCCGGGTACGGATGGGATGAACCCCCGGGGCGCCCCGACCGGAACCGGGGCGTCCCGGAACCCGCCAGGAAGGAAGGCCACCGCCGTGCTGGACCTGCCCGCCGACGACCGCGCGTCGAGCCCGTACACCGGCTACACCCGCGCCCACTGGGAAGCCGCCGCCGACGCCCTGCTCGCCGCCGTCGAGCCCTATGCCACCGCCGGCCGCGCCCTCTACCAGCTGCCCGGCGGCCATGTGAGCCACGCCGGCCGGCTCTCCGACGGCCTCGAAGGGTACGCCCGCACCCTGCTGCTGGCCGCCTTCCGCCGGGACGAGAACGTGCTCGGCCGGTACGCCGAGGGCCTCGCGGCCGGACCCGGCGGGCTCTGGCCGCGGATCACCGACCGCAGCCAGCCGCTGGTCGAGGCCGCGTCCGTCGCGCTCGCCCTGCGCCTGACCCGGCCGCTGCTGTGGGACCGCCTGGACGACGCGGTCCGCCAGCGGACCGCCACCTGGCTCTCGGACGCGCTCACCGCACAACCCTGGCCGTGCAACTGGGAGCTGTTCCCGGTCACCGTCGCCGGCTTCCTCGCGGAGACCGGCCACCGGGAGCAGGCGGCGCGCAGGGTGATCGACCGGGGGTTGGAGCGGATCGAGGGCTGGTACGCGGGCGACGGCTGGTACACCGACGGCGACGGCCGGAAGTTCGACTACTACAACGGCTGGGCCCTGCACCTGTACCCGGTCCTGCACGCCTGGCTGGCGGACGACCGCGCCCTGCTGTCCCTGTACGGCGGACGGCTGTCACGCCATCTCGCCGACTACGCCCACCTGTTCGGCGGCGACGGCGCCCCGCTGCACCAGGGCCGCTCCCTGACCTACCGGTTCGCGACGGCGGCCCCGCTCTGGCTCGGCGCCCTGACCGGCCACACGCCCCTGCCGCCGGGCGAGACCCGGCGCCTCGCCTCCGGCGCGCTGCGGTACTTCCTCGACGGCGGCGCGGTCGACCGGCGGGGCCTGCTGCCGCTCGGCTGGCTCGGCCGCGACGAGTCGCTCGCCCAGGCCTATTCGGGACCCGCCTCGCCGTACTGGGCGAGCAAGGGCTTCCTCGGCCTGCTGCTGCCACCCGCACACGAGGTGTGGACGGCACTCGAGGAGCCCGCCCCGGCCGACCGCGCGGACGTCGTACGCCCCCTGCCCGCCCCCAACTGGCTGCTCCAGAGCACCCGTTCGGACGGTCTGGTCCGACTGCACAACCACGGCAGCGAGGACGTCCGCTACGACCCGTACTACACCCGGCTCGCCTACTCGACCGCGACCGCGCCCGCACCGTCGTACGACAACAGCGTGATCGTCGGCGGGGATCCGAGCCGTACCGGTATCGAACCGCTGGGCGTCGGCGACGGCTGGGCGGCCTCACGGCACACGGGCGGCGGGGGAACCCGGGTGACGAGTGTCGTGCTGGCGCGTGGGGCGGTGGAGGTCCGCGGCCACCTGGTCGACGGCGCCGCACCGGGCACACCGGTACGGCTCACCGGATGGGCGGCCCGCAACGGCCGGCGAGCCGAACTCCTGCCCGCCGTGGGCCTGTCCGGCACCCTCACCGGCACCACCGGCGAGGGCCCCACCCTCTTCGCCGCACTGGCCAGACTGACCGCCGAGCCGGACCCGGCGCCGCTCGCGGACCTGGTCGCCGTACGGACGGACGGCGCCGGCACCCTGGACGTCCGCTGGACCACGGGCACCCCGGCGCGGCTGCGGGTACGGCTGGACGCCGACGGAGCGGACGTCAGCGTGGGGGAGTGAGACCGGGACGCGCGGTGCCGGGGAGGAACGTGTCGCCGAGGAGGGCGGCGTGGGCGTCGGGGTGGTCCAGGGCGCTCAGGTGGCCGCCCGGGTACTCCACGAAGGGGCTGTCGAGGTGGCCGGCGACGCGGCGGGCGGTGTCGTGGAGGAGCTGACCGCGCGAGGCGGTTCCCGCGGCCACGGTGAGACGGTCGGTCGTGAACCGTGGTGTCCAGGCGGTGAACGGGCGCAGGACGTGGGCCAGGAACACGCCCATCGGCGTCGCCGACTCCCCCTCGGCGGGTGGCCGGCCGGGGCCGTCGAGGCCGTCGATCAGCTCCTGGCGGCGCCGCGCCCCGTCCGGCAGCAGGGTCACGCACGGCGGTTCGTGCGCGACCACGTGCGCCAGCCGTTCCGGGTGCCGGGCGAGCAGGTCGAGGACCGCGATGCCGCCGGAACTGGTCCCGAAGGCGTACGCCCGCTCGCCGGGCGGCAGGACCTCCTCCAGCACCCGGTGCGCCCCTTCGCTCCAGTCCGCCACCCGCTGCTCGGCGACCGGCAGTCCGAGCCGGCCGTGGGCGAGGCCGAGCGGGTCGTACGTCACCACGGTGAAGCGCCGCGCCAGCCGCTCGGTCAGCGGGCCGAGACCCATCGGGTGCCCGGCCCCGCCCGGCATCAGCAGCAGGACGGGGCCGCGGCCGGTGACGTCGTGGTGCGGGCGGTCAGCCATCGCTCTTCCGCTCCCGGGGCCAGTGCGCGAGGGTGAGGTGCAGGGCGTCGACCGCCTTGTCCCAGGACCGGGCGACGGGCCGCGCCGCGCCGAACCCCCCGGCCGCCTCCAGGACGCAGTAGCCGTGGAAGGTGCTGCGCAACAGCCGTACCGCGTCCGTCAGGTCGGGCTCGTCCAGGCCGTAGGCCCGCAGCATGCCGTAGGTGATCTCGGTGGTGCGGCGCAGCGCCGGGGAGCCGGCGACCAGGGTCTGGTCGATGCGGATCTGGGTGGCCGCGTACCGGCCCGGGTGCTCCAGGGCGTAGGCCCGGTAGGCGCCGGCGAACGCGGTCAGCGCCTCCTTGCCCGCGCGGCCGGCGACGGCCACCGCGATCCGGTCGATCAGCTCGCCGCCCGCGTGCAGCGCGAGCCGCGTGCGCAGGTCCTGAAGGTTGCGGACGTGCGAGTACAGGCTGGCGTCCCTGACGCCGAAACGCCGGGCCAGCGCGGAGATACTGACGTGGTCGAGGCCGGCCTCGTCCGCCAGGTCCGCGGCGGCTGCCACCAGCCGTTCGGCGGTGAGCCCCACCCGGGCCATCCGCCCACCTCCCCTTGGTCTGCTAGGAGCCATCCTAGAGCCTCTAGGGAGCCGGGCCCGGGCGGGGCGGGATCAGGCGAGGCGGGTTCCGGGCGGCGAGGAGGAGGACTGCGGGGACATGGACTGCGGGGAGGAGGACTGCGAGGAGGAGGACTGCGGGGAGAAGACGAAGGAGAACTCCGCCGGTTCCGCGCGCAGGTGGTAGCGGGGCAGCGGGCCCGGGCCGCAGGACTGGGAGCCGATGCCGTGCTGGCCGTGGTCGAGGTTGACCCAGACCGTGCCGCCCGGGACCAGGTCGGAGCGGTGGGCGGCGGCGTCCAGCTGCTCGGTGGTCCAGCGGCGGACGGTGAGGAAGAACGCCGGGTCGCCCTCCACGCGCAGGCCGCCCAGCTCCGCCCAGCGGACGTCGATGCGCGCGCCGTTCTCCTGGGGGCGGACGTACGGGGTCTGCATGTCGTCCACGGCCGACTCCCAGCGGCCGGCCGCGGACGCCGTCCTGGTGTCCGGGTACGCCTCGCCGGGGCCGCCGCCGTACCAGCGCACACGGTCGGCCCCGGACAGTCCGAAGCGGATGCCGAGACGGGGCAGCGGGACGCTCCAGTGGCCTTCCGGGACGGTGGACACGGTCAGCCGGAGCCGGTCTCCGCCGGACGTCCAGCGGTACACCGCCGACAGGCCCAGCTCCCCGCCGGCCGGCGCCACCCGGGTGCGGACCGTCAGCGCGTCGCCGCCGGCCTCGACCGCGTCCAGGCGGTGCCGCATCCGGTGCAGGCCGAGCCCGCGCCACAGCGGCCCGTGGCGCGGGTCGCCCTGCCAGGCGGCGCCGTCGTCGTTGTCGGTGGTCGCCCGCCACACGTCGAGGCGCAGACCGGTGACGGCCACCCCGCCGATCGTCCGCGGCGCCCCGGTGCGGGCGTCGAAGACACCGGGGCCGAGGGTGACGAGGCCGTCCCCGTGCACCGGCCGGGCGGTCGCGGCGACGTACGGGACCCGGCGCGCCGAGGCCGGGATCTGGCCCCACGCGACGACGTGGCCGGGCGGCGCCCACGCCGTGCCGGAGGCGAGCACCGCACGGACGGTCCAGTGGGCCTCACCGGCCGGTGCGCCGGCCGGCACGGCGGGCAGCCCGACCTCGGCACTCTCCCCGGGGGCCAGCGCGGGCACCGGCAGGGTGCCGGACCGCACCGTCGCGCCCTCCACGTCGTAGGCCCAGGTGAACGCCAGCGCCGACAGGTCGGTGGCGTCGTACCGGTTGGTGATGCGCACCGTGCCGTGCGCGTCCGTCCCGGGCCGCCGGCTCCGCTCGCGCGGGGGTGACGCGGCGATGGCGACCGGCTCGATCACCTTCTTGTACTCGGCCAGGCCGGGGGAGGGGCGGCGGTCGGGGAACAGCAGGCCGTCGCAGACGAAGTTGCCGTCGTGCAGCTCCTCGCCGAAGTCACCGCCGTACGCGTAGCCCAGCTCGGGGTGGGCGATGCCGTGGTCGATCCACTCCCAGACGAAACCGCCCTGGAGCCGGCCGTGGGCCTCGAACAGCCGCTGGTAGTCGGCGAGTCCGCCGGGGCCGTTGCCCATGGCGTGCGCGTACTCGCAGAGCAGGAAGGGGAGCGCGCGGCGTTTGCGGGGGCCGCCGTCCAGGCCGCGGCCGATCCGCTCGACCTCGGCGTGGCCGACGTACATCCGTGAGTACACGTCCGTGTCACGGCAGTCGTGGTCCCCCTCGTAGTGGACCGGGCGGGAGCTGTCGCGGGCGCGGATCCACGCGGCCATCGCCGTCAGGCCCCGGCCGGTGCCGGCCTCGTTGCCGAGCGACCAGATGACGACCGACGGGTGGTTCTTGTCCCGTTCGACCATGCGGGCCGCCCGGTCGAGCAGCGCCGGGGTCCAGCGGTCGTCGTCGACGGGGTTGTCCCGCCAGCCCTGTTCGGTGAAGCCGTGCGTCTCCAGGTCGCATTCGTCGATCACCCACAGGCCGTACGTGTCGCACAGGTCGAGGAAGGCCGGGTGCGGCGGGTAGTGGGAGGTGCGGACCGCGTTGATGTTGTGCCGCTTCATCAGCAGCACGTCCTCACGCATGGTCTCCAGATCCAGGGCGCGGCCCCGCTCCGGATGCCACTCGTGCCGGTTGACGCCCTTGAAGAGCACCGGGAGGCCGTTGACCTCGATCAGGCCGTCCGACAGCTCCACGGTGCGGAAGCCGACGCGCAGCGGCACCCGCTCGCCCCCGGTGGCCAGGACGCCGTCGTAGAGCCGGGGTGACTCGGCGGACCACGGTGCGACGGGCACGGTCGCCGGCTCGCCCGTCGCGATGTCGATGCCCAGCTCCGGGACGGTCACCCGGCCCGGCACGTCGGAGTCGACGCGCAGGGTGCCCGCGCCGGCCGTGTGGTCGTAGGAGGCGTGCACGAAGAAGTCCGCGACGCCGCCGGCCGGCCGGTGCAGCAGGGTGACGTCACGGAAGACGCCCGGCAGCCACCACTGGTCCTGGTCCTCCAGGTAGGAGCCGGCCGACCACTGGTGGACGCGGACCGCCAGGACGTTTCCCCCGGCCCTCAGCAGGGGGCCGACCGGGAACTCGTGCGGCAGCCGGGAGCCCTTGAAATGGCCGAGGTCCGTGCCGTTCAGCCAGACCCGGGCGCAGGACTCCACCCCGTCGAAGCGTAAGCCGGCACCACCGCCGGACGGTGCCGGCCAGTCCGCCGGGAGGTCGAAGACGCGCAGGTGGTCGCCGGTCGGGTTCTCGGTCGGCACCCGGGGCGGGTCCACCGGGAACGGGTAGCGGTGGTTGGTGTAGACGGGGGAGCCGTGGCCCTGGAGCACCCAGTGGCCGGGCACGGAGATCTCCGCCCAGTCACCGGCGTCGTACCCCGGCGCCGCGAAGGAGTCGTCCTCGGCGTCGGCCGTCGGCGACAGCCGGAAGCGCCAGCTTCCGTTCAGTGAGAGGGACTTGGCGTCCGAGGTGGCGTACCAGGCGCGGGGCGGCAGCGCCCCGGAACCCGGTGAGACGTCCTCGACGTGGTCGGCGGTGCGGGTGCGCAAAGACATCGGTCTCCTGGGTCAGCCCTTGATGCGGTCCGGACACGTGCGTCCTCCGTCGTCGTACCGGGCAGGGCGCTGTCACGGGGGCCGCCGGGAGGCGGGAGCCCCGGCGGTGATCCGGCGCGGCGTCTCGTCGTGGTCCGCGGTACGGAGGTCACGTGAGGTGGGCTTCACGCGGCTGTCCTTCCGGTGCCGGCCGGGCCGGTGCGGCATCGGCACCGGCGCGGCCGTCAGGCTATGGGCTGGGGCGGACGTCCGACAAGGGCCCCGGGCGGGGGCCGCCGGGGGCCGCGCAGGGAGGCGGCCGCGGGGGAGACGGGCGGTTCCCGCGGGGCCGGTCAGCCGTCGAGGAGGTCCCGTACGAAGGCGTTGGTGAAGGTGCCGCCGGGGTCCAGGGAACGGACCAGCGCCCGGAAGCCGGGCAGACGCGCGTACCGCCGGCGGACCACGGCCGGCGGCATCTCGTACACCTTGCCCCAGTGCGGACGCGGATCGAACGGGTCGAGCACCTCCTCCAGCCGGCGCACCACCGGCAGGACCGCCGCCTCGTCGCGCACCCAGGTGAAGTGCAGCGCGACCGAGTCCCGGCCGTGGGCGGGGCTGAGCCACTGCCGGTCGGCGGCGACCGTACGCACCTCGCAGACCTGGAGGACGCCGGCGACCGTGCCCCGTATCCCGTCGACCGCGTGCAGCGCGTCGAGCGCCGCCGACCGCGGCAGCAGGTACTCCGACTGGATCTCCTCCCCGCTGCTCGGCGTGAACTCCGCCCGGAAGTGCGGCAGCCGCTCGTGCCACGGCCCCGGCACGCCCAGCTGTGCGGTGCAGTTGGCCGCGGGCATCCCCGGCACCGGGTGCAGCGGTACGGCCGCGGGCGCCGCCCACGGGAAGTCCACCGCCGGGCCGTCCGTGCGCCGCTTGACCCACACCTGCCGGAACCCCGGCTCCCGCCAGTCCGTGAACAGGCTCACGCTGTACCCGGCCGCCGCCACGGTCTCGAAATCCAGCTTCTCCAAGGGCAGTTCGGTGTACACCCGCTGCTCCACCTCATAGGCCGGCTCCAGCGCGAGCGTCAGCGCGGTGACGACACCCAGCGCGCCGAGGGAGGTCACGGCCCCGTCGAAACGGGAGTCGTCCCGGCCGATCGTCACCGCCGTACCGTCCGCGACGACCAGCTCCACCTCCCGGACCGCCGACGCCAGCGGCCCGTTGCCGACACCCGAACCGTGCGTGCCGGTCGCCACGGAGCCGGCCACCGAGATGTGCGGCAGGGACGCCATGTTGGGCAGGGCCAGACCGTGCGCGTGGACCGCGCGGGCCAGTTCGGCGTACCGGACCCCGCCGGACACCCGGACCGTACGGGCCGCCGTGTCCACCTCCGTCACCGGCGGCAGCCCGGCGGTGGACAGCAGGACGCCGTCCGGGCCCGGGTCGGCGATCCGGTTGAAGGAGTGCCCGCTGCCCAGCACCCGCACCCGGGTACTGCCCGCCACCAGCGCCGAAAGCTCCTCCGGCGTGCGCGGACGGTGCAGCTCCCGCGCCGCGTACCGCACGGTGCGCGCCCAGTTGGTGTACCCGCCCGCGTGCTCGCGCCGGCCCGGCAACCCCGGCAAGACGGTCCCCGGCCGCACGCCTCCCGTCGCCGGTTCCGTCGCCCCTGCGCTCTCCGTCATGTCTGCGTCCCTCCCGGGAACTCGCGTGTCCGTTGACCCTCTTGTCCGGCGCCACCTACCGTAGAGAACGCTTGCTGCCCGCGTGCCACCGAGCCGGAAGGTCACTTTTGTGCCCGAGCGTCCCCAGGCACTGTTCGCGATGGCCGCCGAGAACCTGCCGCACCTCTTCCCGCCCGCGCTGCTCGCTCGGCTGCGGGCGTGCGTGGCGATCGATCCCGCCCTGGTGGCGCACGACTTCACCGGACCCGGGGTGCGCCGGGTCCTGGCCCGCACCGAGATCCTCGTCACCGGCTGGGGCTGCCCCCGCCTGGACGCGGCCGCCCTGGACGCCGCACCACGACTGCGCGCCGTGCTGCACGCGGCCGGCTCGGTCAAGGGGTTCGCCACCCCCGAGGTCTGGCAGCGGGGCATCCTCGTCTCCTCGGCCGCCGCCGCCAACGCCCTGCCCGTCGCCGAGTACACGCTCGCCATGATCCTGCTCGCCGGCAAGGACGTCCTCGGCTTCCGCGACCAGCTGCGCACCCGGCGCGCCTTCCCCTACGAGGGCATCGTCCCCGGCATCGGCAACCACGGCCGGCGGGTCGGGATCGTCGGTGCCTCCCGCGTCGGCCGCCGCCTGATCGAACTGCTCCGCCCGCACGATCTCAGGGTCGCGCTCGCCGACCCCTACGCGGACGCGGCGGAGGCCGGCCGCCTCGGCGTACCGCTGCTGCCCCTGGACGAGCTGCTGCGCACCTGCGACATCGTCACCCTGCACGCCCCCGAGACCGCCGAGACCCGTCATCTGATCGGCGCCCGCGAACTCGCCCTCATGCCCACGGGAGCGGTGCTGATCAACACCGCGCGCGGCGCCCTGGTCGACCACGAGGCACTGGTCGGGGAGCTGCGCACCGGACGCCTCCGTGCCGTCCTGGACGTCACCGATCCCGAACCGCTGCCCGCCGGCTCCGCGCTGTACGACCTGCCGAACGCCTTCGTCACCCCGCACCTGGCCGGCTCCCAGGGCAACGAGGTCGCCCGCCTCGGCCGCACGGTGGTGGAGGAGGCCGAGCGGCTGGTGTCGGGCGCCGGCCTCCTTCACGCCGTCGACCGAGCGGCGCTGGAGCGCACGGCCTGACCGGCGCGGGCTGCGCACGGTCCGGGCCGGGACACGGCGTGCGCCCGGCGGGGACCCGGCACGGGGAAGCCGGAGGCGGGGGCATACGGTGAGGGATGTACGCCTGAGCCGGGAGGAGACAGACGAATGGGCAGTCGTACCGCGCTGGTCGAGGATCTGATGGAGCGCTTCCCGCAGGTGCCCCGGGAGGCCGTCTTCAAGGAGGACCTGCTCCGGGGCGGTGTCGCCTTCGACGAGTCCGCCCTCAGCGACAACGAGGACGGGGACGTCAAGCCGAAGTCTTACTTCATCTTCTCCTTCGACCACGGCACCCTGCCCGAGCTGGGCGAGGCCGCGCTGCGCCGGCCCCCGGAAGAGATCATCCTGACGGGCGGCCCGTACGACCTGAGGCGTACGGTCGTCTCCGTACGGGTGAACCCCGCCTCCCCCTACCGGGTCGCCTCCGACGAGGAGGGGCTGCTGGGGCTGTACCTGGACGGCAGGCGCATCGCCGACGTGGGCGTGCCGCCGATGCCCGAGTACTACCGGCACACCCTGTCCAACGGGAAGTCCGTGATGGAGGTCGCCCCGACCATCCAGTGGGGCTATCTGATCTATCTGACCGTCTTCCGGGTGTGCCAGTACTTCGGCGCCAAGGAGGAGTGCCAGTACTGCGACATCAACCACAACTGGCGCCAGCACAAGGCCGCCGGCCGGCCGTACACCGGGGTCAAGGACGTCGAGGAGGTCCTCGAGGCGCTGGAGATCATCGACCGGTACGACACCCAGAAGGCGTCCACCGCGTACACCCTCACCGGCGGTGCGATCACCAAGACGGTGGCGGGCCGGGACGAGGCCGACTTCTACGGCCACTACGCCAAGGCCATCGAGGAGCGCTTCCCGGGCCGGTGGATCGGCAAGGTCGTGGCGCAGGCGCTGCCGAAGGACGACGTGCAGCGGTTCAAGGACTACGGCGTGCAGATCTACCACCCCAACTTCGAGGTGTGGGACCGCCGGCTGTTCGAGCTGTACTGCCCCGGCAAGGAGCGCTACGTCGGCCGCGACGAGTGGCACAAGCGGATCCTCGACTCCGCCGACGTCTTCGGCGCCCGCAACGTCATCCCCAACTTCGTGGCCGGGGTGGAGATGGCCGAGCCCTTCGGCTTCACCACCGTCGACGAGGCCATCGCCTCCACCACCGAGGGCCTGCGGTTCTTCATGTCGCACGGCATCACGCCCCGCTTCACCACCTGGTGCCCGGAGCCCACCACCCCGCTCGGCAAGGCCAACCCGCAGGGCGCGCCGCTGGAGTACCACATCCGGCTGCTCCAGGCCTACCGGCAGACGATGGACGACTTCGGCCTGTCCTCCCCGCCCGGCTACGGCCCGCCCGGACCGGGCCGCGCGGTCTTCTCCGTCAGCTCCTTCATGGACAGCCTGCCCGCGCGGGAAACGGCGGAGGGGACGGAGACGCCGGCCGGGGTCTGACCCCGCCGGACGAGGATCCCGCGATACGCGGGCGTGGCCGGTGAACGGGGCCGCGTCCGCGTCCGTACCAGAGGCGGGAGCCACGGGCCGTCGTGCCACGCGTCCGGGTGATGACCTTCGGTAACAGGATGTGAACAGGCAGCTTGTCAGTTGTGTCGAGGCCGTGAAAGGCTCTGTGTCCTCCCGCGAGGTCCCCTACAACTCCATTCCCCCTCTGGTGAGTTGACTCGCACGTGGATGCAGGAGTCCCATGCCCGACCTGCCGACCCCCCAGGACGACACCGAGGCCGCGCTGTTCGCGGAGTGCTGGGACGCCGTGCTCTCGTACGCGGACCTGTGCACCTCCGGGTCCCTGACGGCCCACCAGCTGGCGACCGAGGCGTTCACGCTCGGCATGCGCGAGGTCCGCGCCGCCGCCGCCCCCCACGTGCGCGGCGCCGGCCGCCGCACCGCCCGGCTGCCCACGATCCCGGCGCTGCTCACCGCCGTACGCAACACCGCGGCGGCCTGGGAGGCGGGCGGCCAGGGACACCGGCTCGACCCCGACCTGAGACTGTGGCTCAACTCGCCGGGCGCCGCCCGCTTCACGGGAGCGCCGCTGCACCGCCCGGTCGCGCTGCGCGGCCTGCGGGACATGCAGGAGGCCGACGCCGCGCTGCTGTGGCTGGCCGAGGTGGAGGCGCTGCCCCTGCCCACCGTGGCCCGCCGGCTCGGCCTGGACCCGGCCACCGCCGCCGGCGAACTCGACCAGGTCCGCACCCTGTTCCGGGACCGCTGCCACCGCGCCCACCTCGACTCCCTGACGGACGCGGAGTGCCGCTCGTACGCCCGCCTGCTGGATGCGGTCACCCGTTCGGCCGCCACCGAGACCCCCGCCGACCTCTCCCGGCACCTCGCGACCTGCGTGCAGTGCGCCGAGGCCGCCGCCTGCCTGCGCCTGCACGGCGGCGGCCTGCCCGCCGCGCTGGCCGGCGGGGTGATCGGCTGGGGCGGCCTCGCCTACCTGGAGCGCCGCCGCCGCGCCGCCGAGGTCCGTCTCGGCGCGGGCCGCCCCGGCCCGTCCGGACCCGGCACGGGGGACGCCGAGGAGGGTGCGGGCCGCAGCCGCGTCCTGCGCGGCGGACTGCTCGCCGCCGCGGTCCTGCTGTCGGCGCTCGCGCTCGGCGTGTCGATGATGCCGTTCGGCGCCTCCGGCGACGGCGTCGCCGAAGCCCGTGACAACCGGCAGACGGCCGCCGACCGCGGCGCCTCCCACACCACCGCCCGCCCGGCCACGACCGCGCCGCCGTCCGCCACACCGTCCGCCACTCCCTCCGCGGCCGGCACCACGACCGCGCCCGTCCCGGAGGAACCCGGCCCCGAGCCCCAGGGCACCTCCTCCGCCGCTCCCCGGCCCCGCCCCACGAGCACCCCCGCCACCCCGCGGACCACCGGCTGCCGGATCGCCTACCACCTGGTCGGCCAGTGGCCCGACGGCTTCCAGGCCACCGTGACCGTCACCACCGACCGGGCCCTCACCGGCTGGCGCGTCTCCTGGTCCTTCCGCGACGGCCAGCAGGTCGGCAACATGTGGGACGCCACCGTCCACCAGGACGGCTCCCGCGTCACCGCCACCGCCGCCGACTACAACAGAACCGTGGCCGCGCACGGCACCGTGTCCTTCGGTTTCCTCGGCTCCTGGCACGACGCGAACCGGCCCCCGTCCGCCTTCACCCTCAACGGGGCGGCCTGCGCGGTGAGCTGACGCCGGGGAAGGAACGGGACGGAACGGGAACGGAGAGCCGGCGAGGGAGAACCGGCGGGCGCCCTCGGTCGGGCGGCCGGGGCCGGGCGGATAAACGCTTTGACGCATGTCCCCGCCCGTGGGCTACAGTTGCCGGGCACGCCGAGGTGGTGTGCGGACGCGCGAGCGAGGCGAGGAGGTGTCGACGATGGCTGTGACTGCGCCGGGCGCTGCCCTCCCCCAGGAACTCCTCAAGTCCACCTTCGTGGCCACCGGCTGACCGACCGCGCCTCAGACGCGCCTGCCCGGGGCCACCCTGTGAAGGGTCTCCCTTGACTTCCACCTCCGCTGTCCGCACTGCCCTCGCCCGCTACGGCTGGGACGAGGACTGGGCCGACGCGTTCGCCCCCCACGCGGCCGACGGCCTCCTGCCCGGCCGGGTCGTCCGGGTCGACCGCGGCCAGTGCGACGTCGTCACCGCCGACGGAGTCGTCCGCGCCGACACCGCCTTCGTCACCCCGCACGACCCGCTGCGGGTCGTGTGCACCGGCGACTGGGCCGCCGTCGACCCCGGCGGCCACCCCCGCTACGTCCGCGCGTATCTGCCGCGCCGCACCGCCTTCGTCCGCTCCACCTCCTCCAAGCGGTCCGAGGGGCAGATCCTCGCCGCCAACGTCGACCACGCCGTCGTCGCCGTGTCCCTCGCCGTGGAACTCGACCTCGGCCGCGTCGAACGCTTCCTCGCCCTCGCCTGGGAGTCCGGCGCGCAACCCGTCGTCGTCCTCACCAAGGCCGACCTCGTGCCGGACCCGGCCACCCTGGCCCACCTCGTGCAGGACGTGGAGACCAGCGCGCCCGGCGTGCCCGTGATCCCCGTCAGCGCCCTGCACGGCGACGGCCTCGACGCCCTCGCCACGCTGGTCGGCTCCGGTACGAGCGTGCTGCTCGGCCAGTCCGGCGCGGGCAAGTCCACGCTCGCCAACGGGCTCGCCGGCGCGGACATCATGCAGGTGCAGGCCGCCCGTGACGTCGACGGCAAGGGCCGGCACACCACGACCACCCGCAGCCTGCTCACCCTGCCCTCCGGCGGCGTCCTCATCGACACGCCCGGGCTGCGGGGCGTCGGCATGTACGACGCCGGGACCGGGGTCGGGCAGGTGTTCGCCGAGATCGAGGAACTGGCCGCGGGGTGCCGGTTCCATGACTGCGCCCACGAGGCCGAGCCGGGCTGCGCGGTGCGGTCCGCCGTGGAGAACGGCGACCTTCCGGACCGGCGGCTGGAGAGCTACCGCAAGCTCGTGCGGGAGAACCAGTGGACCGTGGCCAAGTCCGACGCGCGGCTCCGGTCCGA
Organism: Streptomyces sp. NPDC006309; assembly: GCF_040613095.1. Lineage (NCBI taxonomy): Bacteria > Bacillati > Actinomycetota > Actinomycetes > Kitasatosporales > Streptomycetaceae > Streptomyces > Streptomyces sp. NPDC006309. The sequence goes on along the minus strand of NZ_JBEXRO010000002.1, from coordinate 164,827 downwards.
GCTGAAGAAGGAGTGGCAGCGCAGGGGCCTCGCCGGCAAGGCCGCGGGCGAGGCCAAGCGCAGGTCCTGGCACTGACCGGCTCACGCCGAGCGACGGGACCCGGAAGCCACCGCTCCCGGGTCCCGTCGCTCGGCGGGCGCCCGGTCCACGTCCGATTTCCGCCAGCCGCGTCCCTCGGCCGGGCGCACACTGGAACACGTGATGGACGCGGACACCAGGTACGAGGCGGTACGCAGCCGGGACGGACGGTTCGACGGGGCGTTCTTCTTCGCTGTCGAGACCACCGGGATCTACTGCCGGCCCAGCTGCCCGGCGGTGACGCCCAAGCGGCACAACGTGCGGTTCTTCGCGACCGTCGCCGCCGCCCAGGGCTCCGGGTTCCGCGCCTGCCGGCGGTGCCGGCCGGACGCCGTGCCCGGCTCGGCGGAGTGGAACGTCCGCGCGGACGTCGTCGGCCGGGCCATGCGCCTGATCGCCGACGGCGTCGTGGACCGCGAGGGCGTCGCCGGGCTCGCCGCGCGGCTCGGCTACAGCGCCCGGCAGGTCCAGCGGCAGCTCACCGCGGAACTGGGCGCCGGGCCCGTCGCGCTCGCCCGTGCCCAGCGGGCGCACACCGCGCGGGTGCTGCTGCGGACCACCGACCTGCCCGTCACCGAGATCGCGTTCGCGTCCGGGTTCGCCAGCGTGCGGCAGTTCAACGACACCATCCGCGAGGTGTACGACGCGACACCCACCGAAGTGCGTGCCGCCGCCCCCCGGGGCCGGGGCGTCCGCCGCGCCGCGCCCGGCGCGGGCATCCCGCTGCGGCTCGCCCACCGGGGCCCGTACCAGGCCGCCGCCGTCTTCGACCAGCTCGCCCAGGAGGCCGTACTGGGAGTCGAGGAGGTGACCGGCCGCCCGGGCGGCCGTACCTACCGGCGCAGTCTGCGGCTGCCGTATGGCACCGCGCTCGTCGCCGTCCACGAACGCACCCGGGCCTCCCGGGCCGGTGCCGGCACCCACCCGGGCGGCTGGCTGGAGGCCCGGCTGAACCTCACCGACCCCCGGGACCTGACCACCGCCGTGCAACGGCTGCGCCGGCTGTTCGACCTGGACGCCGACCCGTACGCCGTCGACGAACGCCTCGGCGCCGCCCCACGGCTCGCCCCGCTCGTCGCCGCCCGGCCCGGACTGCGCTCACCCGGTGCGGTGGACCCGCTGGAGCCCGCCGTGCGCGCCCTGGCCGGCACCCGGGGCGCCCAGGAGCTGGTCCGCAGGTACGGCAAGGCCCTCGACGCGCCCTGCGGCAGCCTCACGCATCTCTTCCCCGAGCCCGCCGTCCTCGCCGAGGCCGAGCCCGCCGGGCCGCTGGGCGCGCTGGCCGCCGCCCTCGCCGACGGCACCGTACGGCTGGACGCGGGCGCCGACCGGGACGACGCCGAGGAGGCCCTGCTCGCCCTGCCCGGCATGGACCCGGCCGTCGCCGCCGCCCTGCGCGTACGCGCCCTCGGCGATCCGGACGTGTCCCCGCCCGGCGCCGACCTCCCCGGCACCTGGCGCCCATGGCGGTCGTACGCCGTACAACACCTGCGCGTGGCCGGGCAATTGCCCTGGTAACCCACACGCCCCGCCCGCCGGCGCCCCTCCCGCTGCGCAACGAAAGTCCCTCCGACGGCCGTTGCCACACCGGCGCACAGTGGTCCGGTGGCCCGGGGTCCGGTGCCCAGGACAGAGCGGTGGACCGGTGTGCATCGGTGGACCGGCTGGCAGGTAAACCGGCGCCCCGGCGGACCGCCCAAGTGGCGGGCCGGCGAGCCGACCGGCCGACCGGCGGACCGGACGAAGCGGCTGACAGACGCCCCGCCATCCGGCCATCCGGCCATCCGGCCATCCGGCCATCCGGCCATCCGGCCATCCGGCCATCCGGCCATCCGGCCATCCGGCCATCCGGCCATCCGG